>JBKPDT010000388.1:0-8732 GCA_046728035.1 Candidatus Methylomirabilota bacterium | reverse complement strand
CACGGTGAGTGGGGTATCGAACAAGTGAGTGCGCCCCCCCGGCCCGGCTGCCCTCGCGCTCGGTAGCCCCAACCCACTCACCGTGAGCGCAGCCCCGCCGCCCGGCACGCTAGGCGGGCAGGGTGCAGCCCGTGCCGGGATCCGCGACGTTGGCGACCTTGTCGATGGGGACGTTGTTGAGCCCGCCCGCCACTTCCTTCACCTCGCGGATGTAGATGAAGGGCTGGATCACGTTGTGGGTCTTGGGATCGAAGCGGAAGCGGCCGCGCGGGCTGTCGAACTCCGTCTTCTCGATGACGGCGACCAGCTTGTCCTTGTCCTGGGTGTTGCCGTTGACGGCCTTGACCGCTCGCACGATCACCTCGGCGGTATCGTAACCCTGGCAGGCGAAGCCGTCCGGCATCTTGCCCCCGAACTTCGCGCGGAAGTCCTTCACGAACTGCTGGTTGACGGCATTGTCGAGGAGCGGCGTGTAGAAGTGCCCGGTGAGGACCCCGAGGGCCGAGCGCCCCTGGGCGGGGAGCACGTCGGGCTCGGTGAGAAAGCCCGCACCGGTGAGCTTCATGCTCTGCTTCAGCCCGAACTGATCGAACTGCTTCACGAAGTTCACCGCGTCGGTGCCCGAGAAGAAGGCGTAGACCGCCTTCGCCCCCGACTGGCGCATCTTGGTGAGGTAGGGCGCGTAGTCCGTCTCCCCGAGCTTGGGGTAGTCCTCGCCCACGACCTTGCCGCCGGCCGGGAGATAGGTCTCCTTGAACGCCTCCATCATGTCCTTGCCCGCCTGGTAGTTGGGCGCGGTGAGGAACACTTCCTTGGTGACGTTCTTGGCCACCCAGCCGCCCATCGGCTGGTTCGGCTGCCAGTTGGAGAAGGAGGTGCGGAAGATCCACTTCGAGCAGCGCCCGCGCGCGATCGCGTCGGCGCCGGCGTTGGAGACGATGAGGATGGTCTTGGAGTTGTGCACCTTGTCCCGCATGCCCATGAGGATGCCCGAGTGCACGGGGCCGGTGAGAATGTCCACCTTGTCGGAGTCGATGAGCTTCTCGGTCTTGCGAATGCCCACCGGCGGCTGCATCTCGTCGTCTTCCTTGATCATCTCGATCTTGCGTCCGGCCACCGTCCAGTTCTCGCGGGCGAAGACCAGCTCCATGGCCTGGGTGATGCTCTCGCCGAGCACGGCGTACACGCCCGTGTACGGCAGCACGAGCCCGATCTTGATCGGCGCGCTCTGGGCCTGCGCCCGGATCACCCACGGGCCGACTGCCGCGCCGGCGGCGGCCGCCCCCGCCCCGCCGAGAAACTTCCGTCGTGTCAGATGCGCCATTGCCTCGCTCCTCCTGGTATCAGTCCGTGAAAGGTCTCGTGGGCCACCCGATGGTACACCAAGACAAACACCCGACGAAGGCCGCCGGTTCGCCCGATCAGGCCGCCGCCAGCAGGGAAATCACGTAGTTCCCCGAGCCGGAGGACGGTCCGTAGGCGTGGACCCGGGTCTCGAATCGCTGACCCGACTCGACGAGGGCGCCCAGCATCATGGCGAGGTGACGCCCCCCCATCTCCGCCTCGACGGTGTGGACGTATTCCGGGAGCCAGCCCCAGCACTTCTCGTAGTCGCCGGCCGCGAGGAGACGGGCGAACTCGTGATCGAGGGCCTCGTCCGCCGCGCTCGGGCCCCGCTCCGGGCCGCGGACGAGTTTGTGGGAGACGCTTCCACTGGCCACGAACCCCACGCGCTTGGCGCTCTCCCGGGCGACCTGGGCGAGGGTGCGGCCCCAGGCGAAGCACTCGTCGAGATCGCTGGAGAGGCAGACGGAGATGGGCACCATGGGCAGCCGCTGGGCGCGGTCGAGGTAGCACACCATCGGCATCACCGTGCCGTAGTCGAGCGGGTAGTGGACGTCGTTGGCGAGCACGGTCTGGCGGCCCTCGGCCTTGCCGCGGGCCACGAGCGCGGCGGCGAGGGTGTAATCGCCGGGATAGTCGTAGGCGACGCCGTGGATGATCTCAGGGGCCTCCTGCGCGGTGAGCACGCCGCGGTGCCGCGGCGTACCGTCCACGACGGTGGGGAAGGTCGTGATGAGGTGGCAGGAGTTGATCGCCATCACGTCCAGACGCGCGGCCGCCACGTCCCCGCCCTGCGCGACGAGCCCGTCGCGCACCGGGCGGAAGACTTCCGAGGCCAGCCGCCCCTCGAAGGCGGCCTCGAGCGTGCAGTAGCGCGGCGTGTGCACCGACAGGAACACCGCGGCGAGCGAGCCCATAGCGTCCTCCTTACTCCGGAATCCACGCGATCGCGTCGATCTCCACGTTCACCCCCGCGCGCGGCGGCGCCGCCTCCACGGTGGTGCGCGCCGGCTGCACGCCCGCGAAGTACTCCTTGAACACCCGGTTGAAAACGGGGAAGTCCTTCATGTCGCGCAGGTAGACGCCCACCCGCACCACGTTGGCGATGGCGGTGCCGCCGGCCTCCAGCACCGCCTTCACGTTGTCGAGGGTGACGCGCGTCTGCTCGGCGATGTCCGCCGACACGATCTGCTTGCTCACCGGGTCGAGCGGTCCTTGCCCCGACACGAAGAGGAAGCCACCGCACTTCACGCCCTGGGCGATGGGCGACTCCGTGCCCTCGGAGAAGCCCGTCTTGGGCGCCGAACTCGTGAACACGACCTCGGGCGTCCGTGGCGCTTTCATCGGGCCGCCTTCATGGGAGTGGGCTCCCCGCGCCTTCCTTGAGCACCTTGACGACCTCCTCGGGGATGGCCCGAGCGCGGAGCCGGTCGCCCGGCTGCTCGGGCCGCCCCACCCACGCCCGCACCTCGAACCCCCGCGCGCAGACGACCTCGCCCACCTTGACCTCGTGCTCCACCCGGAACGTCTTCTCCGCGACCTCGGCCACCGCGCTCTCGACGGCCACCTCGTCCCCGTACCGCACGGGCGCGGCGAATCGCGCCCCGGACTCGGCGATCGGCACACCCACGATATCGTACAGGGGGAAAATGATGGGCCACGGTTGGCCGAGCGACTCGAACAGCGCCTCGGTGGCCAGGTCGAACCACTCGAAGAAGCGCGGGTAGAACACGATGCCCGCCGCGTCGACCTCGCTCCAGCGCACCTTGGCCGTCCACCGATGCCGCGCGCCGCTCATGTCAGGAAATCGCGGAGGCGGTGGCGCTGGAGCTTGCCGGTGGCGGTGCGCGGCAGCTCGGGGACCACTCGCACCTCGCGCGGACGGGCGTGCGCGGGGACCTCGCGGGCCAGGCGCTCGCCCAGCTCGGCGGCCAGCCGCGCGGCGTCGACCTCGCCCGCGCGCGGCACCACGAACAGATACGGCTTGATCAGACCCGAGCCCTCCTCCGCGCCGACGAGCCCGGCCTCGAGCACGGCAGGGTGCCGGAGCGCGACCGCCTCGACGTCCGCCGGGATCACCCACTGTCCCGCCACCTTGAAGAGGTCGTCCTGCCGCCCGCAATGCACCCAGTGGCCGTCGGCGTCCACGTAGTATACGTCGCCCGTGCGGAACCATTCCCCGTCGAAGGCGCGCCGGGTCTCGGCGGGCCGTCCCCAGTAGCCGGCGGCGGCGGACGGCGTCCGCACCCAGAGCGTGCCCTGCTCGCCCGCCTTCACCGGCCGGCCCTCGGCGTCGAGGAGTCGTGCCTCGGTGCCGGGCACGGGCTGTCCCGTCGTGCCGGGGCGGCTCGCGCCGGGGCGGCTCGACAGGACCATGAAGATGGTCTCGGTGGCGCCGATCCCGTCGAGGATCTCGACGCCGAAGCGCTCGCGCCAGGCGCGGTAGACCTCGGCGGGCAGACGCTCGCCCGCCGACACGCAGGCGCGCACCGAGGCGAAGGCGTCGTCGGGCCAGCCGGCGGCGAGGAGGCGCGCGTAGAAGGTGGGCACGGAGAAGAAGAGCGTGGGCCGGTAGTCGCGGAGCACCACCCGCACCGTGTCGGGATCGGCCCAGTCCGGACGGAGGCAGGCGCTCGCCCGGGCGAGGAGGGGGATCAGCAAGGCGTTGCCGAGCGCATAGGCGAAGAAGAGCTTGGAGGTGGCGAAGATTCGGTCTCCCGCGCTCACTCCCAGCACGCCGTGGCCATAGTGACGGCCGGCGAGAAGGGTGCGGTGCAAATGCACGGCGGCCTTGGGCGTGCCCGTCGTACCCGAGGTGTAGATCCACAACGCCATGGCGTCGGCGCCGACGGGCTCCGTCGGAGCCACCGCCCCCGCGGGCGCGAGCAGCTCCCCGAAGCCGAGCACGTGGGGAGGAGGCCCGGCGGCCGCGACGATCCCTGCAACCGGTCCCAGGAGCGAAGCGTCGGCGATGAGGGCCTGCGGGCGCGCGTCCGCGAGCACGGTGGCCAGGTCCGCGCCGCCGAGACGGGTATTCAACGGCACCGCCACCGCGCCGACCCGGAGGGCGCCGAAAAAGGTCGCGGCCCACTCGAGGCCGTCGGGGAGGAGCAGGGCAACCCGGTCCGCGGGGCGCACGCCGCGCGCGCGCAGGCCTGCGGCGGCGCGCTCGGCAAGCCCGAGGAGATCCGCGTACGTCGCGACGCCCCCGGGCGTGTGCAGCGCGAGTCGAGACCCGTGGCCCTCGTCGACAGCATCGTCGAGGAAGGCCGTCGCGGCGTTCTTCATGCCGGGACTCGCTAGCGGGGTCGGAGCGTGCCGCGGGGGCGCTGGACGACGACCCCGGCGGCCACCAGCCGGTCCTGGATGCCGTGGAACTTGTGGCGGCCGTCCGCGTGCGCCTGCCACAGGGCGGCGAGGCTGGGGAAGCCGGCGAGGTAGCGCAGACCGGACTCCGCGGGCTCGGCCATGGGCATGTCACCCGCCTCGTAGCGCTTCACGCCCTCGGCGGGGGCGATCCACAGGCCCTCCGACGTCTCCTCGGTGAAGAGGCGGGGCGCCTGGCCCGCGGGCACCGGCGCCAGGAAGAAGCGCGCGGAGAAGCGGATGGGGCTCGACGGCGGGGTGATGAAGTGGGAGAGGTAGCGGAGCGGCGCCACGTCGAGGTACCAGTCCACGGCGGCGAGGAGGTCGACGAGCCGGCCGGACTCCGCCACGAGGGCGTGTCGCATGCCCGCGACGATGGCGGCGATGGCGGGTTCCCCCGCGGAGATGGGCCGGCCCGCGCCGTCGGTGGCCACGAGGAGACCCGTCTCCTCGAGCAGCTCGCGCGCGGCGGTGACCCAGTAGGCGAGCGCGGGCACGCCTTCGCGTCCCGGGAAGATCGCCTCCACGTCGTCGGAGACGAGCCCGCGGCAGCGCGCGAGGAGCGCGGGCTCCCCGTCGGCGGCGTCGACCTTGCCCCCGGGAAAGGCGTAGAAGCCACCGAGGAAGCGCATGCTCTGCTGGCGGCGGATCATGTACACCTCGAGAGGCGCGGCGTCACCCGGCCGGACGAGGAGCACGGAAGCCGCCGGCTTGACGGGGACCGGCGCGTCCGCCGCTCCCTTCGGGGTCACGTGGGCCGCGCTCCCGACCGGCCGCCCGCGAGCAGCTCTAGAATAGCGTCGGCGGAGATGGGCTTGGCGAGGACCTGGTCCACGTACTTGCTTGCCTCGGTCGCGGTGACGCCCTCGCCCCAGCCGGTGAGGAGGAAGACGCGCGTCGCGGCGGAGCGCGTCTTGACGTGCTCGGCCACCTGCCAGCCGTTCACCTTCGGCATGCCGAGGTCGGTGATGACGACATCGTGCTCGTCGGGATCGAAGACGCTCAAGGCCTCCTCGCCGTTCGTCGCTGTGGTCACTTGATGGCCGCCCGAGCGCAGCATGTCGGAGAGCACGGTGAGAAGCCGCTGGTCGTCGTCCACGAGGAGCACGCGCGACGCCCGCTCGGGATGGACGGGCTCCGCGCCCTCCTCCGACGGCGGGATGATCTGGAAGCGACTCGCGTGGAGGCGCAGCCGCATCGTAGTGCCCTCGCCCTCGCGGCTGTCGATCTGGATGCTGCCGCCGTGCCGCTCCACGATGTCCACGACCTCGCCGAGGCCGCGCCCGGCCGCGCGCCCGCGCAGGCGCGCGGCCGGGTCGGCCAGGGTGCGACGGAGCTGCTCGGGCATGCCGATGCCGGTGTCCGACACCTCGAGCACGACCCAGCCGGACTCCTCGCTGGCCGCGCGGATGCCGAGGGTGCCGCCCCGCGGCATCGCTTGTATCGCGTTGAGGATCACGTGGACGAGGGCGTCGCGCAGCTCGAACCCGTTGCCCTCCACGGGCGGGATGGACCCGAGATCCCGCGTGACGGTGATAACCACGCCGCGGCGCTGCGCCTCGTCGCGCCAGCGCGGCGCGGTCATCTCGAGCGCCTCCTCCACCACCGCAGGCAGGCCCACCGGGCCGAAGGCCACCTGCGGCTCGCGGGAGACGAACTCCTGGAAGCGCCGCACCGAGACCGAGGCCTCCAGGGCCACGTCGCGGATCACCTTCAGGCGTCGCTCGGCGGTCTCGTTCGGCGCCTCCTTCAGAAGCAGCTCGGTGTAGGCGAGGATGGCGGCCAGCGAATTGTTGAAGTT
This sequence comes from Candidatus Methylomirabilota bacterium, assembly GCA_046728035.1. GTDB lineage: Bacteria > Methylomirabilota > Methylomirabilia > Rokubacteriales > CSP1-6 > DASRWT01. Next base: position 2,221 of record JBKPDT010000388.1, on the reverse strand, counting down.
GTGGGTGAGGCCGCCCACCGTCTCGCCGAGCGTGCGCAGGTCCACCGAGCGGCCGAGGCCACCCGACGAGTCATCGAGGCGGCGGTTGAGATCGCGCGCCCAGCTCCGGAGGGTGAGGACGGAGCGGTCCAGCTCGACCTTGGAGCGGGTGAGATGGCGCGCGATGTCGCGGATCTCCTCGTGGTCCGCGAAGAGGAGAGGATGGTCGGGGGCGAGCGCCTCGGGAGCGCTGCCCCGGCCAACCCAGCGCGCGACCTTCCGCCGCACCCCCTCGAGCATCGAGGGCTTAGAGATTCACGAGCTGGGCGACGCGCTCCCGATGATAGGTGGCGTCGCCGAAGGTGAACTCCGAGCCCTTGGCCCGCTTGAAGTAGAGGTGGAGGTCGTGCTCCCACGTGAAGCCGATGCCGCCGTGCAGCTGAATGCCCGCGGCGGCGACGCGGCGATAGGCGTCCGACACGTAGGCCTTGGCCATGCTCACCGCCAGCGGCCCCTCGGACGTGCCATCGTCCATGGCCCACGCCGCGTAGTAGGTGATCGACTTGCTGTTCTCGACCTCCACGAGCATGTCGGCGGCCTTGTGCTTCACGCCCTGGTAGGAGCCGATGGGCTTGCCGAACGCCTGCCGGATCTTGGCGTACTCGACCGTCATGTCGAGGACCTTCTGGGCCCCCCCGCACATCTCGGCGCAGAGCGCCACGCAGGCGCGGTCGAGGACGCGCGCGAGGGGCGCCCACCCCTTGCCCGCCTCGCCCATGAGGGCATCGGCGCCGAGGCTCACGCCGGACAGGGTAACCTCGCAGAGCTTGCGGGTCTGGTCCATGGTGGGCAGCAGCTTGACCTCGACACCGCGGGCGTCGCGCGGGACGAGGAAGAAGCTCACCCCGTCCTCCGCCTTGCCCGCGCCCGTGCGCGCCACCACCACGATGGCGTCCGCAGTATGGGCGTCGGGCACGAAGAGCTTGGTGCCGGCGAGGGTGTACTTCCCGCCCGCGCTCTTGGCCTCGAGCGTCACGCCGGCGGGGCCGAGTATGGCGGAGGGTTCCAGCCACGCCAGGGTGACGCGCTTCTGCCCGCCCGCGATCCTGGGCAGCCACTCCTTCTTCTGGACCTCGCTGCCCGCCTCGAGGATGGCGAGCCCGCCGAGGAGCACGGTGGAGAAGTAGGGCCCGGGCACGACCGCGCGGCCCATCTCCTCCATGAGAACGGTGAGGTCCACGAACCCCAGGCCCATGCCGTCGTACGTCTCGGGGAAGATGAGGCCGAGCCAGCCCTGCTCGGCGAGCTTGCCCCAGAGCTCGGGAGTCATGCCCTCGGGCGTGTCCATGAGGCGCCGCACCGTTTCCGACGCGCACTCGTTCTCGAAGAACTTCCGGGCGGTGCTGCGCAGGAGCTCCTGCTCGTCGTTGAAGCCGAAGTTCATGGGACCTAGCCTTTCGGGAGGCCGAGCACGCGCTCGCCGATGATGTTCTTCTGGATCTCGGTGGTCCCGCCCTCGATGGAGTTGGCGCGGGAGCGCAGGAAGCCGTACTGCCAGAGCCCGTTCTCCACCGCCCAGCGGCTGCCCTTCATGAGCTGGGCGTAGGGGCCCTCGAGCTCCATCGCCAGCTCCTGCAGGCGCTGATGGCCCTCCACCCACATCATCTTGCCCGTGGAGGCCTCGGGCCCGGGCAGCTCGCCCTTGAGGAGCTTGGTGATGGCGCGGGCGCCCGTGTACTTGAACACCTCGGTGTCGATCCACATCTGGGCGAGCTTCTGGCGGGTGACGGGGTCCTGGGTGGCGGGGACGCCGTTCTTCGACGACCGGCGCGCGAGCTCCACGAGGCCGTCCAGGGCGATGCGCAGCCGGACCTGGAGGCCAAAACCCAGGGCGAGCCGCTCGTACATGAGGGTGGTCAGGCCCACCGCCCAGCCATTGTTGAGCCCGCCGAGAATCTGCGACTCGTGGATGCGCACGTTGTCGAAGTACACCTCGTTGAACTCGGCATCGCCGGTGATCTGCTTGAGGGGCTTCACGGTGACGCCCGGCGCGTGCATGTCGAGGAGGAAGTATGTGATGCCCTTATGCTTGGGCGCGGCAGGATCCGTGCGCGCGAGGAGCATCATCCAGTCCGCGATGTGCGCCAGCGAGGTCCACACCTTCTGGCCGTTGATCACGTAGTACTCGCCGTCCTTGACCGCGCGGGTCTGCAGCGCGGCGAGGTCCGAGCCCGAGTTGGGC
>JBKPDT010000387.1:0-14736 GCA_046728035.1 Candidatus Methylomirabilota bacterium | reverse complement strand
GCCGTCGCGCGAGAGCGCGACCTCGGCGTCCGTCACGTGGTCGCGGCCGTGGGCGTCCGTCTGGAACGCCTCGCGACGGTCCGACGTCCAGCGGATGGGGCGCTTGATCTGTCGGGTCGCCCACGAGCAGACCGTCTCCTCATTGTAGAGGAAGATCTTGGAGCCGAAGCCGCCGCCCACGTCGGGGGCGATCACCCGCACCTTGTGCTCGGGGATGCCCAGCACGAAGGCGGTCATGAGCAGCCGGTGCACGTGGGGGTTCTGGGAGGTCACCCAGAGGGTGAGATCGCCGGTGGCGTCCTCGTAGCGTGCCACGCACGCGCGCGGCTCCATGGCGTTGGCGACGAGCCGCTGGTTGATGATGCGCTTCTTGACGACGACATCGGCCTTCTTGAAGGCGGCCTCGGTCTCGGCGGCATCGCCGATCTGCCAGCGGAACGCCACGTTGTCCGGCGCGACCTCGTGGATCTGGGCGGCTCCCTTCTGGGCGGCCCGCTCGGTCGAGGTGACGGAGGGCAGCTCGGCCCACTCCACCGACACGAGGTCGGCGGCGTCGTTGGCCGCGCCCTGGCTCTCCGCGATCACCACCGCCACGGGATCGCCCACGTAGCGGGCGGCCTCGGTGGCGAGCGGCGGATGGGCGGGCACCTTCAGCTCTGGGAGGAGCCAGCCGCAGGGCAGCGAGTTGACGCCCGTCATGTCCTTGCCCGTGAAGATGGCCACCACGCCGGGATGGGCCTTCGCCTTCGCGGTGTCGATCTTCCCGATCCGCGCGTTGGCGTGCGGGCTCCGCACGAAGGCGGCGTAGGTCATTCCGGGGAGCTTGAGGTCGTCGGTGTAGTTGCCGCGTCCGGTGATGAATCGGGGATCCTCGCGCCGCTTGATGCTCGCCCCCATCAGCCGTGCCGTCGCCATTGTCGGCCTCCCTCTACCGCTTCGCCATGTTCTCGGCGGCGTACTGGATGGCCTTCACGATGTTGTGATAGCCGGTGCAGCGGCAGAGGTTGCCTTCCAGCTGGTGACGGATGTCGGCCTCGGAGGGCTTGGGATAGCGCTGGAGGAGCTGGGCGGCTGACATGATCATGCCCGGCGTGCAGAAGCCACACTGCAGCCCGTGCTTCTCCCAGAACCCTTCCTGGATCGGGTGAAGCTGGCCGTCCTTCGCCATGCCCTCGATGGTCGTGAGCTGCGCACCATCGGCCTGGACGGCGAGGAGCGTGCACGACTTCACCGCCTGGCCGTTCATGTGGATGGTGCAGGCTCCGCACTGGCTCGTGTCGCAGCCCACGTGCGTTCCGGTGAGACCGGCGAGTTCCCGGATGAAGTGGACGAGGAGCAGCCGGGGCTCGACCTCGTGGGAATGGCTCGCGCCGTTGATCGTAAGCGTGACTTTCTTTTTCACCGCGCTACCTCCTGGGGACTCGGTGCATGAACGGTACCCCGCCGACGAGGGCCCGGGGCTGGCGAAAGCGCTCAAACCTTATTCCCCGGCCGGAGCCGTTGTCAAGGGCCGGGGGCCCCGCGGGAGCCTACCCGCCGTCCGCCGCCAGCAGTCGCCGGCCCTCCTCGCGCGCGCGCTCGAGGGCCTCGCGCACGGACAGCCCCTTGTCGCGGGCGATGCGGCGGATCTCCTCGAACTCCGGGGTGACCGTCACGGCGCGGCCGTCGAGGCGGGACACCTTGAAGGTGATGGTTCCGAGGCTGGTGGGAAGGGAGACCATCTCGCGGGGCAGCCGCGCCCGCTCGTACGCCGTCCAGCGCACGCCGATGGTAGTGGACTCCTCGAAGAGGAGATGCGCGAGATCCGGCGCGAGCGCGGGCGGGCACAGGGCGACCAGCACCACGCCGGGGCGACTCCGCTTCATGATCACTGGCGTGAGGTAGACGTCCAGCGCCCCCGCCGCGAGGAGCCGCTCCATGAGGGGCTCGTAGAGCTGGGGGGACATGTCGTCCACCGTGGTCTCTACCTGGACGACGGTCTCGGTGTCGCGCGGCGCGGCGGCCTCGCCCAGGAAGACGCGAACCACGTTCGGCGATTCGAGCTCCATGGTGCCCGCGCCGTAGCCGACGGCGGACACTGTCATCGGCGGCATCGCGCCGGCCCCCGCGGCCAGCGTGGTGAGGATGGCCGCGCCCGTCGGCGTGACCAGCTCGCGCTTCACGCCGGTGTCCACCATGGGGAAGCCGCGGAGCAACTCGGCGGTGCCCGGCCCCGGCACGGGAATGCGCCCATGCGGGCCCTCGACCATGCCGCCGCCCAGGGGGAGCGCCGAGCAATGCACCGCGTCCACGCCGAGCAGGTGGAGCCCGAGGCAGGCGCCCGCGATGTCCACGATGGCGTCCACCGCGCCCACATCGTGGAAGTGCACGGACTCGGGCGGCTGGCCATGGGCGCGCCCCTCCGCCTCCGCGAGCCGCGTGAACACCCGGATGGCGCTTCCCTTCACCCCCTCCGGCAGGGTGCTGCGCGCGAGGATGTCGCGGATCACCGGGAGGGTCCGGTGCGGGTGGTGATGCCCTTCGGGGTCTTGGACGTGCACCTCGACCTTGGTGGCGCGGAAGCCCCGCTTCATCACCTCGCGGCGTTCCAGCGTGTACCCGCCGAGCTCGAGCCCGGTCAGGCCGGCGCGGAGATCCTCGAACGGCAGCCCCGCGTCCACGAGAGCCCCCAGGATCATGTCTCCGGCGGCGCCGCTCGGACAATCGAAGTAGGCAAGCCGCACGGGGCGCCCCGAGGTCAGCGGAGCTTGGCGACGAGGTGGTTGATCTGGCTTGCCTGGGCCGCCGCGCCGTAGCCGTTGTCGATATTGACCACGGAGATTCCGGGGGCGCAGGCGTTCAGCATGGTGAGCAGGGCGGCGATACCCCCGAAGGAGGCGCCGTACCCGACGCTCGTGGGCACCGCGATGACCGGCCGATCCACCAGGCCGCCCACCACGCTCGGCAGCGCGCCGTCCATGCCCGCCACCACCACGATGGCATTGGCCTCGTTGAGACGGTCGAGATGCGGAACGAGGCGGTGCAGCCCGGCGACGCCGCAGTCGAAGATCCGCTCCACTCGGTTGCCCATGGCCTCCGCTGACAGCGCGGCCTCCTCGGCCACCGGCAGGTCCGCGGTGCCGGCGCTCAGCACGAGCACGAGACCGATCCCCTCCGCGCCGTCCGGCTTCACCACCGCGAGACGGGCCTCGGGGTACAGGCGATGCGGCAGCCCGCTGTCGGCGATGGCGCGCAGGACATCGGGCTCCGCGCGGGTGGCGAGGATATTGTCGTGCGCCTCGGCGAGGCGGCGCACGATGGCCACCACCTGGGCCGGCGTCTTGCCCGGGCAGAACACCGCCTCGGGCATGCCGTGGCGAAGCGCGCGGTGGTGATCCACGCGCGCGAACCCCAGGTCCTCGACGGGCAGGTCGCGCAACCGGGCGAGCGCGCGCTCGGGCGAGAGCGCGCCGCGCGCCACCTCCTCCAGGAGCGCCCTTACTTTTTCGCGATCCACTGGAGCGCCTCGTTGGCGCTGCCGCTCCGGAAGCCCTGGAGATCGAGAGTCACGAAGGAATAGCCCAGCTCGCGGAAGCGCCGCACGATGGCGGCGTGCCGTCCGTCCTCCCAGAGTCGGCCCATCTCATCGGGGGGCAGCTCGAGCCGGGCGAGACGGTCGTGGTGGCGGACGCGGAACTGGCGGAAGCCCAGCTCGCGGAGGAAGGCCTCGGCCTGGTCCACCTGGCGGAGCTTCTCCGGTGTGATGCGGTCGCCGTACTGGAAGCGAGAGGACAGACACGCGAAGGACGGCTTGTCCCAGTTCGGAAGTCCCAGCGCGCGCCCGATCTCCCGCACCTCGCGCTTCCACAGCTCGGCCTCGATGAGTGGCGCGCGCACGCCCTTGGCCCGCGCCGCCTCCATGCCGGGCCGATGGTCCCCGAGGTCGTCCATGATCGCGCCGTAGACGATGGGCATGCCGCCGTGCTCGTGTGCCACCGCCTCGAGCCGGGTGAAGAGCTCGTCTTTGCAGAAGAAGCAGCGATTGGGCGCGTTGCGGGCGTACTCGGGCCGATTCAGTTCGTGCGTCTGGACCACGATGTGCGCGAGCCCGATAGCGCCGGCGAGCCGCCGCGCCTCATCGAGCTCGGCGGCAGGATAGGTCTCAGAATCCGCAGTGGCGAGCACCGCGCGGTCGCCCAGGGCGTCCTTGGCGGCGCGGCCGAGCACGGTGGAGTCCACCCCGCCCGAGAAGGCCACCACCACGCGGTCCATCTCGCGGAGGATCCCGACCAGCCGGCGGTACTTGGCCTCGACGGCGGAGTCCATGCCCATGGCTCTAGCCGGCGAGGGCCCCGACGAGCCGGGCCAGGGACAGCACGGGACGAGCGCCGACATGCGAAATGACCTCGGCCGCCGCCAGCGACCCGAGCCGGCCACACGTCGCCAGGTCCTGTCCGCGGCTCAGCCCGAACAGGAAACCCGCCGCGTAGAGATCGCCGGCGCCGGTGGTGTCCACCAGCTCGTCGACCGGGTGTGGGTCGATGACGTGGACCTCCTCGCCGCCGACCACGATCGAGCCCCGCGCCCCTCGCGTCAGCGCCGCCACCTCGCAGTGCCGGCGGACCCGCTGTAGCGCGGCGTCGAACTCCGGCGTCTGATAGAGCGAGCAGATCTCGCGCTCGTTGGCGAAGAGCACGTCCACGTGATGCTCCACCAGGTCGAGGAAGGCCGCGCGATGGCGGTCCACGCAGAAAGGATCGGAGAGCGTCAACGACACCTTGCGTCCGGCGGCATGGGCGATGCCGGCGGCAACCCTGAAGGCCTCCTGGGCCGCCGGCGGATCGAAGAGATAGCCCTCGAGGTACAGGATCTTCCCACGGGCGATCACGCTCTCATCCACGTCGCCGGGTCCGAGACGGACCGAAGCGCCGAGGAAGGTGTGCATGGTGCGCTGGGCGTCGGGCGTGATGAGGATGAGGCACCGGCCGGTGGGCGGCCCGTCCGTGGCGGGCGGCGTGGTGTATGCGACCCCGGTCGAGCGGAGGTCGTGGGCGAACACCTCGCCGAGCTGGTCGTCGCCGACCTTGCCCACATAGTGGGCGCGGCCGCCGAAGGAGGCCACGCCCACGACCGTATTGGCGGCGGAGCCCCCCGAGATCGCGATGGCGGGCCCCATGGACTCGTAGAGCGCGTGCGCGCGGGCCGCGTCCACGAGCTGCATGGTTCCCTTCGGCACGCCCTGGGCCCGGACGAACGGCTCGCTGGCGTGGCCGAGGACGTCGACCAGCGCATTGCCGATGGCGACCACGTCGAGCTCGCCATCCCTGCCGGGCGCGTGCCGGTCGCGCTCAACCACGGATGGGCCTCCGCCTGACGACGGGAAGGTGGCGGCCGATCAGGAGCGCGAGGCGCTTGCGGGTCCGGGGGGGGATGCGAGCGGGATCCGTGATCAGGGCCTTGGCGAGGGCCTCGGGGCAGCCGCTCTTGCACCCCGCGCGCGCGGTCACGCGAGGGATGGCCCGACGCAGGATCTCGCGTGCGGTCGCCACGTTCCTGATGAGGTTGGCGACCACCGCCTCCACTGTCACCGCGTCGTGCTCGGGGTGCCAGACGTCGTAGTCGGTGGCCAGGGCCACCGTCGCGTAGCAGAGCTCGGCCTCGCGGGCGAGCTTGGCCTCGGGCATATTGGTCATCCCGATCACCGAGACGCCCCAGCGACGGTAGATCTCGGACTCGCCGCGCGTGGAGAACTGCGGGCCCTCGATGCAGATGTAGGTGCCGCCGCGGTGGACGGTGGCGCCCGCCTCGCGGGCGGCGGACTCCAGCACGTCACCCAGCTCGCCGCACACCGGGTGCGCCATCCCGACGTGGCCGACGAGGCCGTCCCCGAAGAAGGTCGAGACGCGGCGGCGCGTGTGGTCGTAGAACTGATCGGGGATGACGATGTCGAGCGGGCGGATCTCCTCCTTCATGCTGCCCACCGCGCTCACCGAGATGACGGCGCTGGCCCCCAGCCGCTTCAGTCCCCAGATATTCGCCCGGTAGTTCAGCTCGGTGGGAATGAGCTGGTGCCCCCGGCCGTGCCGCGGGAGGAAAATGACCTTCCGATCGCCCAGACGCCCGACGCAGTAGGCGTCGGAGGGGTCGCCGAATGGGGTGCGGACCTTCACCCAGCGGACGTCGACAAGGCCGTCCATCTCGTAGAGGCCGCTGCCGCCGATGATGCCGAGGGTGAGCGTGTCGGCCGCGGGGGTCTTGGGGCGGGCCCTCATGGGGTCGTGGCCTCCAGGGTCCCGAACGTCCCCTCCGGAGAGCTGTCGGTGATGGTCACGGGAAGGAAGCGGGGGCCGAGCCCCGCCGGACCCGGGAACCGCACCTCGACGTAGTTGCCGGTGAGGCCCGCGCGGAGCCCGGTCAGCCGGTCCGGCGTGTCGAGGACCAGCACCTCGCGCGTCCGGCCGACGAGACGGCGGCGGAACTGCAGGCCCTTGTCCTCGGCGAGACGGCGGAGCGCGGCGCCGCGTCCGCGAATCGTGGCCGAGGGCACCCGCCCGGTGAGCCGCGCGGCCTCGGTGCCCTTCCGGTCCGAGTAGGCGAACACGTGAAGATAGGAGAATGGGAGCGCGCGGACCAAGTCCATGGTCGCCGCGAAGTCCGCGTCGCTCTCGCCCGGATGTCCCACGATCACGTCCCCGCCGAGGCCGAGCTCCGGAATGGCGGCGGCCAGGCGCTCGGTCAGGGTCCGGTACATGCGCGTATTGTAGGGGCGGCGCATGAGACGCAGCACCCGGTCGCTCCCGCTCTGGAGGGGGAGGTGCAAGTGCGGCGCGATGACGGGGATGGTGGTGACCGCCTCGATCAGCGCCGGCGTGAAGTAGGCGGGCAGCACCGAGGACAGGCGCAGCCAGCGCAGGCCGGGAACCTCGGCGAGCATCGCGAGCAGCGCAGCCAGACTGGTTCGCGGGACGAGGTCCCAGCCATAGTGTCCCAGGTCCACGCCGGTCAGCGTGACCTCGCCGTGGCCCGCCTCCACGAGGAGCCGCACCTGGTCGAGCACCACCTTGGGTTCCTGGCTCCGACTTCCGCCGCGCGCCGCCGGCACGATGCAGAAGGCGCAGCGGTGCTGGCAGCCATCCTGCACCTTGACGAAAGCGCGAGAGCGGCCGGTGACGCGGACGAATGGGGCGAAGGGGATGGATTGTGCCTCCGCGATGGGCGCCACCCGCACGACGGGCGTTCTCGCCTCCCGAGGGTCCTCGGGCCGGCGCGCGAGCAGCTCCTCCACCAGCTCCGGCAGCCGGTACTTCTCCTGATTCCCCAGCACGAGCTCCACACCACCCAGCCCGGCCACCGTGTCGGGGTCGGTCTGAGCCCAGCAGCCCGTCACGACCACCACGGCGTCGGGATTCTCCCGGCGTATGCGCCTGATCAGCTGGCGGTCAGAAGAGTCCGCGCGGCCCGTCACGGTGCAGGTGTTGACCACGTAGATCCCCGCCGGCTCGCCGGCGGCGGCGGTGCGGAAGCCGCGTGCCGCCATGAGAGCCGCCATCTCTTGCGTCTCCACCTGGTTGAGCCGGCAGCCGAGGGTGGGAAAGGCGACCGCGAGGGGGCGGCTCAGCACGCCACGCGCTCGTTGAGCTGGCCGCAGGCCGCTCCGATATCCTCGCCCTTGCTCCACCGCACCGTGGCGGTGACCCCGTGCTCGAGCACGATGGCCTGAAAGCCGAGGATGCGCGCCAGCGGCGGCCGCGTGAAACCCGTGCCCTCCCACTCGTTGAACGGGATGAGATTGACCTTGGCCCGCATCCCTTTGAGGAGATGGACGAGGCGGCGGGCATCTTCGGGCGAGTCGTTCACCCCGTCGAGCAGCACGTACTCGAAGGTCATGCGCTGGCGCGTGGGCAGGGGGAAGCGCCGGCAGGCGGCGAGCAGGGCCTCGATCTTCACCCCCTTGTTGACGGGCATGAGGCGGTCGCGCACCTCGTTGGTAGTGGCATGGAGGGAAATGGCCAGGTTGACGCGCAGCCCCTCCTTGGCCAGCCGTTCGATACCGGCGACCAGGCCCACGGTGGAGACCGTGATGCGCCGGGGCGAGAAACCGAGCGCGCGCGCGTCCGTGAGGAGGCGGAGGGACCGGACGGTGGCCGCGTAGTTGGCCAGCGGCTCGCCCATGCCCATGTAGACGATGTGCGTGATCCGTGCCCCGGCGACAAGACGGGCGCGGGCCGCCAGCACCTGCCCCACGATTTCGCCGGCGGTGAGGTCACGGCCGAGCCCCATGGTCCCCGTGAAGCAGAAGGTGCAGCCGAAGCCACAGCCCACCTGGGTGGAGAGGCAGAGGGTGAGGCGATCGTCGTCGGGCATGAGCACGGACTGGATGCGGGCCCCGTCGGCGAGCCGAAGCACGAGCTTCTCGCTGCCGTCCTGCGACGGGGTGGCGCGCTCCAGCGTCGGTATCGCGATCTCGGCCTGCTCGGCCAAGGATTGCCGGAGGTCGCGAGGCAGGTCCGACATGACGCCGAGGTCGGTCACGCCTTTTGCATGAATCCAGCCCGCGAGCTGCCGGCCACGATAGCGCGGCGCCCCGAGTGATTCCACCAGCGCTTCGAGCTCGTCGGGAAGGAGATCGAGGAGATTTGTCCGCGACATACGCGGCTTAGGATAGCACAGCGCATTGGGCAGTCGACGCGGGCCGCTTGTCCACGGATTGTGTGATTCGACTGTGGATAACCCGGTGGGCCGAAATTGCCCGCCGACGGAATCTCGCGCACTAAGAGCATTTCGCCTTTGTGACAGGCATGTGTCGTGAAGGCTTCGGCTATCGGACGATGACGAGATAGAGATCGAGGAGATTGGTGTTGGTCGGGCCGGTGACGATGAGGTCGCCGAGCGCGGCCAGTGCCGCATTGGAGTCGTTCTCGGCCAGACGCGCAGCAAGATCCACGCCGATCGAGTGCGCGCGGGCTGCGCTCTGCCCGTCCGCGACGGCCCCGGCCGCGGTGGTGGGCCCGTCGCTTCCGTCCGTTCCCGCCGCGAGCACGACGACGTCGGGTAGCCCCGCCATCTCGATGGCCGCGGCGAGGGCGAACTCCTGGCAGCGGCCGCCGCTCCCCTGCCCCTTCACGGTCACCGTGGTCTCTCCACCCGCGATGAGGCAGCACGGAGCGCGCGCGGGACCCGCGCCCGTGCGAACCTCGCGGGCCAGGGCCACAAAGCGCGCGGCCACCTCCCGCGCCTCGCCCTCCAGGGTTCGCGTGAGGAAATGGGGCGGCAGGCCGAGGGCCCCTGCCCGCTCCATCGCGGACTCGATCACCAGGTGGTTGTTCCCGATCACCGTATTGGTCACGTGTTCGAAGAGAGGATCACCTGGCTTAGGCGTTTCAGGAATCGCTCCCCGCCGCCCTTCCTCGAGGCGTCGGATGATGCCGGGGGCCACCTGGTCGGCGATACCGAAGCGGTCGAGGATCGCCAGGGCCTGGGCGAAGGTGGACGCGTCCGGCGCGGTGGGACCCGAGGCGATCACGTCCAGAGGATCGTCGATGACGTCGGACAGGAGGAGGGCGTGGACGCGCGCCGGCGCGGCGGCGCGGGCGAGCTGGCCGCCCTTGAGGATGGAGCAGTGCTTCCGCACCGCATTGAGCTGCTTGATGTCGGCGCCGGCCCGCAGCAGCAGGCGTGTCAGAGCCTGCTTCTCGGCGAGGGTGATGGGCGGCGCCGGCGCGGGGGTCAGCGCCGAGCCCCCGCCCGAGATCAGGACCAGGACGAGGTCGTCGGGGCCCGCCGAGTGGGCGAGGTCGTGGATGGCGCGGGCGGCGGCGGCCCCGCGCTCGTCGGGGACGGGATGGCCGGCCTCGAGGAGGTGCACGCGCCGGGTGGGCGCGAGGTGCCCATCCTTGACCGCCACCACGCCGTCGGCGATGCGATCGCCGAGCGTTTCCTCCGCCGCCGAGGCCATGGCGCCCGAGGCCTTGCCCGCGCCGACCACCAGCACGCGGCCGCGAGGAGGCAGATCGAGGCCGCCGAGCGCGCGACGGACGAGGGGGCGAACGTCAGCGGCGCGGAGCGCGGCGTCGAACACCGCGCGCGCCGACTCCCGCAGGGTCACCGGGCCAGCTTTTGGAGCCGGCGGCCCGCCTCGATGAGCATGTCGTCGGTCTTGGGGAAGCAGAAGCGGATCTTGGTCCGGCCGAGGTCCCCGTGCGCGTAGAAGGAGGAGCCCGGCACGGTGGCCACCCCGACCTCCTTGATGAGATACATCGCGAAGGCGGTGTCGTCCGCGCAGTCGTACTGTTTCATGAAGTGGGCGGCGTCGGTGAGGATGTAGTAGGCCCCGCGCGGCTTCCAGGCCACGAAACCGGCCGCCTCGACTCGGTCGAACAGGAGATCGCGGCGCGCCTGGTAGCCCTCCCGAAGTTGGACGTAGTATGCGTCGGGGAACTCGAGCGCGGTCACCGCCGCCTCCTGGAGCGGATGGGGGGCGCCCACCGTGATGAAGTCGTGCGCGCGACGGATTCCCACCGACAGCTGGGGATTGGCGACCGCATACCCGATGCGCCAGCCCGTCACCGAGTAGGACTTGGAGATTCCGGAGATGGTGACGGTGCGCTCCGCCATCCCGGGCAGGGTCGCAATGGGGGTGTGCCCCGCCCCGTCGTAGATGATGTGCTCGTAGATCTCGTCGGTGATGGCGAGGAGGTCGTGCCTCAGGCAGAGATCGGCGATCTGCTGGAGCTCGGCCCGGGAGAACACCTTCCCGGAGGGGTTGTTCGGGCTGTTGAAGACGATGGCCCGGGTGCGCGGCGTCACCGCCCGGGCGAGCCGATCCGGGTCGAAGCCGAAGTCCGGCGGCTCCAGCGGCACCCAGATGGGCACCGCGCCCGCGATGATGCAGCCGGGGCCGTAGTTCTCGTAGAACGGCTCGAAGATGATGACCTCGTCGCCGGGATTGAGCACGGCGAGGAGGGTAGCGAGCATCGTCTCGGTGGAGCCGCAGCAGACGGTGACGTGGCGGTCCGGCTCCACCGCCATGCCGTAGAAGCGCCGGTACTTCTCGGCGATCGCCCGCCGGAGCCGCGGGGTGCCCCACGTGATCGCATACTGGTGAAAGTCGCCGTCGAGCGCTCGGTGGGCCGCCTCGACCAGCGCGCGCGGGGGCGGGAAATTCGGCATTCCCTGGGCGAGGTTGATCCCGTCGTACTGGTTGTTCACCCGCGTCATCTCGCGGATGACCGACTCGGTGAAGCCCTGGACCCGCTTCGAGATCCCGATCATCGGGCGCGAGCCGCTACGGGAGCACCACGTCGCGCTCGATGGGATCCACGGTGACGCCCTGTTGCTTGAGCCAGGCCACCCCCTGCTGGAGCCGGTCCTCCGCCCCTTCCAGCTCGAGGACGACCCAGCCGTGGTCGGCCTTGACGTCGGCGCGGCGGATATTGGTGACGATGTCGAAGTCCTTCACGAGGTGGTAGACGAGAGGCTTTTGCACCAGCTCGGACGGAAAGGTCAACCGCACCCGCATGCGCCCCATGGTCCACCTCACGCGCGCGACCGGCCTCCCGCGATGGCGGGCACGATGGACACCGTGTCCCCCGCCTTGAGAGTCGTCTTGGCGCCCTGGAGGAACCGGATGTCCTCCTCGTTGACGTAGATATTGATGAAGCGCCGCAGCTCGCCGGTCTCGTCGACCAGGCGGTCGCGGAGCCCGGGGTACTGGCGCTCCAGGTCCTGGATGATGTCGGACACGGTGTCGCCTGCCCCCTGAACCTCTGCGGCCCCCTTGGTCAGGCTGCGGAGCGGCGTCGGGATACGGACGAGCACGCTCATGCGGCGCCTCCCTTCGTCTTGAGTTCGGCCAGCGCCTGGTCGAAGACCGAGAGCGAGGGCCGGATGGTGACGCTGACGGACAGCCGGTCGTGGAGCGCGTCCGGGGTCTTGAGACCGTTGCCGGTGATGCAGATGACGGTGGGCTCGTCGCGCGGAATACGGCCGGCGTCGATGAGCTTCTTGGCCGCGGCCACCGTCACGCCGCCCGCCGTCTCCGTGAAGATGCCTTCGGTGCGGGCGAGGAGCTGCATGCCCTCGACGATCTCCTCGTCGGTGGCGTGCTCGCCGTAGCCGCCCGAGTCCTTGGCCGCGCGATAGGCATAGTAGCCGTCGGCGGGATTGCCGATGGCGAGCGACTTCGCGATGGTATTGGGCCGCACGGGGACGAGCACATCGGTGTCGTTCTTGATCATGGTGACGATGGGACCGCAGCCCAGAGCCTGGGCCGCATACATCTTGGTCCGGCCCTCGGGGATGAGGCCGAGGAGGCGCATCTCTCGAAAGGCCTTGGCGATCTTGGTGATGAGGGCGCCGCCCGCGCACGGGACCACCACGTGGGCAGGAGCCCGCCAGCCGAGCTGCTCGGCGATCTCGTAGCCGTAGGTCTTGGAGCCCTCGCCGTAGAACGGCCGGATATTGATGTTGACGAAGGCCCACCGGTACTTGTCGGCGATCTCCGAGCAGAGGCGGTTGACCTCGTCGTAGGTGCCCTGCACCGCCACCAGAGTCGGGTTGTAGATGAGGGTCGCGGTGATCTTGCCCTGCTCGAGGTCGGCGGGGATGAACACGTAGGCCCGGATCCGCCCTTCGGCGGCGTGCGCCGCCACGGAGTTGGCAAGGTTGCCGGTCGAGGCGCAGGCCACCGTGTCGAAGCCGAACTCCTTCGCCTTGCCGATGGCCACCGCCACCACACGGTCCTTGAAGGACCAGGTCGGATGGCACACCGAGTCGTTCTTGATATAAAGCTCCTTGACCCCGAGCTCCTCGGCGAGGTTCCGGGCCCGCACGAGTGGGGTGAAGCCGACGGCGTGGCCCACCGGGGGCTCGCCGTCCGGGCCCAGCTCGAGGGGCAGGAGATCGGCGTAGCGCCAGATGCTCTTGGGCCCGGCCTCGATCCGCGCGCGGGTCACGCGCGAGCGGATGACCTCGTAGTCGTAGTCGACCTCGAGAGGGCCGAAGCAGAACTCACAGACGTGGACGGGTGAGGCGGGGTAGGAGCGCTCGCACTCCCGGCACTTGAGACCCTTCAATCGATCCATGGCCTCTCCATCGGTAGGGGATTTGAGCCCCGAAAGTAACTGCACGATCCCGGCATGGCCGCTGCCGCGATCACCGATCCCAGCAACACGATTTCGATTACTTAACACTCGCAAGAAACAAATGTCAATGAGGGAAGGCCCGGTATAATCCCGTCGGCGTGTTCGTCCGAACCATTGTCCCGAGCGTGCTGCTCGCCATATACGCCGTCGCGTGGGGCTGGTCCGCGCTGGGCCGGGGTGTCCCGGGCGCCGACGATCATCCCGGCCAGCTCTACCGCCTGATCCACGTCATTACGCTTGGTCCCGCGCCGTGGCACTGGAACCCGGGCTGGTGGGCGGGCTATCCCGAGCTGCAGTACTATCCCCCACTATTCTTCTATCTGGGCTACGCCCTGCACTGGCTCGCGCTCGGCTTCTCGAGCCCCGGGAAGATCTATCTGATCCTCGTCTGGCTGGTCTTTCTCCTGCCCGGCGCCGCGACGTACGCGTTCCTCAGCCGCGTGCTCGGCTCCGGCTGGCTCGCGCTCCCCGCCGCCTTCCTTGCCCTCGTCATCTCCGCGGGGTCGCGCAGCGGGATCGAGGAAGGCCTGCGGTGGGGCCTGGTCGCGGCGCGCCTGGGCTGGGGTTTGCTCCCGCTGCTCGCCCTGACCCTGGTGCCCTGGCTCGAGGGTAATCGTCGCCCTCGCGCGCTGCCTGCGCTTCTGTTCGCCGCTGTCGTGCTGGCTCATCCCGCGCACGCGGCGCTGGCCGTCGTCCTGGTGCTGCTCGCCGCCGCGATGTCGTCGGGGTCTGTCCACGGACGGGTCGCGTCCGCGCTCGTCGTGATCGCGACGGGGCTCGGCGTCGCCGCGTTCTGGCTCCTGCCTCTCGTCGTCCACCTCGTCGCGGGGCCGCCCATGGCGCTTCCCCTGGCCTGGGCCGACGCCTCCCTGCGTGGGCTCGCCGCGGGCTTCGCGAGCCGGCCGCTCCTGCTCGTGCTGCTGGTGCTGAATCTCGCCGGCTGGGCGGCGGTGGCCGTCGGGCTGCGGCCCCCGCGGCCCCTGCTGTGGTTCCAGGGCTTCGCGCCCGCGCTCATCGCCGTGACGATCCTGGATGCGCTGATCGCCGAGCCGACCGGGCTACTCTGGCTGCCCGCCGACCGGCTGGTGGACGGAGTGATCCTGGCGCTGATCCTGGGCGGGTCCGCCTCCGCGGCGACCCTCGTCGGCGCGGGCATCGCGCGGTATCGCTGGAGCCCGCCGTGGGCGGGGGGAATCGCGGTGACGCTCGGCATCGCCGCGGGCATCTTCCTGTCGGCGGGGCCTGCGGGATCGCGTGAGCCCACCGTGTCGCTCTGGCCGCGGGTGGGCCAATGGCCGACCTCGGACGGCGTCATCCAAGGCTATCGTTTCGACGCGCTCTGGGACGCGCTCGCCCGCGCGCCCATGGGCCGCGTGCTGTTTCTTCGATCGGCGGTGCCGCTGGAATTCAGCCGGGACTGGTGGCGGGAGCACTCTCACATGAGCGCGCTCACCCCCACGATCACCGAGCGGGGGATCCTCGGGGGCACCTTCACCCACCCTTCGCCCGTGGCCGCCTTCTTCTACGCGGGCCTCCAGGAAGGAGGGGCTGCCCTCCGCGCTCCGATCCGGATGCTCGCCGAGCAGCGCGACGGCGTCTCGGTGTTCGGCCGCGA
>JBKPDT010000386.1:0-7128 GCA_046728035.1 Candidatus Methylomirabilota bacterium | reverse complement strand
CACCCGCTCGGGCTCGATCAAGGCGAAGTCGGTGCGGCTGCTGGCGATGAGCCAGTCCCACTGCCTTTCGGAGAAGAGGCTGTGCCCGCTTGCGTAGTCGGACGGGGGATTCGTGCAGCCGAACAGCTCGGTGAGCAGCGTGGGCGCCACGTCGTTGTGTGACGTGCGCCGGCCGACGCGTTCGGGTGGACGCCCCGGCCAGCGCAGCACGAAGGGTGTGCGCATCTGGTAATCGCTGAAGGCGGTGCCGTGGCCCTTGAAGCCCTGTCCGCCCTCGTCGAACTCCATGCCGTGATCGGACGTGATGATGACCACGGTACGATCGAGCAGTCTCCGGCGCGCCAGATCGTCCAGGACCTCCCCCACCAGGGAGTCGACGAAGTGAACGGCGGTGAGGTACCGGGCGTAGCGGCGTGCCTGTGTCGACGCGCCCGGCGCGACCGACACCATCGGCGCGTAGCCGTCGGGTGGCTCGAGGGCGACCGCGGCGTTGTAGTACAGGAAGCCGAAGAAGGGACGCGCTGGGTCATGCCGCTGGAGCCAGTCGTGCCATTCATCGGTCAACGCCCGGTCTTGCCCGCTGGACCCAGGGGAAAGCGAAGTCGTCTCGAGACGCAGGTTCGGCACGCGGGCGAAGGCCGTCCGATCGAGCCCGACCGACGAGCGGTAGGCGGCCGAGCTGGAGAACAACCCGAGCTGGTAGCCGTAGTCGCGGAACACGTCCATCAGCACGGGCGGTCGAGCGAAATCGAAGAAGGCATCGAAGTACGTCGCGGGCAGCCCGTAGAACAGGGAGAACATGCCGGACTGTGACGAGTTGCCGCCGCTGTAGTGCCGCTCGAACCGGCTCGCGCCGTCCGCGAACCCGGTGAGTCTGGGCGCGGCGGCGGGCGTGAGGGAGTCGGCGCGCATGCCGTCGATCACGACGAGGAGGACGTTGGACAGCGGCGAGCGAGGATCGCACCGTAGTGGGGCCAGTGGGTAGTTCAGGCCCCGGGCGCGCGTCCGGCCCAGCGCGGCGACGAGATTCTGCTCGCGGGCCCGGGCCCGATCCACGAGACCGAGCCTCGACAGGACCGTGGTGCTCTTGAGAGGGAGGTATAGCGGGAGGTATCGGCTGAACGCGGTAACCGGCACATAGTAATGCGCCTCGGCCCACGCGTGGGCGAGATGGCTTGCCACGAAGCAGATCCCGAGGGCGAGGGCGAGATACCGCGCGACTCGACGCGCCGGGGGAAGCGCCGTGCGCCTCCACACCCACACCGCCAGCATGGCTTCGATGGCCATGCCCAGGAGGAAGTAGAGCGCCAGAAACGCCCACGTGTGTGGCTCCAGTATGGTGAATGTCAAGACGTTGAGGTGGTAGCGGTGCTCGGCAAAGACCAGCGTGTCGAGCAGTATGAAGGCGACCGTGGCGCTGGCCAGGAGGACACCGAGGGGCAGAACCAGACGCGGCCGCGGGACCAGCACCAGCACAGGCAGCAGCAGGAGCAACGGGACATAGGCTAGCACGGCCAGGTGGCCCACATAGGTGACGGCTGCGTAAATCCAGCCGACCGCGGGGGTGAGTGGGGAGTACTGCCAGAGATAGCGCAGACCCACGAAGGCCAGGAGGGCCACGTTGACGAGGGCAAACCAGTTCAGCCAGCGCACCAGCCGTCTTCGCCCGCTCATCCCCACCAGACTCTCCGGCGGCCCGCGCTCAACGCGGGCCTCCGAGTCCACCGGCGCCTGCTCGCTCGTCGGCGATGCGAGCAATCTCCCGTGCGCCCACCTCGACGCTCCGGCCGAAGTTGAATGTCCATTCCTCTCGCAACGCCGCCATGCGACCCCGGAACTCCGCCGCCCCGCGAAGCAGCTCCGCCACGTACGCCGGCGCGTTCGTCAGGCGGTCGAGCGGCAGGACGGTCCCGAGCTCCCGACGGATGCTCATCTCCATCGGCTCCAGCCCGAGCTCCGCGTACTTCGGGTTCCGCACGCGCGGGGGAACGTCGACGAAGAGCACCGGCTTCCCCAGTCCCAGGGCGTACTCGATTGCCATGGCGGACCAATCGGAGATCAGAAGATCCGACTCCAGCAGTGAGGCGGTCTCCTCCATCCGGTCCACGTGCCGGAAGCGCGGGTCCTTCCCGAACCGGCTGATCAAGCTCCGAACCAGACGCGGGGCAAGCCGGGCGGTCTGGTAGTGCGGCCGGAGGACCACCCGTAGGCCGGCACCCAGCAAAGCGGCGATCAACGGCTCGCCGCAGACGTGCAGGATCGACCGGTCGCCCCACGTCGGCGCGAGCAGCACGCTGGTGGGGCCCGACGACGGATCCCGCGGGCGGGCGGCCGCCGCGGCATCGACGAGGCGCTCCAGCCGACCATAGCCGTGTGCGAACAGGTGCTTGGGCGGCAGCCCTTTCAGCTGCTCACGCCGCCGGATCTCCGCCACGTGGTGGGGCCCCACGCAGAAGAGGCTGTCGTAGTGGTCGTACGAGTTCTCGTGATCCACCATGTGCGTGCTGCCCATGCTATGGAACACGTAGATGTAGTGCACGGGATGGGTCGATCGCTTGAGATGGAAGTTGTGCAGATCGAGCATCGTCAGGACCATGACGTCGGCCTTGAGCATCTGGAAGAGCCAGGTACACACGGCGCCGGAGCGAATGCGAAAGGCGTGCAGGCCGGCGCGGGGAACCCACGGCAGAGTGGCGGCTTGCGCGGAGGTGACGTGGCAGACCGACCGGGACAGCTTCTCGATCAGGAAGTCGATGAGCGGTTGGAGATGGTGCCAGTCCTGCTCGCTTTCGGAATAGAAGACGATGCGGCGGTCGCCCGGCGGGACCTTCTGAAAGCGGCGGTAACTGATCCAGTCCTGCCAGGTCTTCATGGGACGCGTTACTCGTCCGTTGCGGACCCGCCTTCCACTCCTCCCGGCCGTACCCCGCGCGTTTTGCGCCGAACCCAGCCAGCTACTCGGTACCAGAACATCTTGAGCGCGAGCGCCACCGCCGCCGCCACGCCGATCAGGGCCGAGATGAGCATGCTTCCAGTTCCCGGATCGAGGTAGGCATGCGCTGGCGAGGCGATCGCCAGACAGGCCACGAGAACGAACACGACGCAAGGAGCCCGACGGACAGTCATCCCTGAATTCTCCCTTGTCTTGCCTAACAGGATCGGGAGACGTAATCAAGAGGGTCGGGTCTCTCTGCTCGGGGCGGCAGGAGCCGCATTGACATCGCGCGGCTCTCCTCCCTACACTTTCGCAGGAGGGCACGTCATGACAACGAGAACAGGGGCAGTCGCGACCGTCGCGCTCATCACCGGGCTCCTCGTCGGCTGCAGCACCGCACCGCCCACTCCGGAGGCCAAGGACGAGCTCTCCCGGAAAGCCACCGCCGAGAGACAGGAGTGGAACAGGCTGGCTCCGGACATCGACGCGTTCGCCAGGAAAAGCCATGGCTTCGCCTTCTTCCCGGAGGTGACCAAGGGCGGGGCGGGTATCGGGGGGGCCTACGGCCGCGGACTCGTGTACGAGCAGGGGCAACACGTCGGCTATGCCGACATCACCCAGGGGTCCCTGGGGCTACAGCTCGGGGGCCAGACCTACAGCGAGCTGATCGTGTTCGAAGACAAGGCCGCCCTGGAGCGCTTCAAGCAGAACCGGATGGACTTCGGCGCCAATGCCTCCGCCGTCATCGCGAGGACGGGAACCGCAGCGAATACCCGGTTCGTCGACGGGGTCGCCGTGTTCGTGAGACCGACTGCGGGGGCGATGGCGGAGGCATCCGTCGACGGCCAGCGCATCACGTACGTGCCGAAGTGACGGCACGGCCCTAACGTCGGACGGTCAGCCCCTCGAGGTCGAGCTCCGGCATCCGCCCGGTCATGAGGTCGGCGACGATACGGGCGGTCCCGCAAGCCATGGTCCAACCCATGTGGCCGTGGCCGCAATTCAGGAACAGGTTGCGGTGGCGTCCGAGCCCGAGGATCGGCGGCCCGTCCGGCGTCATGGGCCGCAGGCAAGCGCGGTACTCCCCGCGATCGTAGTCGGCGGCGTGGGGAAAGAGATCGCGCGCCAGGCGCAGGATGTTGTTGAAGTCGCGCGGCGTCCAGCCCCAGTCGTAGCCGGCAAACTCCGCGGTCGAGGTCAGGCGGAGCCGGTCTCCGAGACGTGACCAGCCGACCAGCCACTGCTCGTCGACGCCGGAGATCGCCGGCGCGAGGCCGCCGGGCTTGAGCGGGAACGTCGACGAGTACCCCTTGGCCGGATAGATGGGCAGGCTCACGCCCGCGGTGCGCGCGATGATCGGCGCGCCCACACCGAGGGCCAGCACGTAGCTGTCCGCGGTCAGCACGCCGTCGCTGGTCACCACACCGTCGATGCGGTCGCCATCCGCCCGGAGGGCGGTCACGCGCGTGCCCAGCCGCAGGGTGGCCCCGTGCTTTTCCCGGCAGATACGGGCCAGCGCTTCCGAGAAGAGGCGCGAGTCGCCGCTGGAGTCACCGAGGTCACGGATGGCGCCGGCGATCTTCTTCCGGACTGGCTCGAAGACGGGGTCCAGACGCGCCAGCGCATTGGCGTCGAGGATCTCCTGCTTCTGTCCGTGCTCGGCCAGTAGCGCCATCTTCTTGATCCCCGCCTCGAGCTCGGCCCGCTCGCGATGCAGGTAGATGGCGCCCCGGTGGATCGCCTGGTACTCGATTCCCTCGGCGCGCACCACCTCGTTCAGCACGCCCTGGCTGTACTGGCAGAGGCGGAGCTTGATCAGCGTGTTCCGGCGGGCCCGCGCGCTGGTGCACTCGCGCAGGAAGCGGAGGCCCCACGCGTAGAGCTGCGGGTCCGCGTTCAACCGCACGCGGATGGCCGTCTCGCCGCCCCGCAGTGACTGCCAGAGCATGCGGGGGGCCCGCGGCGAGGCCCAGGCGAAGGAATGCCCGGGCGCGATGATGCCGGCGTTGCCGCCGGTGGCCTCGAGCCCGACGCTCTCCTTCTCCTCGACGAGCGTGACCTCGTGCCCCGCCTTGGCCAGGAAGTAGGCCGTGGTCACGCCGACGACACCGCCACCGAGGACGAGGGTCTTCATGCCGATCGCCATGAGACCGCGCCGCGGAGGCGGTGTCAAGGGAAGCGGTGGGCGGCGGTCGCGGTGGGTGATATCCTCGCCGACGGGGAGGCGCCCTATGGATGCGCTCGATTTCTTCCTCATTCGTTACCACGAGTTCCACCGCACCTTCGCCGACGACCTGATGGCTGGGCTGTCGCCCGCGCAGGTGCGGGGGCGCCCCCAGCCGGGCGTGAACCCGATCGCCTGGAATGTCTGGCACGCGGCGCGCGTCGAGGACGTCGGCGTCAACGCCTTCATCGCCGATCGCCCGCAGGTCATGCACTCGGGCGGCTGGCTCGACCGCCTGAAGTCTTCCCGCCGTGATGTCGGCACCGGCATGACCGATGCGGAGGTCGACGCGCTGTGCGCGGCGATCGACCTCGATGCCCTGCGCGAGTACTGGGAGGCCGTCTCTCGCGCGACGCTCGAGGTGGTGGAGAGCCTCCGCGGCCAGAGCCTGGAGGACGTCGTGCCGGCCGACCGGGTGGGCCGGGTCGCGAACGAGCTTGGCGCGGTCGGCCCCAACGCCGGCTGGCTCACCGAGTTCTGGGCGAAGGGACGCACACGGGCGTGGATGCTGGCACAGACGCCGTTGCTGCATCCCTACGGCCACTGGTTCGAGGCCCGCGTGGCGCGCGGGCTGTGGGGGCGCCCGAGCCCGTGAGGCGCGCGCGGCGCTAGGAAACCCGGCGGGCTGTCAAACGACGCGCCCGCGCGTCCCGCGGCCACCCGAGAGCTTCTCCATCTGAGCCGGTCGTCTCACGCGTCGAGGAGGAAGCCGGCGCGCAGGGGGTCGGCGGGGTCGAACAGGAACTGGCTGAAGCCGGTGAGGTAGGCGGTGCCGGTGATCTCGGGCAGGATCGCCGGTCGCCCTTCCAGGGTGGTCTCCCCCGCGATCCGGCCCGTGAAGTCGAGACCGAGCAGCCCGCGGCTGACCAGCGTCGATCCGACGGTCATCACGCCGCGGTGGTGGAAGAGCGCCATGCGCGCGCACGTGCCCGATCCGCATGGCGCGGCATCGACCTGGCCCGGGCCCCACACCAGCGCGTTGGCGGACACCCCGTCGGCGTCGGGCAGCTCGTGAACGAGGACGTTGTCCACGCTGGTCTTGCCCACGCCCGGCACGTCGACGTGGAGCTGGGCGTTCACCGCCTCGCGCACCGCCATCCCACGCTGGGCGATCTTCCGCACCTGCTCACGGCGGACGGCGAGGCCCAGACGCGCGGCTTCCACCACGGCGAAGACGTTGCCGACGCCGACCGAGATGTCTACCGGAATCTCGCCGACCCCCTCGACCTCGACCCGTTGATCGGGGAGCGCCACGAACGAGGGCGTCCATCTCAGCGTGACTTCGGCGACGCGATCGCCGTCCGAGCGGGCGACCGTCTCGACGAGGCCGGCCTCGGTGTCGATGAGGACCGGCGTCTCCGCACCCTGGCGCTCGACCATACCGGTCTCGATGGCGACCGTCGCCGCGCCGATGGTGCCCTCGCCGCAGGAGACGTAGTAGCCCCCCGGGTAGATGAAGAAGAGCCCGAAGTGCGCGCCAGGCGTGACCGGCTCGGTCATCACCGCGATCAGGAGGCTGCGATGGCCGCGGGGCTCCAGGCAGAGCCCCGTCCGCAGGTGGTCGAGATGCTCCTCGAACCAGCGGCGCTTCTCGCCGATCGTGGCGCCCGGCAGATGACCCAGACCGCCCGTGAGGAGCCGCATGCCGATCCCGGCCGTATGAAAGTCCGTCGTCGCAAGCACCCGATCGGAACGCATCGCCACCTCCCGCTTGGACGTCATGAGACTGCGTTGCGGCGGCCCTGTCAAGGGACGTCGATGGCGCGACGGCGGCGCTCCTCTGGTCACTTCTGGCTGTTCGTCACGTCCAGAGCCGCTTTCAGTCCCCGGGCGAGCTTCGCGGCCTCGTCGGTACCCCAGAAATGCATGTAGAAGAGCCGCGGCGTATCCAAGAGCCCGTGGTTGTGCAAGGCCGTCACGTCGATGTCGTGGCGACGGAGGGCCGCGGCCACCGCGTTCACCTCCTTGT
>JBKPDT010000385.1:0-6609 GCA_046728035.1 Candidatus Methylomirabilota bacterium | reverse complement strand
GCCGGTCTCCACCTGGGTCCAGGAGATGCGGGCGCGCGCCCCCGCGCACTTGCCCCGCTTGGTGACGAAGTTGAAGATGCCGCCCTTGCCCTCGCGGTCGCCCGCGTACCAGTTCTGCACCGTGGAGTACTTGATGTGGGCACCCTCGGCGGCGACCAGCTCCACCACCGCCGCGTGCAGCTGGTTCTCGTCCCGCATCGGGGCGGTGCAGCCCTCGAGATAGCTCACGTAGCTGCCCTCTTCCGCGATGATCAGGGTTCGCTCGAACTGGCCCGACCCGGCCGCGTTGATGCGGAAGTAAGTCGACAGCTCCATCGGGCAGCGCACGCCCTTCGGCACGTAGCAGAACGACCCGTCGCTGAAGACGGCCGAGTTGAGTGACGCGTAGAAGTTATCGGTGTACGGGACCACCGAGCCCAGATAGCGCTCCACCAGCGCGGGGTGTTCCTGCACCGCCTCGGAGAACGAGCAGAAGATGATGCCCAGGTCGCCCAGCTTCTCCTTGAAGGTGGTGCCCACCGAGACGCTGTCGAACACGGCGTCCACCGCAACCCCGCTCAGCCGCTTCTGCTCGTCCAGCGGGATCCCGAGCCTCTCGAAGGTCCGGAGGATCTCGGGGTCCACGTCCTCCAGCCGCGCCGCAACCTTTTGCTTGGGCGCCGAGTAGTAGACGATCTTGTCGTAGTCGATCGCCGGGTATCTGACGTTGGCCCAGCGGGGCTCGCCGGCCGCACGCTCCAGGGTGCGCCAGTGGCGGTAGGCGCGCAGCCGCCAGTCCAGCATGAACTGCGGCTCGCCCTTCTTCGCCGAGATCGTCCGGACGATGTCCTCGTCGAGCCCCGGCGGCGTCGAGTCGGATTCCACCGCCGAGACGAACCCATAGGGGTACGTCCGATTGGCGAACTCTTCGATGATCTTCTGGCTACCGCTGCTGCTGCTCATGCGCTGGTCCCCTCCCGTCTACGGAGCCCAGCGTACACCCATATCGTGGAGATGGCGACTAAAAGAGTCGGATTTAATAAGGAATAGAAACAGCTACTTACGGAAGATGTCGACGAGCACTTTTTCGACGGCCCCCGCCGCCTCGCCGCTGGTGTCGAGGCGGACCACCCCCAGCTCGCGAGCCGGTGACTCGTAGCGGGCGCGGTGCTCGGCCAGGAGCTCCTCCCTCCCATCGGAGACCTCGTGCCGGTCCTCGCTCCGGCTCCGGAGCCGCTCCACGAGAGCTTCGTCGGGGGCGTCGCACCAGAGCACGGCGAACGGAACGCCATGGCGGTCGGCCACCGCGCGGGCCTCAGCCCGCTCCGCGGCGTGCGAGAAACTGCCATCCACGATCACGGGCCAGCCGGCCCGGAGTAGCTCGTCGGCCAGCCGCGCGGCCTCGACGTACGTCCGGCGCCCCATCTCGGGAGTGTAGAGACCTTCCCCGAAGGCGGGCGCCACTCGCTCCCGCAGCGGCACGCCGCCGAGCCGCTTCCGCACCGCGTCGGTCCGGACCACGATGGCGCCCAGCCGGGCCGCGGCGTGGCGCGCGGCGGTGCTCTTGCCGCTGCCCATCACGCCGGTGGTGATGACCAGACGCGGACGCCGATGAGGCGCGGCGAAGCGCCCGGCCAGCTCGAACAGAGCCCGCGCCTCGCCCGCCCGCTCGGGGTGATCGGCGACCTGGAAGGCCGTCACCTTGGCCCGCACCCACGCCCGGTAAGCGCGGTAGAAGTCGAGCAACGGCACCGCCTCGTAGTCGCCGTTCTCCTCGAGATAGGCGTTCAGGAAGCGGATCGCCAGGTCCGGGCGGCCCAGCCGCTCCAGGTCCATGGCGAGGAAGGCGATCTCTCCCGCCACGTCGCCGAAACGGAAGCGATGGTTGAACTCGATACAGTCGAAGATCTGCACTGGCTCCACGCAGCAGATGTGCTGAGCCTGCAGGTCCCCGTGGCAGTCGCGGCTGCGCCCGGCAGCGACCCGCGCCGCGAAGCGCGCGGCCTCGCGCTCGAGAAACGCCGCCGCGTACTCGCGCACGTGCCGGCGCGTGTCGTCCGGCAGCAGCTCCGGCCCCACCGTGTCGGTCTGGGCGAAGTTCTCCTGCCAGTTCCGCCGTATCGTCTCGATGCCGCCAAGCTCGTCGATCTCGCCTCCGGTGTCGGCGCCCGCATGGAACCGCGCCACCGTCGTCCCGATCCCGTCGAGCAGCGCGGGCGGGGCGGCGTTCTCACGCACGAGCCGATCGAGCATGCGCTCGGCGGGAAGCCGCCGCATCACCACCGCGACCTCGACGGTGCGGCCCCGGCCGTCGAAGCGCGGCGCCCCCGCGCTGCCCTTGATCTCCACGACGCCGAGGTAGATGTCGGAGGTGAGGCGCCGGTTGAGCCGCACCTCGTCCCGGCAGAATCGTCGCCGCCGGCCGAGCGTGGTGAAGTCGAGGAATCCGAGGTTCACCGGCTTCTTGATCTTGTACACGCGGTCCCCGGCGAGAAGAACCCAGGAGATGTGCGTCTCGATCAGCTCCACGCGGTCCGCCGGATGCGGGTAGAGAGCCGGATCGAGGAGCCGCTCGACGAGGCGGGGCCGCCGGCTCGAGCCTTTGGTCACCGGGGTCTCGCCGGCCCGGGCCTCCATGGTCCTGAGCGTACTCCCCCTCCTCGCCGATCTACGTCAACGCATTGACGTTGAGCGTCGTGCCGCGATTCCCAGAACTCTCCGAGTCCCCTGATTTTGCGAGGAAATCCCTCGCCTAGTCCTGGCGCAGGACGTGCATAGCACTCTGCGATTGTGAAGACACTCCGCGCCTCCATCGTTCTCGCGTCGCTCGCTCGCATCGCCTCAGCGTTCTCGATCCCCCAGCCCGGCGAACCGCTCCCAGGCTCCAGCCCCGCCCTCACGGGCGCCCCACGATCGGATCGGGCGGCAGTTCCCGCGCCGGCACCGGCCCGGCCGCTGCGCCGCTCCCTCAACGCCGCCGTCGCCGAGGGAGCCTCCGCCGAGGTCTTCGCCGCCTGCGCCAGTGGGGCCGTGATCATCGGCTGGGCGCTCTACCTCGGGGCGAGCGCGGCGGTGATCGGCTTCCTGGGCGCCCTGCCACTGGCCGCCCAGGTCATGAGCCTGCCCGCCGCCTGGTTCACCAGGGCGCGCAGCCGCAAGGCCGTCACGCTCTGGGCCGTCGGCAGTTCGCGGCTCACAGTCCTGCCCCTGCTCGCGCTCCCGGCGCTCGACATTGATCGGTCCACGAAGCTCCACCTGTTCCTGGCCATCGTAGCGATCAGCACGATTTTCGGCGTGGTCGGCAACAGCGCTTGGGTGGCCTGGATGGGCGACCTGGTGCCGGACCGTATCCGCGGCCGCTTCGTCGGTCGCCGGACCATCTTCATCAGCATCGCGGGCACGCTGACCTCGCTCGGGGCCGCGGTCCTGCTCGACCGGCTCGGGCCGATCGGCTGGACCGGAGCTGCCCTGTGCACGCTCACCATCGTCGCCTGCCTGGCCGGCGTGGCCAGCGTGGTGCTGATGCTGCGCCAGCACGAGCCGCCCGCTCCCGTCGAGCCCGGCGTGTCCGCCTGGCAGGCGCTCCGGCTCGCACTCGGTGATCTGCGGGCCCGGCCGTTCCTCGGTTATCTCCTCGCCTGGAACGCGGCGGTGGGCGTTTCGGCCAGCTTCTTCGCCTACCACATGCTGACCAATCTTCACACCGGCTTCCTGGTGGTGGCCGCCCACGGCGTCGGTGTGGCCGCGGTGCGCATCGCCTCGGCCCGGC
Organism: Candidatus Methylomirabilota bacterium; assembly: GCA_046728035.1. Taxonomy (GTDB): domain Bacteria; phylum Methylomirabilota; class Methylomirabilia; order Rokubacteriales; family CSP1-6; genus DASRWT01. The sequence goes on along the minus strand of JBKPDT010000385.1, from coordinate 2,861 downwards.
TCTGGGGTCACGCGGTGGACCGGATCGGCGCGAGGCCCGTCCTGGTCTTCTGCTCCTTCGGCATCGCGGCGGTGCCGCTCACCTGGTTCTTCATCACGCCGGACCGCCTCTGGCCGATCGCCTTCGACGCGGTGTTCGCCGGCTTCCTGTGGGCGGGCCACGGTATCGCCGCCTTCGACCTGACCATCGGCCTCGCTCCGCGGGCGTCGCGGCCCTTCTACCTGGGCGCCTTCGCGACTGCCGGCGGCCTCGGCTTCGGCGCGGCCTCGATGCTGGCCGGCCAGCTCGCCGCCCTCTTCCCCGGCCACTTCGAGCTGGCCGGCGAGGCGTGGACCAACCTCCACGTCCTGTTCCTGATCTCCGCAGTGGGGCGCCTGGCCTCCGCCGCCCTCTCGCTGCGGCTGCACGATCCCGGCGCGCGCGGCAACGTACCCGAGCTGATCCGCGCCCTGGCCGATCGCACCGGCCTCACCGCCATCCCGTCCCTCCTCAGACCCTCTCCCCTCTGGGGAGAGGGCAGGGTGAGAGGCCGATGGTGAGGGGCTCCCTACCGCCCGCGAATCCCCAGCTCGTCCAGGTGCCGCAACAAATCCGCCGGATCCTGGTACACGCGATAGGCGCCGGCCCGCTCGAGCTCGTCTTGCCCGTAGCCGCCTGACAGCACGCCGACGCCGAGCGCTCCCGCCCGGCGTGCGGCCAGCAGATCCCATACGCTGTCTCCGATCACCACCGACGCGCTCACCTGCACGCCGAGACGCGCCGCCGCCGCGATGAAGAGATCCGGATCGGGCTTGGCGCGCTCCACCTCGTCCCGCGTGACCACCGGCGCGTCCGGCCCGAGCCCGAGCAGCGCGAGGGCCGGCCGGGCCGTCCCGGCTCCGCCGCTGGTCGCGATGGCCCAGGGCGCCCCGACGTCCGACAGGTGGGTCAGGAGCTCGCGAGCACCGGGAAGCGGCCGCACCTGCGCGGCCCGGCGCACATACGCCTCGGCATGGCGTCGCTGAAGACGCGCCACCTCGTCGGCGGTCATGCGGCGGCCGGTCTCGCGCAAGAGCGCGTTGACGAGGAGGCCCCCGCTCATGCCGATGCGCCGGTGAATCCGCCACACCGACAGGTCGATGCCCGCCTCCCCCAGCGTCTCCTGCCACGCCAACACGTGCTGGTAGACGCTGTCCACCAGCGTGCCGTCCAGATCGAACAGGAGGGCCGGCTCGCGGCTCACGGATCAGCCGGCCAGGCGCCACTGAGCGAGCGACGCCGGCGCCTCGCCCCCGCGCTGGTCGGGGACGATCGCCAGCTCGAGGACCGTCACCCCGGAGAGCTCGACACGGTAGTCCTCCACCTCACGGATGGTTTCCGGGGGCGCGAAATTCCATTGCTGCCGGACGATCTCCCGGAACGACCGCCCGCCGTCGGGCGACCAGCGCAGGGCGAACTCCTGCGTGCGTGCCGCGTCCGCCTCGATGAAGAGCAGCCACACGCGGCTCAGCCGCTGCGGCCGGTCGAAGATGAGCCGGATGGTCTGCGGGCCCGGCTGCGCGGCCCGCCACCCCGACTTTTCTCCGGGCACGAGCGCCGCTTCGATCGGGTGTGCGGCGTCCTCGGATGTCACCTCGACCTGAGCCACCTCCTCGAGGTCCAGCCAGCCGTGCTCGGAGGTTTCCGTCTCCATGGGAGCTGCCATGATCACACGTTTCCGCATCGGCCAGTCCTCCTCGGGCTCAGTGTGCCTTCGGTCCCGGCCTGGCGCCACTCGATCGCTTGACCGGGAGCCGCATCCAGTGGATCCTCGGCGCATCCATGCGCGCGCTGGTTCTCGAGACGTTCGGCGGCCCGTTCGTCAAGAGGGACGTGCCCACCCCCGCCATCGCCCCGCACGAGGCGCTGGTCCGCGTGCGGAACGTGGGCGTCTGCGGCACCGACATAAAGATCCGCGCCGACCGGATGGGGCTCGGCGTGATCCCCCTGATCATGGGCCATGAGATCGCGGGCGAAGTGGCGGAGGTGGGGAGCCTGGTGCGCGGGTTCGCGCCCGGCGACCGGGTCGTCGTGAACTTCTACGTCACCTGTGGCCGCTGCCCGTTCTGTCGCGGGGGCCGCGACACGCTCTGCCCCGACGTCCGCCAGCACGGCTTCAGCATCGACGGCGGCTTCGCGGAGTATCTCAAGACCCCGGGCGTCAACCTTTGCAAGGTCCCGGACCACGTCTCGCTCGAGGCCGCCTGCATCCTCGGGGACGCCGTAGCGACCTCGTACCACGCGATCACCAAGCGTGCCCAGGTCCGGCCCGGCACGACGCTGGCGCTGATCGGCGTCGGCGGCGTGGGCCTGCACGCGCTGCAGATGGCCCGACTGGCCGGTGGCTGGGTGATCGCGGTCGATGTCAACGAGGCGCGCCTCGAGCTGGCCCGCAGCCTGGGTGCCGACGCGGTGGTGGATGCCCGGAGCGGGCCGTTCCACGAGGCCGTACGCAAGCTCACCGGCGGCGAGGGAGTGGACGTCGTGCTCGAGTTCGTCGCCAACCAGCAGACCCTGCCGTCGAGCTATCAGAGCCTGAAGCGCGCCGGGCGGCTCGTCTTCGTCGGCTACACGCCCGAGGTCCCGATGTTGGTGATGCCGCGCGAGCTGGTTCGGAGCGAGCTCGAGATCGTCGGCTCCCGCGCCAATACCAAGCAGGAGCTGCAGGACACGATGGATCTAGTGGCCCGCGGCCGCATCAAGCCGATCGTCGACCGCGTCATCCCCCTGCCCGACATCGAGGAGGCCTTCGCCGCCCTCCGCGAAGGCCGACCCCTGGGCCGAAACGTTCTCGCGATCTAGGGCGAGGGGACCGAATACGACAACCCGCTGGCGGACCCCAC
>JBKPDT010000384.1:0-3882 GCA_046728035.1 Candidatus Methylomirabilota bacterium | reverse complement strand
GCCTCGTGGTCCTCGAGCACCACGAAGCTCGCGCCCTCGCCGAGCACGGGCCCGTTGTGATCGGGCGCGAAGGGCCGGCAACCCTCGGAGCCCTCGCGACGCCCGTCGGGGCGGCGCATCGGCGACAGCACGCCCAGCTCGTCGGCCAGGCGGCGATAGACCGGCCCGCAGAGCTCGTCGACCCCGCCCGCGAGGACGGCGTCCGCCTGCCCGCGCGCGATGAGGCGCGCCCCGCGCGCCACCGCCAGATCGCCCGCCACCGTGGCCTGGTTGACCGTCACCGTGGGGCCTTTCACGCCGATCGCGATGGAGGCGGCCGCGCCCATGGCGTTCATCACCGTGCCCGGGAAGAGCATGGGCGAAAGCCCCGCCGGCCCGCGGTTGAGGAAGCCAGTGGCGAACTCCCCGCTCGAGCGGAAGTCGCCGAACTCGGTACCCACCACGAGGCCCAGCGCGAGCCCCGTGTGCACGCGGGCGTCCTCGACGGCGAGCCGACACGCCGCCACCGTGAAGCGGCAGATGCGCGAGAGCCGCCGGGCGGCGTCCCGCTCGATAAGGGGTTCGAGGGTGGCGTCGTCCACCTCGCCGGCGAGGCGACAAGGCAGCCCGGCGGTGTCGAAGCCGGAAACCGGACGGAGCGCGGGCTCCGTGCGGGCGAGCGCCTGTGCCACGGCGGAGGTGCCGCCGGCGCCGGCGGCGCTCACCATCCCCATCCCGGTGACGACGACGCGCCGCGCAGAACTCATCGGCCGAAGATGAGGCTCACGTTCTGCCCGCCGAAGCCGAACGAGTTGCTCAGCGCGATCTCGAGCGGCGCCGGCCGCGCGGTGATGGGCACGCAGTCGAAGGGGATCTCGGGGTCCACGTTGACGAGGTTGGCGGTGGGCGGGATCAGCCCGTGCTGGAGCGCCAGCACGGTGGCCGCCGCCTCGAGGCTGCCCGCCGCCGCCATGGTGTGGCCGACCAGCGACTTGGTCGAGCTCACCGGCACGCGCCCCGCCCCGAAGACGCGCGTCAGCGCGAGCGCCTCGGTGCGGTCGTTCTGAAGCGTCCCCGTGCCATGCGCGTTGACGTAGTCGACCCCGCGCGCGTCGATCTCCGCGTCGGCCAGCGCCAGGCTCATCGCGCGCACCATCCCCTCACCATCCGGCTGCGGCGAGGTGACGTGATGGGCATCGGTCGACACGCCGGCGCCGAGCAGCTCGGCGAGCACCCGCCCACCGCGGGCCCGGCAGCGGTCCGCGTCCTCCAGCACGACGAACGCGGCGGCCTCGCCGATTGACATGCCGCGGCGGTCGCGGTCGAAGGGCCGGCAGGGCTCGGGATCGAGGAGCTTGAGCGCGTTGAAGCCCATGAAGCAGATGCGCGTGAGCGCGTCGACCCCGCCCGCCAGCGCGAGCGGCACGACCCCGTCGCGGACGAGATCGGCGGCGAGCGCAATGGAGGCGGCGCCGGAGGCGCACGCCATCACCACGGTCTCCTTGGGGCCGCCGATGCCGAGCCGCCAGCCGATGGTCTCGGCGTGCGTATAGGGCAGGATGGAGCGGAGCGCGGTGATCCGCGGAGAGGGCCGGCCCGTCCGCCTCTCCTCCCAGTACCACGCCTCGCCCTCCAGCATGCCGCCACCCACCGCGCCGATGACGAGGGCGGCCTCCGCGCGGTCGTCGGGGCCGAGCTCGGCATCGGCGAGCGCCTCACGCGCGGCGGCGAGACCGAGCCGGTCGGCGCGCGCGCGTCGCGGCGAGACGCCGAGCGCCGCCACCACGTCGGCGGGCACCTCCGCGGCGACGCGCGAGCGGAAGCCCTCCGTCTCGATGAGGGTGATGGGGCGGATGGCGCAGGTGCCTGCGGCGAGCCCGGCCCAGAAGGTCTTGGTGCCCGCCCCGTACGGGCTCACCACGCCGAGACCGCTCACGACGACGCGGCTCATGCGGAACGGCGCTCCACGCGGTGGCTCATCTCTGCCCCATCTTGGCGAGGATGTAGCGCGACAGGCTATCGAGGGAATGGAACTCCTCGGCGAGGTCCTGGCCCTCCTCGACGATGATGCCGAAGCGGTCCTCCATCGCCACCGAGAGCTCGATGAAGTCGAGCGAGTCCAGGCCCAGCGAGCCCTCGACCCCCTTGGGAAGCGTGGTCTCCAGCGTCATGTCCGCGGCCCGCCGTTGATCGAAGCGCAGCCGCTCCACCACGATGGCCTTCAGCTCGTCGAGTACTTCCTTCTGCGTCATCCGCCGCCTTTCGTGATGATGAGATCGGCCACCTCGCCGCGCCAGGCGCCGGACAGCCCCAGCGCGTCCGGATGGCCCGCGTGCCGCCGGAGCGCGACCTCGGCCAGGGGCCCGCACGCCAGCATCTCGCCCCTCCGCCGTGCACCGTCGGCCGCCGGCGCGCGTCGCGCGCGGTCCGTGCGGAGCTCCAGCCGGCCGTCTCCCGGCTCGAGCCAAAGACAGGCCGCCGCCTCCACCAGCGGCGGCGCCGTGCGCCGGCGCACCCGCGCATAGAGGTCGGCACACTCCTCGAACGTCTCCACTGCCAGCACGAGCGCGCGGTCGCAGGCACCCCCCGCGAGCAGGGTGGCCGCGTACCAGATCGCCCGCAAGGCCGCGGGCGGCCCCCCGATGAAGAGAACCGCGGGGCCGCGCAGCCCGAACTCGATGGCCGCCTCGGCGGATATCACCGCGGGCGCCGTGTAGGCGAAATGTGTGCCGCCCCCGGTGCCCTCGATGAAGGCGCGGTTCGACGCACCATATACCGCTGCGGTGGCGAAGAGGAGGGCCGTACCGTCCCCCTCGATCTCCCCGCGGTCCGCCTGTCCATCTTCCAGCATGGCCTCGACCGCCGCAAGGGCCCAGAGGCACTCCCGGGTGGCCCGCCGGAACCGCTCGCCCTCGATGGTCGGCCGACCCATCGAAATGATGGGCCGTCCCGCCGCGGCGGCGCGCGCGTCGGCGGGCACGGCGGCGGCGCCCCGGCCCCAGCCGCTGCAGAGCCCGATCGCCCGCACGCGTGGCGCCGGGATGCCCTCGCTCCGCTCGCGAGCCTTTACCATATCCGCTCGGCTCGCCTGCGGCTGCGCCTCGCCCATCAGACGCTCTCCAGCACCAGGGCGCCGTTGCAGCCCCCGAACCCCAGCGAAGTGCTCAGCGAGAGGCGAGGACGGAGGGCGCGTGCCGCGCCCGGCACGTAGTCGAGATCGCACTCCGGGTCGGCGACTTCCAGGTGCCGCGTGGGCGGGATCTGCCCGTGCCGCCCCGCGAGGAGACACATGATCGCCTCCAGGGTGGCGGCCGCCCCCATGGTGTGGCCCATGGTCGGCTTGATCGAGTTCACGGGCACCGCGTAGGCGCGACGGCCCAAGAGGCGCTTGAGCACCGCGGTCTCGATCCGGTCGTTCAGCGGCGTGGCCGTCCCGTGCGCGCTCACGAAATCCACGTCCTCGGGCCCCACCCCCGCCTCGGCCAGCGCGAGCCGCGCCGCGCGCTCGAGGCCGCGTCCCTCGGGATCCGGGGCGGAGATGTGGGAGCCGTCGCCGGTGCTCGCGTGCCCGCGCAGCCAGCCCAGCGGGGAGCGCCCCGCATCGGCCTCGCGCGCGAGGAGCACGAGGGCGGCCGCCTCGCCGAGGAGCAGCCCGCTGCGCCGGCGATCGAAGGGGCGCACCTCGTCGCGGGTCAGCGAGCGGAGCGCATCGAAGCCGCGCATGACGAAGCGGCAGAGGACGTCGTAGCCGCCCGCGACGACGAGATCGGCCTGGTTCTGGCGCAGGAGGTCGGCGCCGATGCCGAGCGCGGTGGCGCCGGACGCGCAGGCCGTGGACACGGTGAGCACGGGCCCGCACGCCCCGAGCCAGCGCGCGAGGTTGTCGCCGGGCGCGTCGTAGAG
>JBKPDT010000383.1:0-23747 GCA_046728035.1 Candidatus Methylomirabilota bacterium | reverse complement strand
GACTTCTTCATCCACAGCGGCGACATGATCTACGCGGACAATCCCATCGTCGCCGAGGTGCGCCTGCCATCGGGCGCGACGTGGAAGAACCTGGCGACCGAGGAGAAGGCCAAGGTCGCGGAGACGCTCGAGGAGTTCCGGGGCAACTACCGGTACAACCTCATGGACGATCATGTCCGTGCCTTCAACGCGGGGGCAGCCCAGTATGTGCAGTGGGACGATCACGAGGTGACCAACAACTGGTTCGCCGAGCGCGTCCTCGAGGATGCCCGGTACACGGTGAAGAGCGGCGCCCTCCTCGCTGCTCGCGCGAAGCGCGCCATGTTCGACTTCACCCCGCTCGTCGGCCATCCGCTCGAAGCGGAGCGGGTCTACCGCCTGGCGCGGCGGGGGCCGTTGCTCGACGTCTTCATGCTCGACATGCGATCCTACCGGGGGCCGAACAACGAGAACCGACAGACGAGCCTGACCGACGACGCCCGCATCCTGGGGCGGGCGCAGACGGACTGGCTCAAGCGCGAGCTCCTCGGCTCCCGAGCGACGTGGAAGGTGATCGCCGCCGACATGCCGCTGGGGCTCGTCGTCTACCATGATGCCGGCCGCCGCTGGGGGTCCGAAGCGGTGGCCCAGGGGGATGGGCCGGCCCTGGGCCGCGAGCTGGAGATTGCCGATCTCCTGCGCTTCATCAAGCACAACGGGATCGCGAACGTGATCTGGATCACCGCGGACGTCCACTACTGCGCCACCCACCTGTACGACCCGGCGCGCGCGCAGTTCCAGGACTTCGCGCCCTTCTACGAGTTCGTGTCGGGGCCGCTTCACGCGGGCGGCTTCGGGCCCAATCCGATGGACAACACCTTCGGTCCCCAGGTGGTCTTCACCCGGCATCCCGGCGGGCGCGCGAATACGCCGCCCACCGAGGGCGGCCTCTACTTCGGCCACGTCCGCATCGACGGGCGCACCCGCGCGATGACGGTGACCCATCGCGACCTGACCGGCGCGGTTCTGCACCGCCTGGAGCTGCCGGCCGAAGGGTAGCCCGCTGCCTCAGCGACCGGGGCGGGAATGGCCCCCGCCGGTCAGATCGTAGAGAAGCTCCTGGGAGCGGAGGGCGGGGGAGCCGCCGACGCTCACCCGCTCCGATCGGCCGTCGGGCCGGATGAGACGTGCCTTCGCGGTGTCGGCCAGCTGGATCTCCAGGATGTCCTGGAGCTGGCGCTGGAGGGTGGGCTCGAGGACGGGGAACGCCACCTCGACGCGGTGGTCGAGGTTCCGAGGCATCCAGTCGGCGGAGGCGAGAAGGTAATCGGGCTCGCTGCCGTTCTGGAAGTAGAAGACGCGCGCGTGCTCGAGATAGCGGTCGATGATGGAGACGGCGCGGATGCGCTCGGAGAGGCCCGGCGCGCCGGGGCGGAGGCAGCAGATACCCCGGATGATGAGGTCGATCTGCACGCCCGCCGCGTTGGCCCGGTAGAGCTCCTCGATGAGATCGCGGTCCACCAGGCTGTTCATCTTGGCGATGATGCGGGCGGAGCGACCCGCTCGCGCGTGCTCGGCCTCGCGCCGGATGCGGGCGACGAGGCCGTCGCGCAGGCCGGTGGGGGCCACGATCAGGTGGTGGAAGCCCCGCGGTCGGGTATAGCCGGTGAGCAGGTTGAAGAGCTCGGTGAGGTCCTCCCCGAAGCTCTCGCGGCACGTGAAGAGCCCCAGGTCGCCGTAGATCCCGCCGGTGCGGACATTGTAGTTGCCGGTGGCGAGGTGGCAGTAGCGCCGGATGCCGTCGGGATCCTGGCGGACGACCAGGCAGGCCTTGCAGTGAGTCTTGTAGCCGACGAGCCCGTAGACGACGTGCGCGCCCACTTCCTCGAGGGCCCGCGCCCAGCGGATATTGGCCTCCTCGTCGAACCGGGCCTGCAGCTCGACGAGCACGGCGACCTCCTTACCGTTCTCGGCGGCGCGGGTGAGCGCCTGCGCGATGGGGGAGGTGGGGCTCACCCGGTACAGCGTCATCTTCACGGCGAGAACCCGCGGATCCTCGGACGCGTCGCTCACGAACTTCGTGACCGCGTCGAAGGAGTGATACGGGTGATGGGCGAGGATGTCCCCCGCGCGGATGGCCGACCAGACGTCCGGCGCGTTCTCGAACGCGGCGACGGGATGGGGCGGCATCGGCCGGTCCTTGAGGTGCGGCAGATCCACCGCCGAGTAAAGGCCGAAGAGATCCGAGAACGCGGTGAAGCCGGCTCCCGCGTAGAGGTCCTGCGGCTCGAGCTCGAGCTCCCCCACCAGCGTGGTGCGGATCCCCTCCGGCAGATCGGTGTCGTACTGCAGTCGCACGGCGTCGCCCATCCGCCGCTCCCGGAGGCTCGCCTCGATGCTGGTGAGCAGATCGGCGGCGCGCGCTCGCTCGAGCTGGATCTCGGAGTCGCGCGTCACCCGGATGGCGTGGCAGGATTCCACCTCGTACCCGTGGAAGAGCCACGGCAAGTGCATACGGATGACGTCCTCGAGCAGCATGAAGACGTACTGGCCGGGCGGGCCGGGCAGGGCGACGAATCGCGGCACGACGTGGGCGGGGATATGGACCAGGGCCAGGTGGGCGCGCGGCAGCGGCGACGATCCGGTCGCGCGCACCGAGGCGACCAGGCACAGCGCGCGGTTGCCGAGATGCGGGAAGGGGTGCCCCGGGTCGATGGCGAGCGGCGTGATGACCGGGTGCAGGATCCGGCGGGAATACTCCTCGAGGAAGGTCCGCTGCTCCGGCGTGACCTCCTTGGGCCGGATGATCGCGATGCCCTCGGCGGCGAGCAGCGGCTGGATCTCCTCCAGGAAGCACCGGTGCTGCTCCTCCACCAGCTCGTGGATCCGGCGCGTGATGGCGGCGAGGGCCACCGCCGGCGTGAGACCATCCGGGCCGGGCGCGGCGTCGCCGGCGCGCAGACGCCGCTTGAGTCCGGCCACGCGGACCATGAAGAACTCGTCGAGGTTCGAGCTGAAGATCGCGAGGAACTTCACCCGCTCGAGCAGGGGCACGCTGGGGTCCTGCGCCTCCTCGAGGACCCGGCGGTTGAAATCCAGCCAGGACAGCTCGCGGTTGATCAGATTCGCGTCACTCATAGGGGTCGCCTGTCCATTGCCTGTCCACTGACGGCCTGTCGGAGATCTGCGGAACACTATCGACCCGTTCATTGTACCAAGCGAGCCTGATGTCGGCCCGATGGACGACCAGCCCGGGCATGCGCGAAGTGTCGACGAGGGGCCGAGGCGGGTCAAATCACAGGATTGTTACGACCCCCAAAAAACGGCTTGACCGGGATTCCATAGTTTGATAAATCTCGAAGTATGAAACCGCGCGGGACGCTCACCACCGCCCGGCTGGACGCCAGCGAGGCCCACGTGGAGGCCTTCAAGGCCCTCGCCCACCTCACGCGCCTGCAGATCTTCTTCTTCCTCGTCCGCGCCGGCCGGGAGGTGGCGGTGGGGGAGATCCAGGAGGCGGTGGAGATCTCGGCCCCGACCCTGTCCCATCACCTGGCCGCGCTTCGGCGGGCCACGCTCGTCCAGAGTCGCAAGGAAGAGCGTTACATCTATTACTCCGTCCGGCGGGACACCGCGACCGCGCTGGTCCGGCTGCTCACCGCCTGCTGCTGAGGGGAGAGCCCATGAGCGCCAAGGTCCACATCCACATGCACGTGTCCGACCTCGCGAAGAGCCGCGCGTTCTACCGCGCCTTCTTCGGCGCCGACCCCGTCAAGGAGAAGCCCGGCTACGTGAAGTTCCTGCCGGAGTGGGGGCCGGTGAACCTCGCGCTCTCCCAGGGCGGGGGTCCGGGGGTGGGTCCGGTGAACCATCTCGGGGTACAGGTCGAGACCACCGCTGAGGTGATGACCCAGCTTGCCCGGATCAAGGCGGCGGGCCTGTCGGTCCGGGAAGAGATGGCGGTCAACTGCTGCCACGCGAACCAGGACAAGTTCTGGGTCGTGGATCCGGACGGCGCGGAGTGGGAGGTCTACCACCTGAACTACGACCTCGAAGACGAGGTGACGGCACCCGCGGCGAAGCCGGCGCCCGGGCTGACCCTTGCCCAGAACGCCTGCTGCTCCCACTGACCTGGCGCGGCACACCGCCGCGAAGAGGGCTCGCGATGGCGAACGATGAGATCAAGGCGATCGTGCGGGAGAAGTACGGGCAGGCGGCGCTCCGGGTCGTGACCGAGGGGACCACCTCGTGCTGTGACACCGTGTCGTCCCGCGGCGGGGCCGATCCGATCACGTCGAATCTCTACGAGGAGGCGCAGACGTGCGGGTTGCCCGAGGAGGCGATGGCGGCGTCCCTGGGATGCGGGAACCCGACCGCCCTGGCGCGGCTCGAGCCCGGCGAGACCGTGCTCGATCTGGGATCGGGCGGCGGCATCGACGTGCTGCTCTCGGCCCGGCGGGTGGGACCGCGCGGCAAGGCCTATGGCCTCGACATGACGGACGAGATGCTCGCGCTAGCCCGGGAGAACCAGAAGAAGGCCGGGCTCGACAACGTGGAGTTCCTCAAGGGCGAGATCGAAGCGATCCCCTTGCCCGACAACCGCGTGGACGTGATCATCTCGAACTGTGTGATCAATCTCTCCGCCGACAAGGACCGCGTGCTCGCGGAGGCGTTCCGCGTGCTCAAGCCGGGGGGGCGCTTCGCGGTCTCCGACGTGGTGGTACGCGGCGACGTGCCGACGGACATCCGACGGAACGTCGAGCTCTGGATCGGCTGCGTGGCGGGGGCCCTCGAGGAGGGTGAATACCGGTCCAAGCTCGCCACCGCCGGCTTCGAGGCGATCGAGGTGGAGCCGACGCGTGTCTACAAGGTGGAAGACGCCCGTGAGTTCCTCGCCGGCTCGGGGATCGACGCCGACGCCATCGCGCCCGAGGTGGACGGTAAGTTCATGAGCGCGTTCATCCGGGCCCGGAAGCCCTCGCGCTAGGTGGGACGAGCCAGGCGAAGACCGCCGTCGCCGCGGCGGCGCCGACGAGCTGGGCGACGATGAAGCCGGGCGCATCGGTGGGGCGGATCCCCGCGAAGGTGTCACTGGCCGAGCGCGCGATGGTGACGGCCGGATTGGCGAAGGACGTGGACGCGGTGAACCAGTACGCTGCGGTGATGTAGGCGCCCACCGCGTAGGGGATGGCGGGCGCGCGGAGCCGGCCGCACCCCCAGATCACCGCGAGGAGCCCGAAGGTGGCCACGAACTCGCTGAAGAGCTGGGCGCCGCCGGCGCGGGCCTTCTGCGAGGCGAAGAAGAGCGGCAGCTCGAACATGACGTTGGCGGCGCCGACGCCGGCGAGGGCGCCGACGAGCTGCGCCACCAGGTAACCCGGCACCATGGGCCAGGGCAGGCCGCCCTGCCAGGCATCGGCCAGCGTCACCACGGGATTCAAGTGGGCGCCCGAGATCGGCCCGAAGGTGAGGATCAACGCCACCAGGGCGGCGCCGGTGGCGACGGTATTGGCGAGGAGCGCCAGCGCCACGTTGCCCCCGGCCAGTCGCTCGGCCATGATTCCCGAGCCCACGACGGCCGCGAGCAGGAAGGCGGTGCCGAGAGCTTCGGCGGCGAGGCGACGCGCGACAGAGGCGGGCTCGGACATCCGCGCGCGAGACTACACCGGAGACGGGGAATGACCAAGCGAAGAGTGCTGTTCCTGTGCACTCACAACTCCGCGCGCAGCCAGATGGCCGAAGGGTTCCTTCGCCACCTCGCCGGCGACCGCTTCGAGGTGGAGAGCGCGGGCACCGAGCAGACGCGGGTGAACCCGCTCGCGGTAACCGCGATGGCCGAGGTCGGCGTGGACCTCTCCGGCCACCGATCCAAGACCCTCGACCGCTTCCTCGACCAGCCCTGGGATCACGTGATCACGGTGTGTGACCACGCCAAGGAGCGGTGTCCGGTCTTCCCGCGGAGCGCCCACCGCCTGCACTGGGGGTTCGAGGACCCCTCGGGCGCGACGGGGACGGAGGAGGAGCGTCTCGCCGTCTTCCGGCGCATCCGTAACGAGATCGGGACGCGGATCCAGGGATGGCTCGACGGACCCGCGCTCATGACGCCGGAGAGGAAGGCCCCATGAAGCCTCGACTGGCCACCACCGCCGACGCCGCGGCGATCGCCCGCATCTACAACGAGGGCATCGCGGACCGTATCGGGACCTTCGAGACTCGTCCCCGCTCGGCGGAGGACATCGGCAAGTGGTTCGACGGCGTCCACCCGGTCGTCGTGGTGGAAGATGGCAGGCAGGTGATCGCCTTCGCCTCCTGCACGGCGTACCGGCCGCGCGAGTGCTATGCGAAGGTCGCCGAGTTCTCCGTGTACGTCGCCCGTGATCGCCGCGGGGCCGGTGCGGGGCGGGTGGCGCTCGAGAGGCTGGTGGGGGAGGCGAAGGCGGCCGGGCTGCACAAGCTCGTGTCGCGCATCTTCCCGGAGAACGCAGCGAGCCGCGCCGTGTGTCGCGCCGCAGGGTTCCGCGAGGTCGGCATCTACCGCGACCACGGCCAGCTCGAAGGGGTGTGGAAGGACTGCGTGATCGTGGAGCGAATCGTCTAGCCGCGTCGTTTCACGCAAGGTTTACTCCGCCGTCATCACCCCGTAACCCCGCCCCGTGACACTCCGGCCCGATGAGAGCGGCCGGAGAGATGACGCCCCCCGCCCAGCGCCGGCGCACCACCACCGAGGCCGCGAGCCCGCCGGGGCGTGAGCGTCTCGGCCGCGTGCTCGTCGTCGAGGACGAACAGGACGTCGCCGAGCTGATCCGCTTCAATCTCCACAAGGAAGGCTACGAGGTGACCGTGGTAGGCAACGGCGCCGACGGCGTCCGCCATGCCCGGGAAGGCAAGCCCGACGTCATCCTGCTCGACATCATGGTGCCCCAGCTCAATGGCTGGGAGGTGTGCCGCCGCCTCAAGCAGGACGGGGAAACCCGCCGCATCCCCATCATCATGGTGACGGGGCGGGTGGACGAGGGCGACAAGGTGCTCGGCTTCGAGCTGGGCGCCGACGACTACGTCACCAAGCCCTTTTCGCCCCGCGAGCTGGTGGCCCGCGTCCGCGCGGTGACCCGTCGGGGACGGCCCGCCGACGGCGGGGACAAGAAGCGCCAGCTCAAGGCCGGGGATCTCGAGATCGACCGGGACCGCTTCGAGGTCCGCATGAAGGGCCGTGGAGTGGAGCTCACGCCGAAGGAGTTCGAGCTGCTGGCGACGCTCGCCGGGGCGCCGGGCCGCGTATTCGGACGCGAGGAGCTGCTCGACCTCGTCTGGGGCCGGGACGGCTTCGTCGAGCCCCGGACGGTGGACGTGCACGTGGCCCGCCTGCGCGGCAAGTTCATCGCCGCCAAGGTGCCGGAACCCGGGGTCGAGACCGTCCGCGGGGTCGGCTACCGCTACAAGGACCCTCGGTAACACAAATGTAACGTCGCGGTTATGTGCCCGCAACACGGGCAGGGCACCTTACGGCCAACAGATAAGGAGAAAGAATGATGAGAAAGCGGCTAGTGGTGATGAGCCTCGTGGCTGCCGCCGGCCTCATGGCGGGGTACGCGGTGGCGGCCGGGCCTCCCAAGCTCGATCCGGGGCTCTCCAGCTACAAGGCGGTAAGCGGGGTAAGCGGGAACGTGTCGAGCATCGGCTCCGACACGCTCAACAACCTGATGACGCTCTGGGCCGAGACCTTCGGCAAGTTCTACCCGAACGCCAAGATCCAGATCGAGGGCAAGGGATCGTCCACGGCGCCCCCCGCCCTGATCTCCGGCACCGCCCAGCTCGGCCCCATGTCGCGCGAGATGAAGGGCACGGAGGTGGACGCCTTCGAGAAGAAGTACGGCTACAAGCCCACGCCGATCCGCACCTCGGTGGACGCGCTCGCGGTGTTCGTCAACAAGGACAACCCCATCAAGTGCATGACGATCGCCCAAGTGGACGCGGCCTTCTCCAAGTCCCGCCGCTACGGCTACAAGGAAGACATCAAGAACTGGGGACAGCTCGGCCTCACCGGCGAGTGGGCCAACAAGCCGATCAGCCTCTACGGCCGCAACTCGGCGTCGGGAACCTACGGCTTCTTCAAGGAGCACGCGCTGAAGAACGGGGACTACAAGGACGAGGTGAAGGAGCAGCCGGGCTCGGCCTCGGTGGTGCAGGGCGCGACGGTGGACCGGTTCGCCATGGGCTATAGCGGGATCGGCTATGCGACGGCCGGTGTGCGGGCGGTGCCCCTCGCCGAGAAGGAAGGCGCCAAGTGCTATGAGGCTGACCCAGAGAACGCCTACGCGGGGACCTACCCACTCGCGCGCTTCCTCTACGTCTACGTGAACAAGGCTCCGGGCAAGTCGCTGGACCCTCTGACGCGAGAATTCGTCAAGCTCATGGTGTCGAAGGAGGGACAGGAGGTCGTGATCAAGGACGGGTACTTCCCCATCCCCGCCTCCATCGCCAAGGAAGAGCTGAGCAAGGTCCAGTAGGTGGCGATCAACTCCGACGCGATCAGGACGGGCGGACCGGCATCTCCGGCCCGCCCCCTCGTCGTCTCGAAGGCGCGGACGAGCCGCCGCATCACGCTCGACCGCTGGACCTCACGGCTCGTCATCCTGGGCGGCATCGTCATCATCGCCGCCATCCTGGCTATCCTGTTCGTGATCGCGGCGGAGGTGTACCCCCTCTTCAAGGCACCCACGGCGTCATTGCTCGGCACCTATTCGGCCCCGGGAGGGTCGCCTACGGCTCCTGCTTCCGCCGAGGCGACGGGGGTCGACGAGTACCGGGAATTGGCCTATGCGGTGACCTCCATCGGGACCCTCCAACTTGCCTCTCTGAAGGACAAGACATCGCCGGCGCCGATTCCGATTCCGCCGCTAGGCGACACGAAAGTCACCACGGTGGCCGCGACGGGGACGGGCCGGCACCTCATCGGAACCACCGACGGCCGGGCGATTCCGCTCGAGGTCCAGTTCGAGGTGGCCTTCAAGGAGAGTGGCCGCACGGTGACGCCGAAGGTGGTCATCGGCGAACCGCTGGCGATGGACCCCGAACGCAAGCGGCCGCTTCGCCGGATCGCCTTTGCGGCGACGCCCGTCGGGCCACTCACGGTGGCCCAGGTGGGCCCCACGGAGCTCGCCGTGCTCGCGGTGACCGAGAAGAAGGCCCTCGTGGGCGGGACGACCCGGGCCGAGTCTCTCCAGTTCGTCGTCGCGTCCATGGACGGTGAGATCACCGCGCTCCAGCTGGATGGGCGGGGTGAGGACCTGTTCGTCGGGACATCGCAGGGGCGAATCCTCCGGTATGACATGCGCGACCGGGCAAAGCTCGCCGCCATGGAGTCCGTCGCCGTCGGCGCGGGCGCCGGGACCCCGATCACCGCCCTGGACTTCCTCCTCGGAGATCGGACTCTGGTGGTCGGTAACGCACGGGGTCAGGTGTCGACCTGGCAGGTGGTCCCCCCGCCTCAGGGCGGAGAGCGACGTCTCACACGCGTGTACGAGTTCGCGCCCCACACGGGACCGGTGGTCGCGATTAGCGCCTCGAAGCGGGACAAAGGATTCGTGACCGCTGACGCCGCCGGCCAAATCCACCTCAGCTACGGGACATCGGGGGAGACGTTGATCTCAACCCGCGCGCCGGGGGGTGATCTGAGGAGCGTGGTGTTCGCGCCGAAGACCGACGGTATCGTCGTTGTGGACAGCAAGGGGGCTTGGGCGCAGTGGCAGGTGGACAACCCCCATCCCGAGATCACGCTGAAGACGGTATTCGGGAAGGTCTGGTACGAGGGCTACGCCAGGCCCGAGTACGTCTGGCAGTCCACCGGCGGCACCGACGACTTCGAGGCGAAGTTCAGCCTGACCCCGCTCATCTACGGGACGTTCAAGGGGACCTTCTACGCCCTTCTCTTCGCGGTCCCGCTGGCGCTGCTGGCCGCCACGTACGTGAGCGAGTTCATGCACCCGACGGTTAAGGGGTACGTGAAGCCGGTCGTGGAGATCATGGCGGCCCTCCCGAGCGTCGTCCTCGGCTTCTTGGCCGGGCTGTGGCTCGCCCCCATGATCGAGCGGGTGGTGCCCGGTCTCTTTCTGCTGCCGCTCGTCCTGCCCGTCTGCATTCTCGCCGCGTTCGCGGCGTGGCGCGCATTGCCGATGACGTTCCGCGGGTATTTCAAGACGGGCACCGAGGTGTTCCTGCTCCTCCCGGTGGTGATCGCGGGCGTCTGGATCGCCTTCGCCCTGGGCGGGCTGGCGGAGGCCACGCTCCTCGGCGGTAGCTACCGGGGCTGGCTCCTGTCCGCGCTGGGGCTCACGTATGATCAGCGCAACTCCCTCGTGGTCGGGGTCGCGATGGGCTTCGCGGTGATCCCCATCATCTTCACCATCGCCGAGGACTCGCTCGCCAATGTCCCCCAGCACCTGCGCGCCGGCTCCCTCGCCCTGGGGGCCACGCGCTGGCAGACCGCGCTGCGCATCGTGCTGCCCACCGCGAGCCCGGGCATCTTCTCGGCGGTCATGATCGGCTTCGGGCGCGCCGTGGGCGAGACGATGATCGTGCTCATGGCCACCGGCAATACCCCCGTCATGGACTGGAGCATCTTCAACGGATTCCGGGCCCTCTCCGCCAATATCGCGGTGGAGCTGCCGGAGGCGCCGGAGGGTGGGACGCTGTTCCGCGTGCTCTTCCTCGCCGCCTTTCTCCTGTTCTGCCTGACCTTCGCCGTGAACACCGTCGCCGAGCTGGTCCGGCTCAAGCTCCGGCAGAGGTACCGCTACCTGTGAGCACGCGGCTGGCGAAGACGTGGCGTGGCGGCGAGCCGTTCATCTGGCTCACGGGCGGCGCGCTTGCCCTCGCGCTCCTGCTCGTGGCCGGCCTCATCGGGCTCATTCTCTACAATGGGCTCGGGTTCTTCTGGCCCCAAAGTGTCGTGCGCCTGACTCTCGCCGATGGCAAGCCGATGACCGGCCAGCTGGTGGAGCGCGAGCCCGTCCCGGGAAAGGCCGGCGAGTACCGCATCAAGCTCAAGGTCGCCAATCGGGATCTCTACGGGGCCGACTTCCAGTGGGTGGACGAGTCGCAGATCGCCCGCCGGGATTACCCGCCCGACATCGCCGTCGTCGAGCGGACGGAGTGGGGCCTGCTCATCGGCGGGATCGCGGAGGTGCGCGAGGGCGACACCGTCGTGGCCAAGGGACCGGAGGCGGCGTTGGCGGAAGTGCGGAAGCGCATGCCGGAGGCGGCGCGGCTGCGGTCCGAGATCCGCGGCATCGAGACCGGCGAGATCGGGGCGATCAACTACGAGCAGGAGGCGCTCCGGCTCCGGGCCAAGAGGCTCGAGCGCAAGGGCGTCACCGCCGGTCCCCAGATGGACGCGATCGAGCGCGAGCTGGCCGCGCTTCACTCGCGCTACAAGGTGCAGGAGGCCCGGCTCACCGAGCTGCGCAAGCAGCAGGGCGCGAGCCTGGTGGTGACGGCCGACGGCGGCAAGGAGAAGGTGCTGCCCCTCCCCCAGGTGCTCGACGTGTACTTCCCCAACACCATGGGCGGGCCGGCGAAGGCGTGGCACTACGCCACGCGACTCTGGGAGTTCGTGTCCGACGAGCCGCGGGAGTCGAACACCGAAGGGGGCGTGTTCCCGGCCATCTTCGGCACCGTGATGATGGTCGTGATCATGAGCATCCTGGTGACGCCGCTCGGGGTGCTCGCTGCCTTCTACCTGCGGGAGTACGCCAAGCAGGGGCCGTTCGTGAGCGCGGTCCGGATCGCGGTGAACAACCTGGCCGGGGTGCCCTCCATCGTGTTCGGGGTCTTTGGCGTGGGCTTTTTCATCTACTTCGTCGGCGGGTCCATCGACCGGCTGTTCTATGCGGATGCACTGCCCACCCCGACCTACGGCACCGGCGGGATTCTCTGGGCCTCGCTCACGCTGGCGCTCCTCACGGTGCCGGTGGTGATCGTGGCCACCGAGGAGGGGCTCGCCGCCATTCCCCGGGGCATCCGCGAGGCGTCCCTCGCGCTCTCCGCGACCAAGCTGGAGACGACGCTTCGGGTGGTGCTGCCCGCGGTCATGCCGTCCATCCTCACCGGCCTCATCCTCGCCATGGCGCGGGCGGCGGGCGAGGTGGCGCCCCTCATGATCACCGGGGTGGTCAAGCTCGCCCCCTCCCTCCCCATCGACGGGTTCTGGCCCTTCTTGCATCTCGACCGGAAGTTCATGCACCTGGGCTTTCACATCTACGACGTGGGCTTTCAGTCGCCGAACGTGGACGCGGCGCGCCCCATGGTGTTCGCGACGACCCTCCTGCTTCTCGCCATCGTCGTGCTGCTCAATCTCTTCGCCATCAGCACGCGCAACCGCCTGCGCCGGAAGTACGCCACCTCGGCGGTATAGCGCGGCGCCCCATGCCTCAGGAGGCTCTCATGGCCGGAAACGTCGGGATCGCCACAAACCTCAATCCCAGGGCGGAGGCGGCCTCTATAATGGAGCCCGCCATGGTCGAGATCGACCACCTCTCGCTCTACTACGGCGAGAAGCTGGCGCTCAAGGACGTGTCCATGTCCGTCCCCAAGCACCGGGTGACCGCCTACATCGGGCCGTCCGGCTGCGGGAAGTCGACCCTTCTCCGCTGCATCAACCGGATGAACGACCTCGTGGACGGCGTGCGTATCCTCGGGAACGTCCGGATCGGCGGCACCGACGTCTACGACCGGAGCGTTGACGTGACGGAGCTGCGCAAGCGGGTCGGCATGGTCTTCCAGAAGTCGAACCCGTTCCCCAAGACGATCTTCGAGAACGTGGCCTACGGGCCGCGGATCCTCGGGCTGACGAGCCGGAGCGACCTCGAGGGCATCGTGGAGCGCAGCCTGCGGGCGGCCGCGCTCTGGGAGGAGGTGAGCGACCGGCTGCACGAGAGCGCCTTGGGGCTGTCCGGCGGGCAGCAGCAGCGCCTCTGCATCGCGCGGGCGATCGCGGTCGAGCCGGACGTGCTCCTGATGGACGAGCCGTGCTCGGCGCTCGATCCCATCGCCACCGCGCGGATCGAGGAGCTGATGCTCGAGCTCAAGAACAGCTATACCATAGTGATCGTCACTCACAACATGCAGCAGGCGGCCCGGGTGTCCGACTATACCGGCTTCATGCTCCTCGGCGAGCTCGTGGAGTTCGGGGTGACGCGCGAGCTCTTCACGAATCCGCGGGACAAGCGCACCGAGGACTACATCACCGGGCGGTTCGGCTAGAGGGAGGCTTCATGCGGCATTTCCACGAGGAGCTGGACGCGCTCAAGCAGACCCTGCTGGCCATGGGGGGGCTGGTGGAGGACCAGATCCGTCGGGTGATGCGGGCGCTCCTCGAGCGCGACGACGCGCTGGCCCGCGACGTCATCGAGCGGGATCGACAGGTGAACCAGTACGACGTGGAGGTCGACGAGAAATGCGTCGAGCTCCTCGCCCTGAACCAGCCGGCGGCGAGCGACCTGCGCTTCATCACCACCGCCATGAAGATCGTCACCGACCTCGAACGGATCGGGGACCAGGCGGTGAACATCGCCCAGCGTGCGATCGAGCTGCACCAGGAGCCCCAGCTCAAGCCCTACGTGGACCTGCCACGCATGGCGGAGATGGCGCAGCGAATGGTCAAGGAGAGCCTGGACGCGTTCGTCGCCCGCGACACCGCGCTGGCCCGGGCGGTGTGCGCGGGGGACGAGGCCGTCGACGCGCTCAAGGAGCAGATCTTCCGCGAGCTGCTGACCTTCATGATGTCCGATCCGCGGACGATCCCGCGGGCCCTGCGCCTCATCTTGATCTCCCGTTTCATGGAGCGCGTGGCCGACCATGCCACCAACATCGCGGAGATGGTGATCTACATGGTCGAGGGGAAGATGGTGCGGCACACCCTCGCGTAGCGGTGGGGCAGGGCCGGGCATGTATACTCTCACCGTGAGCGCGGATCGACGCTACCAGCTGCAGTCCGAGCAGGCGAATCGGGCGATCGATGCGCTGCTCGAGCAGCTGCGCGTGCCCGAGTCGTCGTGGCGGCTCTACGCCGAGATGCTCACCACCGTCCTCAAGATGTACGAGGACGGCGCCGGCGTGGGCGACCTCAAGATCACCAGCGCCGCCCTCAAGGAGATGCGCTACGGCGTCAAGGTCTTCGCGCCGTGGCGGAGCGTGCCCAAGGTGACCGTGTTCGGCTCGGCGCGCACGTCTCCGGAGCATCCGGTGTCCCGCCAGGCGCACGCCTTCGGTCGGCGCATGCGGGAGGCGGGCTGGATGGTCATGACGGGGGCGGGCAGCGGCGTGATGGGGGCGGCCCAGGAAGGTGCCGGGCGCGAACGCTCGTTCGGGCTCAACATCCGCCTGCCCTTCGAGCAGGAGGCCAATCCCTGGATCGCTGACGACCCCAAGCTCATCACGTTCAAGTATTTCTTCACCCGCAAGCTCTTCCTGGTCCGCGAAGCTCACGCGATGGCGTACTTCCCCGGCGGCTTCGGGACCGCCGACGAGGTGTCCGAGACGCTCACCCTGATCCAGACCGGTAAGGCCGCGCTGGTGCCCGTCGTGCTCGTGGACGCGCCTGGGGGCAAGTACTGGGAGGGCTTCGAGGACTTCATCCGTGAGCACATGGCGCGAGACGGGATGATCTCGGAAGAGGACCTCTTCCTCTACCGACGCACCGACGACGCGCAGGCCGCTGCGGCGGAGTGCGAGCGATTCTACCACGTGTTCCACTCGCAGCGCTACGTCGGCGAGCGGCTCGTCTTCCGCCTCCGCCGGCCCCTCGAGACGCGGACGGTGGAGCACCTGGGGGCGGACTTCGCCGACATCCTGACCGGGCCGGTCGAGCAGAGATCGGGACCGCTCGAGGGCGAGGGCGGGGAGCTGCCGGGACTGCCCCGCCTCGTGCTGCCGTTCAACCGGCGGAACTTCGGGCGCCTGCGCCTGCTGATCGACGCGGTGAACGAGGGGTAGCGAGCGCCCGCCTTCGGCGGCGGCCCGGCGGTTTATTCCGGCTCGGGCCTCTCCTCCGTGACCTGGCAGGCCGCGCACACCCAGGTGCGCAGCAGGATGACACGCTGGGGGTCCCGGCGCAGGGTCCACGGGATGAGCTTCCGAGCGCCGCAGCGCGGGCAGACCTCGGTCTTCTGCCCCGGCTGAACTTCCGAGGGGAGCCAGGGGACCTTGGGCTTGAGCGGGGACGGCTTCCCGGAGGGCGTCATGGGCGGGAGTATATCGTAGGGGCGGAGAGCGGGCTATGATCGCAGGCCCATGTCCGCCGACCTGATCCTCATCGTCACCAATGTGGTCTACGCCACATCCTATGCCGCGACCCGGCTCGTCCTCGACGACATCCCGCCCGCGACGCTCGCGCTCATCCGGCTGATCATCGGCTCCCTCGTCCTCATCCCGGCCGCTCTCGCCATCCGCCCCGCGGGCGCGCCGCCCATCCCACGCGCCGATCGATGGAGCATCGTCTGGATGGGCGTGTTCGGCTTCGCCGGCGCCTTCGCGTTCTCGCACTGGGGCATCGCCCGCTCCACCGCGACCAATGCCGCCCTCCTCATCACCGTCGAGCCGATCTCGCTCATCCTGCTCGCGCCGTGGGCGCTCGGGGAGCGGCTCACCCGGCGCGAGAAGGCGGGGGCGGCGCTCGCCCTGCTCGGCGCCGCCCTCGTCGTCGTCAACGGGATCCCCGGCGTGACCCGCGCGCTCGTGCCGCACTGGCGAGGCGATCTCCTCCTCCTGCTCGCCGGCCTCGCCTATGCGTCGTACTCGCTATTCGGGCGCGGCGTCCTCGCCCGGCACTCTCCCCTCGCCGTGACCGCGTGGTCCATCGCGTGGGGCACGGCGGCGATGCTGCCCCTGGCCGGGCTCGAGTGGGTGGGCGGCGCGCCGATCCGGCTCACCCCGCGGTCGGTGGTGGGGGCGCTCTACCTCGCCGTGGTCATCAGCGCCCTGGCCTACTTGGCCTGGAACTACGCGCTCAAGCGCGTGCCCGCCCCCCGCGCGGCGATCTTCCTGAATATCCAGCCCCTCGTGGGCGCTCTCCTCGGCGTCTACTACCTGGGCGAGCCGCTCACCGTCTTCACGGTGATCGGCGGCGCCCTCATCCTGGGGGGCCTCAGTCTGACCCTGAAAGGGGAGGGGAAGGGCTAGAATAGCGACATGAGACGGGTGCGGGTCGCCCTCGCCCAGGTCAACCCCACGGTGGGTGCGGTCGAGGCCAATGCGCGGATGGTCATCGACTGGATGGGGCGCGCGCGCGCCCTCGGCGCCGACGTGGTGGCCTTCCCCGAGCTGGTGCTCACCGGCTATCCCCCCGAGGACCTCGTCTTCAAGCCCGCCTTCATCGAAGCCAACCTGCGCGCCCTCGCGGACGTGGCCGCGCAGAGCAGGGGCCTGACCGCGGTGGTCGGTTTCGTGGACAAGCGCGACGACATCTTCAACGCGGCGGCGGTGCTCCACGACGGCGTGCCTGTCGGCACCTATCACAAGCAGTACCTGCCCAACTACGGTGTCTTCGACGAGAACCGCTACTTCCAGGCCGGCACGGAGAGCCCGGTCTTCTCGCTGGGCGAGGTCGTGCTCGCGACGAACATCTGCGAGGACATCTGGTATCCCACGGGTCCCACCACCATCCAGGCCCTCGCGGGCGCGGACCTCGTGATCAGCATCAACGCCTCCCCCTTCCACGCGGGGAAGGCGCGGTTCCGCGAGAAGATGCTGGCCACGCGCGCCGCCGACGACCTCGTGTGTCTGGCCTTCGTGAACACGGTGGGGGGCCAGGACGAGCTCGTCTTCGACGGTCAGTCCTTCATCTTCGACGAGAAGGGCGAGCGCGTGGCGCGGGGACGCGCCTTCGAGGAGGACCTCGTCGTCGCCGACCTCGAGCTGGACGATGTCTTTCGCGCGCGACTCCACGACTCGCGCCGACGCAAGGAGAAGCTGCGGAGCGAGGGCACGGTACGGCGGATCTCGCTCCCGCCGCTGCCGGTGAGGGAGCGGCCGTCGCTCCCGCCCCGCGAGACGCCCGAGGTCGATCGGCTCGAGGAGATCTACCGAGCCCTCGTGGTCGGGCTCGGCGACTACGTACGGAAGAATGGGTTCCGTCACGTCGCGGTGGGGCTCTCCGGTGGGATCGACTCGGCCCTGGTCGCCTGCATCGCGGTGGATGCGCTCGGCGCGGCCAACGTGACGGGCGTGACCATGCCGTCGCCCTATTCCTCGGCGGGCACCCGCCGGGACGCCGCCCGCGTGGCCAAGAACCTCGGCATCGAGTTCCTGCGGCTGCCCATCACCGGGGTGTTCTCCGCATATCGGCGCGCGCTCGCCAAGCCCTTCAAGGGTCTCAAGGAAGATGTGGCGGAGGAGAACCTCCAGGCGCGCATTCGTGGCAACTACCTGATGGCGCTCTCGAACAAGTTCGGATGGCTGATCCTCACCACCGGCAACAAGAGCGAGATCGGCGTGGGCTACTCGACCCTCTACGGCGACATGGCGGGCGGCTTCGCGGTCATCAAGGACGTACCGAAGACCCTGGTCTACGAGATCTCGGCGCACGCCAATGCGCGCGCGGGACGCGAGTTGATTCCCCGGAGCATCTTTGACCGCGCCCCCTCCGCCGAGCTCCGCCCCGACCAGACCGATCAGGACTCGCTCCCCCCGTATCCCATCCTCGACGCCATCCTCGAAGCCTACGTCGAGGGCGACCAGAGCCTCCCCGAGATCGTGGCGCGGGGATTCGACGAGGCGACGGTACGGCGGGTGATCGCGCTCGTGGACCGGAACGAGTACAAGCGCCGGCAGGGCCCCATCGGCATCAAGATCACCCCCCGGGCCTTCGGCCGGGACTGGCGCCTGCCCATCGTGAATCACTTCCGCGAATAGCCCTCCCCCACCTCCGAGCGTCGCCCCCGCGTTGACACTCTCCCCCAAAAGTGTCAACCTACAACAAATCCGGGCGCTACAATTTGCGTAGCGGTCATGGGTTTGGGTGTCGTGCCGACGGTCAATCATCATTGTTTCCGATGAATTGACAGACTTTGCAGACTCTGCGCAGTCTGGTACACGCCTTGCTACCCACTCGTGCGGCGTTACGCGCCGATCTCCGGTGAGAAAAGGCGGGGTCCGTGAGCACTGAGCAAATTCCCGAAGTCGCCCCCGCGCAGGAGAGCATCCAGCCGGAGCGCCCGATGGTCGGCCTCGACAGCCTCCAGGACACCATCGCGCGGCTCGCCAAGACGTTCGAGAGCGCCCCCCGCCGGCGCGCCACCGACCACCCGGTCCGCCGCTACACCTCCAAGTTCGAGTACCTCGTCGAGCAGCACCTGATCACCCAGCAGGACCTCGACACCGCCATTGCCGAGGCCAAGCGGGCCTCGACTCACGTCGACCTGATCCTCATGCAGCAGTTCCAGATCAGCAAGGCGCAGATCGGCCAGTCGTCCTCGGTGTTCTACCGGGTGCCGTTCATCGGGTTCGACGATCGGATCGTGGTCCCGCCCGACCTCCTCCGGGAGCTCAAGGTCGAGTACCTGAAGAAGAACTACTGGGTCCCCCTCAAGCGCGAGGCCGGGGCGGTGATCGTCCTGGTGGACGACCCCCACGACCTCGCCAAGGTCGACAGCATCGAGCGGGCACTCAAGAACCAGAAGGTCAAGCTCGCCGTCGGCTTCCGGAGCGACATCCTCCGATTCATCGCCATCGCGAGCGGCGAGCAGGCGTCCCGCCCGGGCAGCACCGAGTCCATCCAGGACATCATCGGGACCCTGAAGGCCGAGGACGACGGTACCGCGGACACCCAGGACGCCGCCGAGGTCGACGAGAACGACAGCGCCATCGTGCGCCTGTCCGGGCAGGTCATCCTCGCCGCGTACCAGGCGCGCGCCTCCGACATCCACGTCGAGCCGTATGGCCCGCAGAAGGACACGATCATCCGCTTCCGCGTCGACGGCAGCTGCCAGGAGTACATGAAGCTGCCGGGCGCGTTTCGCCGGCCGCTGGTGGCGCGGATCAAGATCATGGCCCGGCTCGACATCGCGGAGCGGCGCAAGCCCCAGGACGGCAAGATCAAGGTGGCGCTCCCCGACCGCGAGATCGAGCTGCGCGTGGCCACCATCCCCACCGCGACGGGGGACGAGGACGTGGTCATGCGTATCCTCGCCTCCAACGAGCCGATCCCCATCGACAAGCTGGGGATGAACGACCGCAACCTCGCCGAGGTGAAGCGGATCTCCCAGCGGCCGTACGGGCTCATCCTCTGCGTGGGGCCGACCGGCTCCGGCAAGACGACCACCCTCCACTCCGTGCTGGGCTTCATCAACAAGCCGGACCGGAAGATCTGGACCGCCGAGGACCCTGTCGAGATCACGCAGTACGGGCTCCGCCAGGTGCAGGTGAATCCGAAGATCGGCTTCAACTTCGCCTCGGCGATGCGGGCATTCCTCCGCGCCGACCCCGACGTGATCATGGTCGGTGAGATGCGCGACGAGGAGACGGCGTCGGTGGGCATCGAGGCTTCGCTCACCGGCCACCTGGTCCTGAGTACGCTGCACACGAACAGCGCGCCCGAGACGGTGGTGCGGCTCGTGGACATGGGCTGCGACCCCTTCAACTTCTCGGACGCCATGCTGGGGATCCTGGCCCAGCGGCTGGTGAAGCGCGTGTGCCCGGACTGCAAGGAGGCCTATCGCCCCTCCCCCGAGCAGTTCGAGGAGATCGTCCAGGCCTATGGCCCGGAAGAGTGGGAGAGCCTGGGAATCAAGAAGGAGTCCGACCTGCAGCTCTACCGGGGCAAGGGGTGCGAGAAGTGCGGCCGGTCCGGCTACCGGGGCCGGGCCGCCATCCACGAGCTGCTGGTCACCTCGCCGGAGATCAAGCGGCTGATCCAGACGCGGGCGCGCGCCACCGACGTCCTGGCCCACGCCAAGCAGGGGGGCATGACCACCCTCCTCCAGGACGGTCTCAGCAAGGCGCTCGCCGGCATCACCGACGTGAAGCAGGTCAAGGCGGTGGCAAACGCCTAGCGTGCTGGGCGAGGCGCAGCCGCAGGCGGGACGAGCCGGTTCGACACGCAGGGAACGCAGTCAACCACACCACACGAAGGAGACGGGAACGATGCCGAACAGCATGGAAGGGGTCGCGTGGACCGAGACGCGCGCCAAGGTACAGAAGTGGATCGAGGACGGCCAGTATCTCATTGGCCTCATCCCCGCCCTCGTCGAGGAGAACGAGCGGCTCCGCACGTCGCTCGACTCGAGCGAGAAGGAGTTCGAGAGGCTCCGCCAGGAGGTCGCGTTGCTCCGCGGGGAGAGCGAGCAGTACCGGACCGAGCGCGAGGACGTGGCGGACGCGCTGAACAAGTTCATGAACGACATGCTCCAGCTCGTCAACGAGGTGGCGCAGAAGTTCCGGACGCCGCAGCGAAAGAGTCCCTTCGAGCGGGAGGGTACGCACCGCCCGGTGGTGTCGTAACGCCTGCCGGCGTGTCCGGCGTCCGTCGAGATCGTCCGGTCCGGGCTCCGCTCGGGCCGGACGACTATCTCGAGGGGGCCGCGTCCAGCATCTGAAGGGCGGCCAGCCGCCGGTAGATCCCGTCCTCCCGCGCCATGAGCTCCTCGTGGCGTCCCACTTCCGCTATGCGCCCCTCGTGCACCACCACCACCCGGTCCGCGTTGCGGACGGTGGCAAGGCGGTGCGCGATGACGAGGACGGTCCGCCCCTTGGTGAGCTCGGAGAGCGCCTGCTGGACGAGGAACTCGCTCTCCGCGTCGAGGTCGGAGGTGGCCTCGTCGAGGAGCAGGATTGGCGGGTCCTTGAGGAAAGCCCGCGCGATGGCGATGCGCTGGCGCTGCCCCCCCGAGAGCTTCACCCCGCGCTCCCCCACCCGGGTGGCATAGCCCAGCGGCATCGCCGCGATGAAGTCGTGGGCCTGGGCGAGCCGCGCCGCGCGCGCGACGTCCTCCCGGGTCGCCCCGGGCTTCCCGTAGGCGATGTTGTACTCAAGCGAATCGTGGAAGAGGAAGGTCTCCTGGGTCACGATGCCCATGAGGGCGCGGAGCGAGGCGACGGTGACCTCGCGCACGTCATGCCCGTCGAGGATGATGCGCCCCGCGGTGACGTCGTGAAAGCGCGGCAGGAGGTCGAGGAGGGTGGTCTTGCCCGCCCCCGACATACCGACGAAGGCGACCATCTCGCCCTTCCGGACGCGGAGGGAGACGTCGGAGAGCGTGTCCGACTCGCCGTCCGGGTAACGGAAGCTCACGCCTTCGAGCGCGATCGCCTCGTGGAATCCGTCGAGGACTCGGGCTCCCACAACGTCGGCGATGGCAGGCTCGGTGTCGAGCAGGTCGAAGACCCGCTCCATCGAGCCCAGGGACTGCTGGATGGTATTGGCCATGCGCGAGAGCTGGCGGACGGGGCCGTAGAGGAGGATCACCGCGGTGGTGAACGAGAAGAACTCGCCGGGGGTGAGCGCGCCGGCGATGACTTGATACCCGCCGTACCACAGAGCGCCCATGATCCCGAGCGCGCCCAGCACCTCCATGAGGGGCTCGGCGAGCTGGTCGGTACGATGGTCCTTGAGGGCCAGACGCAAGAGGTGATCGTTGACCTCGTCGAACCGCTCCTGCTCCAGGCGCTCCCGCCCGAAGGCCTTGACGATCTTGGTTCCGGTGAACGACTCCTGGAGCACCACGTTGAGCTCCGCCACCTTCTCCTGCGAGCGCTTGTTGATCTTGTAGAGCTTCCGTCCGATGGATCGGACGGTGACCGCGACCGCCGGGAAGACGGCCACCGCGATGAGGGCGAGCACCCACTCTCGCGCGAACATCACCACGAGGAGGGCGATGATGGTGCCCACCTGCCGCACCGCCATCACGAGGACGGTGGAGGACAAGCGGGCCAGCCGATTGACGTCGGTGACCACCCGCGCCATCAGCTCGGCAGAGTGGAGCGACTTGAAGAACGCCAGGGGCATGCCCTGGATGTGCCCGTAGAGCTCGCGGCGGATTCGCGCGATGACCCGCTCGCCGACCGAGGCCATGAGGTAGGACTGGCCGAACCGCGCGCCTCCCTTGAGGAGGTAGGTCCCGAGGAGGGCGAGGGGGATCAGCTTGAGCATCACGAGATCGCGCTTGAGGAAGATCTCGTCCATGGCCGGCTTGACGAGCCAGGCGATGAAGCCCTCCGCGCTCGAGACGACGAGGGCGAGCACGGTGCCCGCAGCCAGGATGGGCCAGTGGCCCCTGAGGTAGGGGACGAGGCGAAGGAGGAGGCGGGCGCGGTCCCTCACGGCGAGCGCCGTCCCGCTCCGGCGAGGAGCCGTGCGTAGAGCGCCTCCGTCCGGTCGAGCTTGGCGGTGAGCGAGAACTGCGCCTCCACTCGCTTCCGGCCCGCGCGGGCCATGGCCTGGGCGCGCGCGGGGTTCTCGAGCATCCGCAAGATGGCCTGGGCGAGGGCCTCGGGGTTCCGGGGCGGCACGAGCAGCCCCGTCTCGCCGTCGGCGACGAGCTCGGGCATCCCCTCGAGGTCGGTGGCCACCACCGGCGTCTCCACCGCCAGCGCCTCACGGATGGAGCCGGTGAGCCCGAGCCCCGCGTACGACGCATCCACCACGAGGTCGCTCGCGGCGAGGAGCTCAGGCACGTCCTCGCGGTGGCCGAGCACGGTGACGATGTCCCCGAGCCCGCGGGCCCGCGCCTTGTTGCCGAGGCTGACGATGCGGGCGGGTGGCGCTCCCACGAAAAGAAGTCGCGCATGGGGCGCCTCGCGATGGACGCGCATCATGGCGTCGAGGACGTCGTCGTTGCCCCGCCATGAGCGGATGCCGATCTGGGTGACGAGGACCTGCCCGGCCTCGAGGCCGAGCTCGCGCCGCACGCGGCCGCCGTCCACCGCCGGGTGGAATCGCGCGAGATCGGTGCCGGAGTAGATCACCTCGATCTTCCCCGCGGGGACGCCGCTCGCGACGAGCCGGCGCTTGATCGACTCGCACACCGCCACCACCGCGGTGACGCGCGGGGTGATGTAGCCCAGGCGATTCCAGCGGTCGAGGGGAAAGCTCACCCCGCGGTTCAGAACGAGCACGGGGATGGGAACCAGGAGCCCGGCGAGGAGCGCGAGCGTGCGGGCCTTGCCCTTGTGGCAGTGGACGACCTGGATGTCGTGGGCGCGGATGAGGCGCGCCAGCGCGAGGACGGCAGGAAGGTCCAGCCCGTGACGCATGGAGAGCACCGCGTGGGGAATCCCCGCGGCGGCGCACTTGTCCGACCAGATCGGACTCGGGCGCGTGGCCACCACCACGTGATGGCCGCGCGCCTGGAGCCCCCACGCCAGCTCGCGTAGCTGGATGGCCGCTCCGGTGAAGTAGTCCGGCTTGGGATAGAGCTCGAGGACCCGGAGCGGCGTGGCCCTACCCCTTGAAGAACTGGCGGATGACCGCCGCCACCTCGTCCGCCTCGGCCTCGGTGTGTCCGGCCGAGATGGGCAGGGTGAGGATCTCGCGGACGATACGCTCGGTCACCGGGAGGGCGGGCGCGCGCAGGTGCTCGACCGCCGGCTGCCGGTGGCACGGGACGGGGTAGTGGATGCCGGTCGCGATGCCGTGCTCCTTGAGGTCACGCGCAAGCGCGTCACGACGCTCGGTGGCCACGACGTAGAGGTGGTAGACGTGGTGGGCGCCCGGCCGCTCGCCCGGGAGCCGCAGGGGCAGCCCGGTGAGGCGGGCGGCGTAGCGCGCGGCGATGCGG
>JBKPDT010000382.1:0-15196 GCA_046728035.1 Candidatus Methylomirabilota bacterium | reverse complement strand
GGCGACGCCCGCGGCGAACCGTCCGGCCGCGGTACGCCCGCTAGTGGCGGCCCCCGCCCCCCACCCGGCCCAGACCGCTTCGTGCGCGGGGCCGCTGGCGCGCGCGGAGGCCGACCCCCCGAGAGGCGGCGGCGTCGCCGGCGAGATGCCGTCCTGCTCCGGACCCGTTCGCACGCGGGCCGCCGGGGTCGCGCCCGAGCTGCCGAAGTGACGCGCCGGGCGCTCCCCACGCGCGCAATGGCGAGCCGGCTGGGGGCGCGCCGTCGCGTGTCGACTCCGCGCGGCCCCGCCCAGCCCCTCCGAGCCGCGCACCGCTTCGTGGTGTTCGCGGGTCTCGCGCTGGCGGTTGCGTGCCTGTACTGGGCGCGGGTGGTGCTCATCCCGGTCGCGCTCGCGGTGCTCATCGCCTTTCTCCTGAGCTCGCTGGTCGCCCACGTGCAGCGCACCGGGCTTCCCCGGGGGCCCTCGGTGGCCCTGGTCGTCGCCGTCGCCCTCGCGTTCACGGTCGGGCTCGGCTGGGGGCTGCTGAGCCAGGTCACCACGTTCGCCAACGATCTCCCCCGCTATCGCGACACGATCTCGCGCAAGATCGGGGACCTCGAGAAGGTTCGCCGGGGGGGCGCCTTCGCGAAGATGGAGAGCACCGCGAAGGACGTACTCAAGCAGATCGACAAGGGGAGGCCGCCGGCGGAGAAGCCGGTGCCGGTCGTCGTCTCTGAGCCCAACTCGCTCTGGCGGCTCCCGAACGTGGTGCAGCACCTCGCCACCGCGTTCATGGTCATCGTCCTCGTCGTCTTCATGCTCGTCCAGCAGCGCGAGCTCATCGCCCGAGTCATCCGCCTGTTCGGATACGATCGGATGGCCGTCACCACCCGCCTGCTCGACGAGGCGGGCGAGCGCATCAGCCGCTACCTGCTGATGCAGACCACCATCAACAGCTGCTTCGGCGTGGGCATCGGCCTCGGACTATTCCTGCTCGGCCTGCCGTTCGCGTTGGCGCTGGGGTTCCTGGCGGCGGTGCTCCGGTTCCTTCCCTACATCGGCGCCTGGCTCGCGGCGTTGATTCCCATCGCGCTGAGC
Source organism: Candidatus Methylomirabilota bacterium (assembly GCA_046728035.1). Lineage (GTDB taxonomy): Bacteria > Methylomirabilota > Methylomirabilia > Rokubacteriales > CSP1-6 > DASRWT01. Next base: position 14,116 of record JBKPDT010000382.1, on the reverse strand, counting down.
CTGGCCGTCTTCGACGGCTGGATGAAGCCTCTGCTCATCGTGGGCCTCTTCCTCGTCACCGAGCTGACCGTCGCCTACGTGATCGAGCCCCTGCTCTACGGTCGCAGCGCGGGCGTTTCCGCCGTCGCGCTCCTCGTCGCCGCGGCCTTCTGGACCTGGCTGTGGGGGCCGATCGGGCTGGCCCTGGCCACGCCGCTCACGGTGTGTCTGGTGGTGGCTTCACGCGCCGTCGCCGGCCTGGAGTTCATCGAGATCCTGCTCAGCGACGATCCACCCGTTAAGCCGCACCTGACCTTCTACCAGCGCCTGCTCGCGGGCGACGCGCGCGAGGCGGCGGACCTCGTCGCCGGGACCGCGCGGAGATCCTCGCTGGAGGAGGCCTTCGACGGGATCCTCGCCCCGGCCCTGGCGCGGGCGCGTCACGACCGCGAGACGGACCAGCTCACCCGCGAGGAGTATGGCCGCATCCTGGAGTCCATTCGCGACCTGATCGAGCAGACGCCCGCGCCCGAGGCGCCGGACCCGGCGCCGGACGCGCCGCGCCCCGAGCCAGCCCTCATCGCGGGCTTCGGCGCGCGCGACGAAGTCGACGCGCTTGGGCTGGTCATGCTGGGCCGCCTGCTCGAGCGCGCCGGGTGCGAGATGCAAATCGCGCCCGGCGCGCTCGTCGGCGAGGCGCTGGCTTCCGTCGAGTCGGCGCATCCGGCCCTGGTCTGCATCGGCGCCGTGGGCCGGGGCGGCCGGCGGCGGATGCGCCACCTCGTCAAGCGACTTCGGCTCTCCCAGCCCGACATCCCGATTCTCGCCGCGCGCTGGGGTGCCGGCGGCGAACCCGAGACGCGGGCAGATCTGGCCGCCACCGGCGCGGACGACGTCGCGAGCTCGCTCGCCGAGACCCGCGCCGAGGTGCTGCGGCTCCTGCGCCCGCCCGACGACACTCTCGCGCCCGTCCCTGGGCCTGGCGCGCCAGAGCTCAGCACCAAGGAGGCGGCGTCATGATCACGCTCGGCTACAAGCTGTCCAGCGAGGAGCAGTCGCCCACCGACCTCGTCCGCTACGCCCAGATGGCTCAGGACACGGGCTTCGGCTTCGCGCTCATCTCCGACCACTATCACCCGTGGATCGATCGGCAAGGACAGAGCCCGTTCGTGTGGAGCGTGCTCGGCGCCATCGCGCAGGCCACCCAGCGCCTCGTGGTGGGCACCGCCGTCACGTGCCCCACCCTGCGCATCCATCCCGCCATCATCGCGCAGGCCGCTGCCACCACCGCCGCCCTCATGCCCGGGCGCTTCTTCCTCGGCGTCGGCACCGGCGAGAACCTCAACGAGCACGTCGTGGGCCAGGGCTGGCCGGAAACGGAAATCCGCCAGGCGCGCCTCGAGGAAGCCATCGAGGTGATCCGCCTCCTCTGGAAGGGCGGCAATCAGAGCCACCACGGCCGCTACTTCACGGTGGAGAACGCGCGCCTCTACACGCTCCCCGACACGCCGCCGCCGCTCTACCTGGCGGTGGGCGGCCCCAAGAGCGCCGACCTGGCGGGGCGGCTGGGCGACGGCATGATCGGCACCGATCCCGAAGGATCGGTCCTCGCCGCGTTCGATCGTGCGGGCGGCGCCGGCAAACCACGCTACGGCGAGATGACGGTCTGCTGGGCCAAGGACGAGGCCACCGCGAAGCGGATCGCCAAGGAGCAGTGGCCGACCTCGGCCATGGAAGGCAATCTCTCGTGGGAGCTGCCCCTGCCCGAGCACTTCGAGGCGGTGGCTGAGCTCGTTACCGAGGAGCACATGGCGGAGTCCATCACCTGCGGGCCCGATCCGGCGCGTCACCTCGCCGCCATCCGCAAATACGCGAAGGCCGGCTACGACCACATCTGCGTGCACCAGGTGGGCAAGGACCAGAAGGGCTTCTTCCAGTTCTACGCGGAGGAAATCCTCCCGGCGCTCAAGACCATCCCCGCGCCCCTCCGCAAGGGGCGGGCGCGCAGGGGCCGCAAGCGGTAGGCGGAACATGGCGCTCCTCCAGGCCCTCATCAGCTTCCTCTCGCGGTCGCTGGGGAAGATCTTCTCTGCGCTCTTCGACTGGGCGGTGGTGGCCCTCTTCGGGCGAGTGGGCGGCACGCGCAAGACCGTGCTATCCGTGTTGATGGCGGCGGCGGCGGCTTGGCCGCTGCTGCTGCTGGGGGTCTTCGCGCCCAAGATCGCGGCGTTCGCACTCGCCTTCGTGCCGCTGCCCCGCTCGGTCCCCGCCGGTGTCGTCCGATTGATCTGGATCGCGCTCGCCCTGCTGGTGCCGCTCGGCGTAGGCATGGCGGTGGCTGCGCAGGGCAAGACCGCGGGGCGGCCGCAATCAGCCTTTCGCGGCGTCCTCAGCGGCTTCCCGATCACGCTGGGCCTGGCCGCCGCGTTCGCGGTGCTCCTCGTGACCGTTCCCGTGCTCCGGATAGTCTCCGGGCTACGCGGCCGGCGCGATGTCCACGTGCCGCTCGTCACGACGCCCGAGTCCTACCCCGTCGCGGCCAGCCTCGTCGTGGGCACCCTCCGACGCCACGGCATCGACATCGTGCCGGCGCCCCCGCCGTGGTGGATGGCGCTCCCTTCGCGCATCCTCCTCCGTCTCGGCCGAGGCGCCTTCGAGGGGTACGTGCTCGAGAAGACCGCCTACTTCAGCAACGCCGCCATGGAGGCGGCGCTCTATCCCAATGCGCTGCTCCTCCGCGGCAGCGACGCCGACACCGCGCGCGCGCACGCGCTCACCGTGGAGGCGGTCACCGGGCATCCCGATATGTTCCAGACCGTCTCCCCGGGGGCGCAGGACCTCGAGCGCCAGATCCAGCGCGTCTGGACGGCGCTGCGCCGCCACCCGGACGCGCACGTGGAGGCCCGCCCGCTCCTCTCCAGGCTCGACGAGATCGCCGCCCAGATGGCGCGCCTGCCGCTGCCCTTCGAGGAATGGCAGATCATCTACCGACAGATCCTGCAGCTCGGGCGTGCGTTGCGTGGCGAGCCGCAGGTCCTCGAGGCGACGGTCCCCGGCGCGAGGCCGCCGCGTCCCGCACCGCGCCGCGTGCCGTGGGCGGGCAATCCCCGCGCGCTCTCAACGCGTCAGCTCCTCGGCCGGATCGCGGAGGCCGGCTCGCTGCTGGTTCGAAAGGAGGTCGAGCTGGCGCGTGAGGAGCTCAAGGCGGACATCCGCGCGGAGCTGTCCAGCGCCAAGCTGCTTGCGGGGGCGTTCGTGGGCGCGCTGATGGGCGTCATCTGCTTCCTGCTGGCTGGCGTCTTCGTGCTGGCCTGGTGGATGCAGGCCTGGGTCGCCGCGCTCGTAGTGGGGGCGCTCGTCCTCGGGGTGAGCGTGGCCCTCGGACTCCTCGGCTGGGGCCGCCTCGTGCGCGCGCCGCTGGCCGTCACCCGAAAGACCGTGACGGAGGATATTCAATGGGCGAAGGAACGACTCGTGTAGGCGACGCGAGCGTGGAGGAACGCGAAGGCACCACGCGCGCGGTCGACGTCACTGGCTCGGGGGGCCGGGTGCGCGCGCTGGGCGACGAGATCGACGAGGTGCGCGAGCGGCTCGATGCCCTGGTCGGCGAGCTCGACCGCCGCCGCCACGCCGCGCTCGACTGGAGGCGCCAGCTCCGCCGTCACGCGCTCGGCCTGAGCATGGGCGCGCTGGGGCTGGTCGCCCTCGCGGGCGCGGGCGCCGCCCTCCGCGCTGTCGGGTTCAGCGCCGCCACGCGGATGCGACGCAGATTCCGGTGGGGCTGAACAACTCGACAACCGGTGGCGGTGGGGGCGGCGGGGGCGCAGGCGGCTCCGGCGGCTCCGGCGGCGGCGGAGGCTGAGGCGGCGGAGGTGGCCGCCGGTCGCTGAACGCAATCGTGTCCATGTCGAGAGACTCTGCAAGCCATGGGCCCGATTCCTCCGTAGTGTAAGTTGCCGTCAACACGGACCGGTGGAGGGTCCCCGGGCCGCGGAGAGGGCACAGTCTCGGCTCACCGGGAAGGACTTACCCGTTCCCAGCGGTTTTGTTCCTGCCGGCGGCGGGACTGCTGTCCAAGTACCACATTGTTCAAGGCTTCAAAGCCGCCCCGCTCCGGCATCAGAGTTGCGTAGAGCAACGCTCGATGCGCGGACCGAGACTCGCGACCTGCGCCTTGCTCGGGCTGGGGGGAATCGCCGCCCTCGTCGCCCTCGCCGTCGGGTGGGCCTGGTTTGCCTATCCTCTGCCCACCGCCCAATCCGCCGAGCGCGGGCATGTCCAGCTCCTCGTCGACGGGGAAGAGCTGGCGGTGGTATCCGTCGACCAGGACGAGCGCCGCGACGCGGGAGCGGTCACCCAGGCGTGGACTCCCCTGTCCCGCATTCCCCCAATGGTGGTGTCGGCGGTGATCGCGGCGGAGGACCGTCGGTTCATGCGCCACATCGGGGTAGACATGCTGGCGGTGAGTCACGCACTCCTGAGCAATGCCCGGGAGACGGGAGTGGTCCGCGGGGCGAGCACCATCACCCAGCAGCTCGCGCGCAGCCTCTTCCTCAATCGCGAGCGCACATGGGCACGGAAGGCGCGGGAGATCGGGATCGCCCTCTGGCTCGAGCGCCGTTACTCCAAGCGCGACATCCTCGAGGCGTACCTCAATACGGTGTATCTGGGCCAGGTCGGGGACTCCGCCGTGCTCGGAGTAGCCGCGGGGGCCCGGCACCTCTTCGGCAAGGATCTGAACGCGCTCGCTCTCGATGAAGCGGCGCTCCTCGCCACCGCCATTCGAGCGCCGAGCCGGGCGTTCGGGGACGTGCCCTGGCGCATGCGGGCGCGGCGCGATGTCGTCCTCCACGCGATGGCCGCCGAGGGCACGGTGAGCGACTCCGCGCTGGGAGCCGCCCTCGCCGCTCCCGTGCGCGCGCCGGTGCCGGCGCGGGCGCGCGCCCCCTGGTTCGTCGAGGTCGCGCGCGAGGAGGCGGCACGACGGGTGCCGCCTCTTCGAGACCATGGCGTCACCCGCGTGGCCACCACGCTCGACCGCCGGCTCCAGCGCGTGGCCGAGTCGGCCGTGAGCCAGCACCTCGCGCAGGCCGAGCGCGGGCGGAAGCTCCCTCCGGGGCTGCTCCAGGCCGCGGTGGTCGCCATGGAGCCGGCGACGGGGCACATTCGCGTGCTTGTCGGCGGACGGGACTACCGCGACAGCGCGTACAACCGGGCGGTACGCGCGCGCCGTCAGCCCGGCTCGCTCTTCAAGCCCTTCGTCTACCTTGCCGCCTTCGAGGCGGGCTCGGCGGCGGGCACGCTGACGGCCGCGACCGTGGTGGACGACGAGCCGCTGGCGATCTGGTCCGCCGGGCGAGAGTGGTCCCCGCACAATATCGACCGCCGCTTTCGCGGGCCGGTAACCATCCGGCAGGCGTTGGAGGCCTCCCTCAACGTGCCGGCGGCCCGCGTGGCGCAGCAGATCGGCCCCGCCCGCGTCACGCGCATCGCCCGCGCCTCCGGTATCGAGAGCCCACTCGCCGCCGTCCCCTCGATCGCGCTGGGGACCTCCGAGACGACGGTGCTCGAGATGACGACGGCCTTTGCCGCCCTCGCCAACGGCGGCTACCGGGTGCGCCCCACGACAATCGACGATGGGGCGACGGGCGCCGCGCTCCGCCCGCCCACGCTTCCCGCTCGGGTGGTGTCCCCCGAATCGGCCTTCATCGTGACCCACCTGCTGCGCGGCGTGATGAGCCGCGGCACCGGCGGCGCGAGCGCGCGCTGGGGGCTGCAGCACGTCACCGCGGGGAAGACGGGGACGTCGGACGGGTTGCGGGACGCGTGGCTGGTCGGCTACACCCCCGATCTCGTGGTCGGCGTCTGGGTGGGCGCCGACGACGGGCGCCCGATCGGCTTCACCGGCTCGGAGATCGCGTTGCCCATCTGGGCCACCGTCATGCAGGTGGCCGTCCGGCGCGCGGCACCCCGGCCCTTCACCACGCCCTCCGGCATCATCATGGCCTCGGTGGACCGCACGGGTCGCCGCACCTGTGGCGGCGAGCCGGGCATCGCCGAGGCATTCCGCGAAGGCAGTGAGCCGCCACCGTGCGAGTCGCTCGTCGAGCAGTCGCGGCCGGACGGTGTCATCGGCTTGATCAGGACCCAGCTCGAGTGAGTACCACTTCGACCGACAGGAGGTGGGAGATGGCGATCAACAGGTCCTTCATTTCCAAGCGAGCCCAGCGGCGCGTGCGCCGGAGCCTGTTCAGATCGGATCGGCCACGGCGCATCGATCGCTACATCGATTTCTTCGGCCAGGTCCGGCGCGCCCGGTCACCCGCGCTGGCGCTGAGACTGCGGTACCACGCCGAGGCATACTCCGAGGCGTCCTAGAACGGTGGGCGGCCGGACCGATCGGTGCCCTCCGGGCGGTGGCCTCAGGAGGCGCTGTAACGGCGCAGCTTGTTGTGTAGCGTCTTGAGGCTGATGCCGAGGGTCTCGGCCGCCCGCGTCTTGTTGTTGCCCAGGACGGCGAGAGTCTTGAGGATGAGGATGCGCTCGGCTTCGTCGAGTGTGATCCCGGCGGGCGGCCCCCCGTCGGGGGCGGCGGCGAGCGTGTCCGCGGGAGCGGAGGGGGGCGAGGGCACCGGTCGAAGGCCCCCCACGGAGAGGAGGGAGGCGGGGATATGCGCGTCCTCGCACCCGATCACCGCCCGCTCGATACAGTTACGAAGCTCGCGCACGTTGCCCGGCCACGAATGGCGCTTGAGGAGCTCGAGCGCTTCCTCGCTGAGCGCCTTGGCCGGCTTGGCGTACTTGGCGGAAAACTCCGCGATGAAGGCATCGGCGAGGAGCGCGATGTCTTCCTTCCGCTCCCGTAGCGTCGGCATGGTGAGGCTGAACACGTTCAGGCGGTAGTAGAGGTCTTCCCGGAGGGTCCCCTCCCTCATCGCCGCCACCGGATCCTTATTCGTGGCGGCGATCACCCGCACGTCCACCTTGAGCTCGGCCTTGCCCCCGAGGCGTCGGATCACGCCGTCCTGGAGAGCGCGGAGATACTTTGCCTGCAGCGCCGCGCTCATCTCGGCGATCTCGTCGAGGAAGAGCGTTCCCTGGTCGGCCAGCTCGAAATAGCCCGCGCGCCGCTCCAGCGCGCCGGTGAAGGCTCCCCGCTCGTGCCCGAAGAGCTCGCTCTCGAGTAGGGACTCGGGGATCGCCGAGCAGTTGATGGCCACGAAGGGGCCCTTCCCGCGCGTGCTGAGCGTGTGGATGGTGCGCGCCACGAGCTCTTTGCCCGTCCCGCTCTCGCCCGCGACGAGCACGGGGGCGCTGGTCGAGGCCGCCTCGTGCACGATACGGTAGACCTCCTGCATGGGGGCGCTGGACCCGATGAGCGGCCCCATGGAGGAAATGCTGCCGAGCTGGCGGCGAAGGAGGGTCACTTCGCGGAGGACCTCGGATTTCTCGGCGGCCTTTGCCACCAGCATGCGGAGTCGGCGCACGTCCACCGGCTTGGTCAGGTAATCGTATGCCCCCTCCTTCATGGCGGAGACGGCGGTCTCGACGGTGGCGTGTCCAGTGAGGAGGATCACCGACGAGGCGGGCAGCTCGGCGCGAAGGGCCTCGAGCAGAGCGAGACCGTCCATGCCGGGCATGACGAGGTCGGAGACGATGACGGCGGGCCGATACTCGACGGCCAGATCGAGGGCCTGGGCGCCGTCGTCGGCCTCGAACACCTCGTAACCCCAGCTGGAGAGGAGGAGGGCGAGCGCAGCCTTGGAGTCCGGCTCGTCATCCACGATGAGAACCCGCTCAGGCATGACCATGGGGGGCAAGTTTGACCGGATTTCCCCGGGAGCGCAAGTGACCGCCCCCACGGGTAGAAGGACTACCAGGACGCGGTCTGTCCCGGCGCGAGGATCCAGACGCGGTCGGCGGGCAGGCCGCGGCGCGCCACCTCGGCGGCAATACGCTTGGGCGGCTCGTCGTAGGGCTCACGCGCCAGGGCATAGGTGCCCCAGTGGATGCCGACGAAGGTGGTGGCGCGCAGGTCCGTCCAGGCCTGGAGCGCTTCTTCGGGCGACAGGTGCACCGGGCGCGCCGTCTCGCGCGGCGTGTAGGAGCCAATGGGGAGCGCGGCCAGATCGAAGGGCCCGAGCGCGTCGCCGGTATCCTTGAAGTGACGGTAGTAACCGGTGTCGCCCCCGAAGTAGAACCGCTTGGAGCCGAGCGCGGCCCACGACGCCCACAGCCGCCGCCCCTGATCCGCGAGAGTCCGCCCGCCGCCGTGCTGGGCGGGCGTGCAGACGAAGGTGACCCCGCCCACCCCGACCGACTGGCCCCAGTTGAGCTCGGTCACCGTGGTGATGCCGCGCTCGGCGAACCAGGATTTGAGGCCCATGGGTACGAGGAAGCGTGGGGCGAAGGTGCGGGCGAGTCGAGCGACGGTGGCGGCATCCAGGTGGTCGTAGTGATCATGCGAGATGAGCACCACGTCGATCCGGGGCAGGTCCTCGAACCGGATGCCCGGCGGCGTATATCGACGGACCCCGATCACCCCGAATGGTCCCACGACATCGCTCCAGGTCGGATCCGTGAGAATCGTCACGCCGTCGAGCTGCACGAGCACGGTGGAGTGCCCGATCCAGGTGACGCTCGGCGCCGCCACCGAGCCGCGCAGCCGCTCGAAGTCGGGCACGCCGGAGGGCAAGGCGGCGACACGCCGCTCGGCGACCAGCCAGGTCATGCCGCCGACGAAGGTGCGGAGGCGGGCGGAGAAGGCGCCGCGACTGTAGTGCGGATCCTGGTTGAGGTAATGCGAGCCGGCGAGGCGTGCGGCGGCCAGAGGGCCCTGGGCGGGGGAGTCGATCTCGGCGCGGGTGAGCGATGGTCCACCCCCGACCAGCATCAGCCCGACGACGAGGAGCAAGCAGATCCCCCGCCTGGTGCGGAGAATCGAGACCCGGGCGGCCCGTAGCTTTGCCATTGCCCTCAGTCTAGCGTCGCTGTCTAGCCCCCGTTTGCTCGGTTCCTCGGGCGCGCCGTCGTCGGGTAATTTCTTCCCTTGATAGTCCCAAAGTAGCAAGTCCGCCGTTGACTAAGTGACACCGATCGGGCTTTACTTGGTTGGTCGGGTGTGTGAAGCCTGAATCCAACCTAAAGGATATAGTAATGTCGCGCGACTCGAGAGACGAGCACTTTCGGAATTTCTGCGGCAGTCTCGGCACGCTACGCGCCGATCTCGAGCGCATGTCCGCGACCGGCGGCGAGTCCCTGTCGCTGGCCGAGCTCCTCGATCGCCTGAGAGAGCTGGAGCGCGCCGCCGAATCGCTCCGGCGCGCCACCGAGGGCGAGTTCAAGCACTTCGTGCATGAGCTCCGAACACCGCTCAATGCCATCGCGGGCTGGGGGCAGATCATGCGCGACGATCCGAACACGCCGGCCACGGTCTCGCAGGCCGCTGAGGTCGTCGAAAGGAACGTGGCGGCGATCGTCAAGACGCTCGAGGCCTACACGGGTTGACGCCGCACTGAGGGTGCGCGAGGCCCTCACCATTTGAGAGACGAGCTCCCAATCAGAAGTCAGCGCTCCACCGGTCTGGTCGACGTCCTCGACCGGGTCCTCGACAAGGGCCTCCTCATCGCCGGCGACATCCGCGTCTCGCTCGCCGAGGTCGAGCTCCTCACGATCCGCATCAGGCTCATCGTCTGCTCGCTCGACAAGGCGCAGGAGGTGGGGCTGGACTGGTGGAAGCACGACACATATCTGGCGCCCGGGGCGCGGCCGCTCGCCGCGGAGAACGAAGCCCTGCGCAAGCACGTCGCCGTGCTGGAGCGGCGCCTCACCGCCCTGTCGGGGGCCCGCCCCCCACGCCGACGTTCCACGATCCCGCGGCCCCGGCGCAGCACGCCGCGGACAGGAGGATGATCGATGCCCGTTGAACGGACAACTGGTGGCACCAGCATCATCGACGTGCTGGACCGGGTGCTGGACAAAGGCATCGTCATCGACGCCTGGGTCCGGGTCTCCCTCGTCGGCATCGACCTGATCACGGTCGAGGCCCGGGTGGTCGTCGCCTCGATCGACACCTACCTCAAGTACTCGGAAGCGGTGGGCCAGGTCTTCCCCGTCGCCAAGCCGGTCGACACGCGAACCCAGGAGGCCGTGCTCGCCGAGAATGCCGCCCTTCGCGCCCAGCTCGCTGCGGCGGGGGGCGTGATGGCGACGCCGGTGCGCCGCCGGCGCCGGAAGCCTTCGGTGGCCTAGAGGCGTCGCGGTTGGGGAAGATCGCCGTCCGCGCCGCCCCCCGGCTGGTGCGAAAGCCCACGCGGCCGTCCACCGAAGCGAAGCTCGCCCTCCTCGAGTTCCTGATCGGCGCCGAAGAGCCCGTGGAGTGCATCCGGCGGTCCCTCGACTGGCTGGGCGAGCACGCCGGATTCCGCCAGGTGTGCGCGCTGGAGGTCGACCGGGACAGCGCCCGGCTCGTCGCGACCGCTGCCTATGGACTTCCCTCGTCGCGTGTCGACCAGTTCACCGTCGATCTCGAGGCGCGGGAGCATCCCTTCGTCGCTGCGCTGGCGGACAGCCGCCGGCTCACCTTCATCCCGCCGGAGGCGAGCCTGCGGGTCCTCCAGGCTCTGCCGTTTCGCGGGCCCCTCGTCGCGGTCCCCTTCCAGGGCATGGCGGGCGGGGAGCGCGTGCTGGGAGGGCTCCTCGTCGGGAGCCCCGGCCCACCCGCCGGCGCGCGCGATCTCCAGTGGGTGGCCGAAGTGCTGGGGCACCGCCTTATCCGGACACGCTGGCGGCGGCGGCTCGCCCGCGAGCGGTCCCTTCTCTACAGCATCGTCAACGCCGTGGCCGATCCCGTCATGCTGACGGACAGCGAGGGGCGGCTGGTCATCGCGAACAGCCGGGCGGAGAGCCTCTTCGCGAGCCGGCCCGAGCAGAGCGAGGGACGACGGCGCGCGGTCGCCCTGAACAACATGCTCTTCTCGGCGGCCCTGGGCGAGCGCGCGATCAAGGACGCCGCGCCGGAGCGGCGCGAGCTCCTCCTCGTGGACCCGGTGGAGGGCTCGGATCTCCTGTTCGAGCTTCTTAGCACGCTCGCGGGCGACTCGCGCGAAGGAATGGGGATCGTCTCCGTCCTCCGCAACGTCACCGATCTCCGCCGCGCCACCGAGGAGATCGAGGCCAACTACGGGCGTCTTCGGATCGCGGAGGCGCAGGCGCGGGCGGAACGCGACCGGCTCGACCTCATCATCGACTCGGTGGTCGACCCCATCGTGGTGACGGATCCCGCCGGCAACATCATCATGATGAACGCGCCCGCCGATCGGTTCTTCACGGAGACGAAGGGGGCGGACGCCGAGGAGGCGCTGCGCGTCCGCGCCAACGACGCGAACTTCACGTCCTTCGTCTCGAACGTCTTCTTCGGCGTCTCCGAGCTGCGCTACCGGGGCGGCGTCAACCTCGTCGACCCCAAGACCGGCGGCGGGGTACCCCTGGAGGCGATCTCGGGAAAGATTCTCTCCGAGCAGCACGGCGAGCTGACCGCGGTCGTCACCATCCTGCACGACCGCACCGAGGCCCTCGAGCGCGAGCGCCTCTACGACCAGCTCAAGCAGGCCTCCGCCGAGCTGGAGCGGAAGGTGCGCGAGGCCACCGCCGAGCTGGTGCGCCAGAACGAGCTGCTGCGGCGCCAGGCCATCCAACTCGAGCAGGCCTCCGCGCTGAAGTCCCAGTTCCTCGCCAACATGTCCCACGAGTTCCGGACCCCACTCAACGCCATCCTGGGCTATACGAGCATGCTCTTGAAGGGCGTGCTGGGTCCCCTCGTGGGCGAGCAGGCGGAGGGCCTCGGACGCGTGGACTCCAACGCGCGCCACCTCCTCGGGATCATCAACGACATCCTCGACATCTCCCGCATCGAGGCGGGCCGGATGCCGCTGCGACTTAGCGAGTTCCGGCTTCCCGAGCTCGTGCACGAGGTCCTCACCGAGGTCGAGCCCATCGTCTCCCAGTCGACCGTCCGCATCGAGGCCGTCATCGACAAGGGGGTGCCGACGGTGCGGAGCGACCGGCAGAAGGTGAAGCAGATCATTCTCAACCTGCTCATCAACGCGGTGAAGTTCACGCCGAACGGCTCCATCACCGTCACCGCCGCCTACGACGGGCGCGTGCGGAAATTCGCCGTCGCCGTCGCCGACACCGGCATGGGCGTCGCGCCCGAGGACCAGCAGCGCATCTTCGAGGACTTCCAGCAGGCCGACAGCTCGCCCACGCGCACCCACGGCGGCGCGGGGCTGGGCCTGTCCATCTGCCGGCGGCTGGCCGGGATGCTGGGCGGCGAGATCCGCCTGGAGAGCAAGCAGGGCGTGGGCTCGACCTTCACCCTGATCCTCCCGCGGCGGGGGCGGTCCCGGTGAAGCCGGCCGGCCCCGGTCCCCTCGTCCTTCTCGTGGACGATTACGCCGACAACCGGGCGATGTATGCGCGGTACCTCGTCCATGTCGGGTTCCGGGTCGACGAGGCTATGAACGGGGTGGAGGCGCTCGACAAGGCGGGCGCCCTCCTGCCCGATCTCATCGTGATGGACCTGTCCTTGCCCGTGATGGACGGGTGGGAGGCGACGCGACGGCTCAAGGCGAATCCTCAGACCAAGCGTATCCCCGTGCTGGCCCTCACCGGGCACGCCCTGGGAGACCACGAGCGGGAAGCAAGCGCGGCGGGCTGCGACGGCTACATCACCAAGCCCTGCCTGCCCGAGGATCTGGCCGCCCGGATCCAGGACATGCTCGGAGGCGCACCGCAGAAATCCAGGCCGAAAGGCGAGCGAGGAACCCGTGGCTAATACCCGCAAGGCGAAGAGCCCATCGAGGTCGACGGCGGTGAAGCGGTCCAACGGTGCCCCCAAGGTGAGCGCGCGCGCGGTGCCGGCGACCCAGAACCCGGCGTCCGCCAACGCGGGCCGGCGACCCGCGGCCGTGGCGAAGGCCCCCGAGAGCAGGGGCAAATACGTCTATTGCATCATCCGCGCGTCCAAGCCGCTGCAGTTCGGCCCCATTGGCATCGGGGCCGAGCCGTCCGAGGTGCAGACGGTGAACCACGAGGGGATCGCCGCGGTGGTGTCCGACACCCCGGTCGAGATCTTCGACGCCACCCGCGAGAACGTCCTCGCCCACGAGCGCGTCAACGAGGCAGTCATGCGGCAGCACACCGTCATCCCCATGTCCTTCGGCACCGTGTTCAAGACCCGCGACGACATCGTCGAGCTCCTGCGGGGCGCGCATGCCGCCTTCAGCGACGTGCTCGCGAAGATGGCCGACAAGCTGGAATTCGGGCTCAAGGTGCTGTGGGACCGGGACGTCATCGTCCGCGAGATCGAGCGGGAGGACGAGGACGTCCAGCGCCTGAAGAAGGAGATCTCCTCCCAGAAGGGCTCGACATACTTCGCCCGCATGCAGTACGGGCGCCTCATCGATGCCGCCCTCCAGAGCCGGTCGGAGCGCTGCGTGGCCGACATCTTCGAGCAGCTCCGGGACGTGTCGGTGGCCTCCCGGGCGAACAAGCCCATCGGGGACAAGATGATCATGAACGCGGCGTTCCTCGTCTCGCGCGATCAGGAGGGTGCGTTCGACGCCCGGGTGAAGCAGGTGGGCACGCAGTACGGGAACATGACGTTCAAATACACGGGCCCCTGGCCCCCCTACAACTTCGTCAACATCCGCCTCAAGCTCGAGCGGGCCAAGTGATCATCCTCGATACGCTCCTCATCGGCGGCCTGCGCTTCGTCCTCGAGAAGCTCGCCGCCGCGGTGGAGGCCGAGATGGACGACGACACCGCGCTGCGCGAGGAGCTCCTCGCCGCCCAGATGCGGCTCGAGGTGGGCGAGATCGACGAGCCGGAATTCAGGCGCGTCGAGGCCGAGCTCCTCCGGCGCATTGCCGAGATCAGGGACCGGCGCGGGGGTGGGGCGCCGGCCGCCGGCGCCCTCAAGGTGACGGGGGCGGAGGTCACCTTCGAGGGCGAGGAAGGCGAGGAGACCGCCGGCGGCGCCGCGCGCGCTCCGGCCGCGAAGGCGCGGAGCCGGCGGCGCCGCTGACGTGCGGGTCCGGTTCTTCGGCGGAAAAGGCGGCGCCGGCAAGACCACCCT
>JBKPDT010000381.1:0-5242 GCA_046728035.1 Candidatus Methylomirabilota bacterium | reverse complement strand
GTCTCCTGGCGTTCTTCGAGAAGCACCTGAAGGCCTGACCGGACACATTTAACCCCGATTGTTCCTTTGCGTCCCGGGACCCCGACCGGATCCCGGGGCGCAGATCTTTCGCGCTCGTCGCGCCGCGGCATTGACATTCTTGGCGGTATGTCACCGCGAACTGTCAGTTCTGCCGGGTGACAACCCGCTGACGGTCGTGTTTTACCCATCATTCCGACGACTTGTTGTCACCTCCTGATGGCATGGATGTTGCGGATCGGACCCTCCGTGCCATGTGGGCTTACCGATCTGATCATAGGCCGATAGGGAACGAGAGGTCATGAGCTGCGACGTCGACCGGGAAGTGGCCTTCGTGGGCCAGCGGGTCAAGCAGAAGATCTGCGTGGCCCTCACCGTCACGGCGGTGATCCCCCTCCTCATCCTCACCTACGCGATCTACGCGCACGTCATCCCGCTCCTCGATCCTGCCACCGCGGCGCGTGATCTCATCTGGTTCGAGGCGCTCGTCATCTTCACCGGGCTCCTGATGGCGGCGGGCGGCTTCGTGGTGTGGGACCTCGCGGTGGCGGTGGCGCGGACGGCGGAGATGGTGACGGAGGCGCGGCACGCGGAAGGCGTGGCGGCGCGCCGCCACGACGAGGTTGGCACCCTGATGAACTCCTTCTCGCGCATGCTCGCGACCATCGAGGACCAGGCCACGGAGATCAACCAGTTCGCCCAGCGCCTCGAGGGGGCCTACAAGGAGCTCGAGTTCACCAACTCGCGTCTGAAGGAGTTCTCGTTCAAGGACGACGTCACCGGGCTCTACAACCGGCGCTTCTTCTCGATCCGCCTCGAGGAGGAGGTGTCCCGGTTCCGGCGCTTCAACCATCCGGTGTCCATCGTGCTGCTGGACCTCGACGGCTTCAAGGCGGTCAACGACGAGCTGGGGCACGGGGCGGGAGACGACACGCTCCGCATCATGGCCGACATCCTGCTCAAGTACTCGCGCGGCATCAATGTGATCTCCCGCTGGGGCGGCGACGAGTTCGCGGTGCTCCTCGTGGAGACCACCAAGGCGGGGGCGCGGCTCTACGCCGACCGCATCCGTCAGGTCCTCTCCGAATACCCGTTTGCCCACGGCCGCCGGATCACCGCGAGCTTCGGCATCGCCGCGCTCCCGGAGGACGTGGCGCCGACCGCGGACAGCCTGCTCCAGGCCGGCGACGAGGCCCTCTACTCGGCCAAGCGATCGGGCAAGAACCGCGTGTGCATCTACGAGGACATCACGGCGGCTCGGCGCGTCGAGTCGGAAGTGGAGCGCGTTTGAGCCAGCCCCCGGGGAGTCAGGCCGGCGTCCTCATCGTCGACGACGACCGCCACATCCGCGACATCCTCCGCGAGCTGTTCCTGTCCAGTGGCTACGCCGCCCAGGTGGCCGCCGACGGACGTGAGGCCCTCGAGCTCTTCGACGCCGACCGGCCCCCGCTCACCGTGACCGACGTCCACATGCCGGTCATGGACGGCGTGGAGCTGCTGAAAAAGGCGCGCGCCATCGATCCCGACGCGGCTTTCCTCGTCCTCACCGGTGTCGCCAATGTGCAGACCGCGGTGGAGAGCCTCAAGTTCGGCGCCTACGACTTCATCATGAAGCCCGTCCACATGGACGAGTTGCTCATCGCTGCCGAGCGCGCCCTCGAGCACCGGCAGCTCCTCATCGAGCGGCGCGAGCATCAGTCCGTGCTCGAGCGCCGGGTCGAGGAGGCCACGCGCGAGCTGGGCTCGACGCTACGGGAGCTGGAGAGCACCTACCGGACCACCCTCGAAGCCCTCGGCTCCGCGATCGACACGCGCGATCTCGGGACCCACGCCCACTCCCGGCGGGTGCGCGGCTACTCGCTGGCCATCGCGCAGGCGTATGGGGTGGCGGGGGTCGAGCTGCGGGACCTCGAGCACGGGGTGCTCCTCCACGACATCGGCAAGATCGGCATCCCCGATGCCATTCTGCTCAAGCCGGGGCCGCTCACCCCCGCGGAGTGGAAGATCATGCGGACCCACCCGGAGATCGGCCGGCAACTCGTCGAGCAGATCCCGTTCCTCCGCGGGGCGGTGCCCATCGTCTATCACCACCACGAGCGCTGGGACGGGACAGGGTATCCTCTGGGTCTCAAGGGCGAGCAGATCCCCCTCGGGGCGCGCATCTTCGCGGTCGCCGACGCCTTCGATGCCATGACGTTCGACCGCCCGTACTCGCGGGCCATCTCCCTCGAGGCGGCGCGGCGCGAGATCGAGCGCTCGGGGGGGTCTCACTTCGACCCCCGGGTGGTTCAGACCTTCCTGGACCTGCCCCTCGAGGTCTTCGAGACGATCCGCCGGCAATCGGTCGAGTAGCTCGTCCCCCAAACCTGCCCAATCATTGTGGACTTCCCGGGAATCGCCTGCGATAGTATGCGCGCATGCCGCGCTTTCTTTT
The DNA here is from genome assembly GCA_046728035.1 of Candidatus Methylomirabilota bacterium. Taxonomy (GTDB): domain Bacteria; phylum Methylomirabilota; class Methylomirabilia; order Rokubacteriales; family CSP1-6; genus DASRWT01. Next base: position 2,790 of record JBKPDT010000381.1, on the reverse strand, counting down.
CATCGTGGCGAAGGACGAGCCGGAGCTCTGCGCCCATCTGCGGCGCGAATTCGTCAACGAGGAAGGGCTCGAGGTCATCCTCGACCGGCGCCGGGCGGAACGCCGCCGGCTTCCCGCGGATGAGCGCAACCACGACCGGCGCCGCTTCCACCGGCGCGCCCATCCCTCGATTGAGAAAGAGCTGAACACGCTAAACTTCGCTCTCGTCCGCGTGGAGTGACGCCCTCGAACAAGCCTTCGACCCCCGCGAGCTCACCCGGTTGATGGGCGGAGGGTAGTTCGATGCTCCGGCTCCTGCCCGTCTGCGCAGGGGCGCTTGCCCTGCTTCCCTTCGTTCCCGCCCTCAGCGCCGGCTTCGTCAACTGGGACGACACCGCCATGCTCCTGTCCCAGACGGGCTACCGGAGTCTCGGTGCGCGGGGGCTCGGCTGGATGCTCACCTCCACGGTGATGGGGCACTGGAGCCCCCTCGCGTGGCTCTCCTTCGCGCTGGATTTCTCGCTGGGAGGTCTCGAGCCGCGCGTGTATCACGCGACCAACCTGGCCCTGCACGCCCTCAACGCCACGCTCGTCTGCGTGGTGGCTCGGCTTCTGCTCTGGCCCGTGCTCTGCCCGCGTGGGGGCGGGGGCGCTGGGGGCGGCGCTCCTCTTCGCGGTCCACCCGCTGCGCGCCGAGACGGTGGCCTGGATCTCGGACCGCCGGGACCTCCTCTGCGCGACCTTCGTCCTCGTGTCGGTCTGGGCCTATCTGCGCGGCGTGGCCGCCCGCGGCCGTGTCGTCGGGGGATGGCGGCTCGCCTCGCTGGCCGCGTTCGCGGCGGCGCTGGCCTCCAAGGGCTTCGGGCTCACCCTGCCGCTGATCCTGCTCGCCCTCGACCAGTACCCGCTGCGGCGGAGCCCTCTGGGCTGGCGGACACTCGCATGGGGAAAGGCGCCCTACGCGGCGCTCGCCGTCGCGGCGGCCCTGCTCACCGCGGCGGCGGTTCGCTCCTCGGCGGCGGTAGCCGACTATGCCGAGTATGGGCCCGTCGCGCGTCTCGCCCTTGCCGGATACTCCTTCTGGATCCACCCCGCCCGCTTCGTCTGGCCCGCCGGCCTCTCGCCCCTCTACGAATTGCCCGCCCAGGTGTCCCTTCTCGCCCCGCGCTTCCTGTTTCCGACCCTCGCCGCCCTCGCCGTCACCATGACGCTGGTGCGGCTCCGTCATCGATGGCCGGCCGGGCTCGCGGCTTGGGTCGCCTCGCTGATCCTGCTGGCTCCGGTGAGCGGCATCGTGCTCGTGGGGCGACACGTGGCTGCAGATCGCTACACCTACCTCTCGGGCCTCGGTCTGACCTTCCTGGTCGCCGGCGGGACGGTGTGGGTCCTCGCCGCTCGCCCGCTGGCCGCGCGCCTCGCCGGCGGCGCAGTCGCCCTCGCGCTGCTGTTCTCGCTGGGGGCGGTCGCCTGGCAGCAGACGGGGGTCTGGCACGACTCGGAGCGCCTCTGGCGCCGCGCGCTCGCCGTGCAGCCGGACTGCGCCGCCTGCCTGAACAATCTCGCGCGCGCACTGATGCGCCGCGCCGATTCCGGAGAGTCGGGCGCCGGCATCCGGACCGCCGAGGCCGAGGCCCTCCTGCGCCGGGCGATCGCCTTTCGACCCGACCTGCCCGGCCCGCATCGCAATCTCGGGGCGCTCCTCGTCATGGGAGCGCGCTGGGCGGAGGCGGAGGCGGTCTTTGCCGAGGTGCTTCGCCGTTGGCCGACCAGCGCCGACGGTCCCGCCGGGCTGGCCGCGGCTCGGGAGGGGGCGGGTGACACCGCGGGCGCCGTGGCCCTCCTCCGCCTGGCCGTCGCGCTCGACCCCGGCTTCGGCGGCGCCCGGCTCGAGCTCTCTCGCCTCGAGCGGGTCCTCGAGGAACGGCGGATGCCGGCGAGGCCCGTCCGGTAGCCGAGCCGCGTCCTGCGGCCCCTTGTGTTCGTCCCGGATTGCTGGTAGGGAAGGGCCAGAACGGGGCCCGCGCCGGCCCTACCCGACGCGATAGAGCACTCCAAGCCAGGGCATGCCCGACACGCAAGGAGACCAATCCATGGCTCAGGTGAAGCAGATCACGGTGACCGCCGAATCGAAGCCTGGCGTCCTGGCCAAGGTTTGCAGCGTCCTCGCTGGTGCCGGCGTGAACATCCTCGCCATCTGCGCGGCAGACGCGGGCGGGCGCGGCAAGCTCCGCATGGTGGTGTCGGACCCCGCGCGGGCGAAGCAGGCGCTGACCGACGCCAAGATCCGCAGCGGCGAGGAGCCCGCTCTCGTCCTCACCCTCGACGATCGACCCGGGAGCCTCGGGCGCGTGGCGGAGCGGCTGGCCGCGGCGAAGATCAACATCAAGTGCACGTATGCGAGCACCACCGGGTCCGGCGGCAGCGCCCAGGTGATCCTCGTCGTCGCGAACCCGGAGAAGGCCGAGCGGGCGCTGGCGTGAGCGCGTGCGACTCAAACGCGAGGACGTCGAGCGGATGATGGCAGAGCGCCCGGCGGGTACCGCTCTGGAAGAGGCCCTGGAGGTGTACGAGGTCTTCGCCAGCGGAAGCCTGGCCGATGAGGTGTACATCCTGGATGACGTCAGCGGCAAGCGGATCGCCATCGCGCCGGCGGCGCTGAAGGCGAAGTACAGAAAGGAGTGACCCCATGGCCATCATCGTCATCTCGCACGAGATCGGAGCGGGCGGGCCGGAGATCGGGCAGGCCCTGGGTGAGCGCCTCGGCTACCGCTGCGTGGGACAGGATCTCATCGTGGACGTGGCGCGCCGCTA
>JBKPDT010000380.1:0-13482 GCA_046728035.1 Candidatus Methylomirabilota bacterium | reverse complement strand
GCGCGAAGAAGGCCACGCCGGCCGCCAGCAGGGGCACGTCGTCCCGCTTGACCTCACGCGTCACGCGCATCGCGACGTCCCGCAACCCCTGGAACGGGATCGCGGTCGGACGACTGGCCAAGCGCCCGCGCTCAACATCCTTCCTGAAGAAGGTCCGTTCTGCGTGCGTCATGGCGCCTGGCTACCCGCCGTTCGGAGCCTCACGCCTGCTCTTGTCCGAGATGCACGGCTCGGCGGAACCGGACCTGGCCGGTGATCATGGGGTTCGGGACCTCCCTTTCTCGGCAGACGAGGGCTACCCCGCCCCACAGCACCGGAACCACATGCCGGTGGCCGGCGACCCAACCGACCCCAAGAGGCGTCGGCGTCGCCTGCCGGCCGCGGGGTCGCGGGCGAGCTCGACGCCCTCGTCGGCGATGAGGCTGGCGGTGGCTACACTGCCATTTGTCTTGTGGCTACATCAGAGGAGTGCCCCGTGGAGGTTGGCGTCCGAGAGCTGCGCAACAACCTGAGCCGGTACCTCGACCGGGTGCGCGACGGTGAGGAGGTCATCGTCACCGATCGGGGGCACGCCATCGCCCGCGTCGTTCCCTTCGGGGCCGAGCGGGTCCTAGACCGGCTCATCGCAGAGGGTGTCGTGACGCCGGCGCAGCGGCCGAAGCGCCGCGCCGGAAAGCCCACCAAGACCAGGGGCACGGTCTCCGATCTGGTCGCCGACCAGCGCAGGTGATCGCGTACTTCGATACCTCGGCGGTGGTGCCGTTGCTCGTTGCCGAGGCCGGCTCGGCTCGGGCGGCCGCGTTGTGGGATGGGGCTGACCGCGTCGTGAGCGCCCGACTCGTGTACCCCGAGGGTCGCGCAGCTCTCGCGCAGGCTCACCGCCTCGGAAGACTGACCGCTCGCCAGCTTCGGGCCGCGGTGACCGAGTTCGACTCGAGATACGAAGAGATGGACCTCGTCGAACTCGACGACCCGCTCGCCCGTCACGCAGGGCGACTCGCAGAGGCGCACCGTCTTCGGGGCTATGACGCCGTACACCTCGCAGCCGCGGATCGAGTACGCGACCCAGACCTCGTCGTCGTCGCCGGGGACGAGGCACTGCTCACCGCGGCGACGGCGCGGCGGATGACGATCGCGGCCGTTGCGTGACGCCCCCAGTGACGTCTTCACGGGTCGACTGCCACGCTCGACCGCCTGCCAAGCGACGGCGAAGCTGTTCAAGATGGGCCGAAAAGCTCCGTGGCCGTGGACAGCAGCATGGAAGGGCCACGGATCTCGTCGTCGTGAAGCGGCAGCACGGCGCGGACCATGCCGGGGAACTCCTCGCCGATGGCCTCGAGGTGTTCGCGTTGCATGGCGACCCGGTTGCGCACGAACTCGGGGACCGAGTCCAGGTCGCCGGGCTCGATGACCTGGTTCACGATCACCCCGCCGACCGGGATGCCGAAATCGGTGAACCAGTTGACAAATCGGCGGATGACGGCGATGGGTAGGGCCTCTGGCAGCGTCACAAAGAAGAATGCAGTCCGTTGCTCATCGGTCAACAGATCGCGGGCATGGCTGATCCGACGCTGGAATTCGGTTAAGTAGGTCATGAGCGGGTCGGCCTGCTTCTTCTTCGTGAACGACAGCAGCTCACGCAACGACTGCGCCTCCTCCCGCGACTTCATCATCTTGTTGACCCACAGCGCGTACACCTTCGACATACCGAGCAGTCGCCGGGCGTTGGCAGTCGGCGCCGTATCGAAGACGTACGTGTCGTACTCGTTCCCGAACATCAGGTCGGTCATGTTCTCGAACATGGCCGATTCCTCGAACGCCGGGTTCGCGGCGGCCGCGCCGACGAACTCGTCCGCTTTCGTCTTGATCTCGGCAAATTTGAGGAACCACTCGATCTTCTCTTTGATCTCCCGCTTGGCGCGTTCGATCGACTCCCGGGTGTCGATCTCGAGCGCCCACAGGTTCTCTACGCCCTTGACCGGAGTGTGGCGCCCGAATACGTCCTGGTCGAGCAGGCCAGAGAGGCTGTGCATCGGGTTGGTCGACGCCAGCAACACGCGTTTGCCGGTGCTCGCCAGATGCACTGCCGCGACGCCGGCCATGACCGTCTTGCCGACGCCTCCCTTGCCTCCGAAGAACGTGTACCGCAGGTCGGGATGTTGCGCAGAGAACTCGGCCATCGACGTCGTCACCAGGTTCCGTTCTGCGGCCGCCACCATGCTCATGCGATCGCTCCGTCCTGGGTGTCGTGGGCGTACATCAAATGGGCCATCCGCTCGATCATCGGCAGCCCCGTGATGTCCCGTTCCATCTCCGGCACATACGCAAGGACCTGGGGGCCGAAGTCGCGGCGGATCTGGTCGAGGTGGCGCCCTTGCATCTGCGCTCTGTTGGCCAGATAGGGAGGCACGCCTGCGGCGTGCACCAACTCGTCCGGTAGCACCCGGTTCACGACATACCCGGCGATGGGCACGTCGAAGCGGGAGAACATCTCGGCGGCCTTCGCCGTGTCGAGGAGGATCATCTCCTCGGGCACGAGCACGAAGAAGAACGCAGTGTGTTCGCGGTCGGTGAGCACCCGCGAAGCCGTATTGATGCGTGAGCGGATGTCCTGGAGCTCGGCGAGGATCTGGTCCTCCTGGGCCTCCTCCTCCCGCCGCAGGTGCGCCACCATCTCCTCGTACTCGCGCATCTCCTCTCGGAGCTTGGTGATCTTGCTGATCCATTCGTCGTAGACCTTCGCCATGCTGAGGTAGTAGAGGGCGTGGCCCAGGGGCACCAGGTCGTAGATGTAGAAGTCGTAGTCACCGGCCGAGACAATGTCGACGACCGAGTCGAAGATGGCACTCTCCTCCATGGCCGGCTCGGCGGAGGCGGCGGCGATGTAGTCCTCGATCTCGTCGGGCACCGCATCGATGTTGTTGACCTCGCGGATCTTTCGCCGGATCTCGTCCTGGTACTCCTTGATGTGGGTGTCGGCATCGATCTCTTGGGCGAACAGGTTCTCGCTGATCCGGACCGCGCCCTTGCCGAAGATGTCCTGCTGGAATATGTCCGACAGGCTGGCCTGCGGGTCGACCGAGAACACCAGGACCTTGTGGCCTTGCTCGGCCAGCCAGAACGCCGTCGCCGCCGAGAAGGTGGTCTTCCCCAACCCACCCTTGCCCCCGAACATCACGTAGCGGCGCTCCGGGTGCCGGAGGAACTCCGTGGCCAATGGCGTCGGCCCGGTGGTCTCAGAAGATGGCATCGGTGACGTCCTTCTCCCGGAGCATCCGTCGCTTCCAGGTGCCGATCTGCGGCGTCACGTAGGGAAGCAACCGCAGCGAGTAGTACGGCGGCAGGATCGGCACGCCCAGCATGTCCCCCATGGTGATCAAGATGAACAGGTGCTCCATGCTCCCGCGGGTGCGGAGCGCCTGCCGGGTCATGTCGTGGGTGGCCATGCCGTAGGTGACCCGGCGGGCCTTGTCCAGGAAGCCGAGCAGACCTCGGCGTTCTTCGTCCGACATGGATACCTCCGGTTCGCAACGTTCTGCTCGACTGCTGGTCGATCACACTCCGTGCAGGTCGAACTCGTGGCTGTCGGTGAGGGCACGCTCGCGCAGCGCTCGCCGCTTCCAGGCGTCCAGGTCACCCACTGTGTACGGGAGCAGGCGAAGCGAGTAATAGGGCGGCATCACCGGTACTCCCACCATGTCACCCAGCGTGACGACCATGAACAGGCTCTCCCGCGTTGCCCGTTCCTCCATGGCGTGGCGAGCGAACTCGTAGCTGCCCATGCCGTAGACAAACTCCCGTAGTGCCGTCCGGAAGCTCACCGCCGCGTCCCACAATCGTCTAGAACTGGCGGAATGGAGGTCGTCGCCGCCCTCGGCACGGTGCTCCTGATCGCCTTCCTGCTTTGGTTCACCTTCGGGACCCAGCACAACATCAAGCGTGGCAACGAGTTGTTGCGGTGGCTGCAGGGTGGCCTGCCGCAGATCGGCCGCCGGGCCAGCTTGCGTTGGTTCGGCAGCTCGGCCGTCCAACTGGAGATCACCGACGCCGAACCCCCGTACACCTCGGCGCAGGTCAACGTGGTGCTCGAGCCTCGGGATCTCGGGTGGTTGTGGGCATGGAGCCGCCGCAAAGGACGCCGTGACTTCCTCATCCTGCGGGGCACGCTGAGGGGACCGCCGCGCTTCGAGATCGAGGCCGGTGGGAGCCGTGGCTGGACCGCCAGCGATCGTCTGGGCCGGCTGGATCCCGAGGCCTGGGTCCGGACAACGTGGGACGCCGGCACCGGAGCCATCGACGTCGCCTACTCCGACCGGGCCGAGGACGCCGACATCGACGAACTGCGCCAGGTCTGGGACCAGCTGGCCGGGGCATCCGGCAACGTATGGCGGCTCTCGGTGCGCAACGTGGCGCCCCACGTCGAGGTCCACCTCGAGCCGCCCGAGCTCGCCACGGCCGACGCCGCCGACCTGGTCGGTGCGTTCGGCGGACTCGGTCGGCTGGCCGCCCGGGATTGAGGCGTCCTGGCAGCGCCCAGCACCGGCTGCGGGCATGAGCACCGCGAGATGGTCGAGATCCTCACGTGGTTGGCGCCGGTCTCGGTTCGGCGTCGGCCACTGCCACTCCCGTCGGTCGCTGGCGCTGCCACGCCCGCCAGCCGTCATACCCGATGAGCAGGGCCGCACCGATCAGCAGGAGGGCGATCGCGATCATCAGCCATGCGCCGACGACCGAGATGGTGGCCGCGGCGTCGTCGGTGGCGATGGTCCTGTACAGGTTCCAGGCGGTGACCGCGGACGCGGTGATGGTCGTCACGTACATGAAGACCATCGGGATGCCGGCGAAGGCCGGATTGCGGCCCGTTTCCACCAGCCAGATGGTGACCAGCAACAGGCTGAGGGCAGCGAGAAGCTGGTTCGAGGCTCCGAACAGCTGCCACAGGTACACCCATGTCCCCGAGAGAACCAGCAACAGCACGGCGGCGGAGCCGACGATCGACGCGATGTGCTGGTTCTTGAAGCCCACCCAGGTGTTGCCGAGCCACTCGCCGAGGGTCACCCGCATCACCCGGAACACCAGCTGCACCACCGTGAGCACGATCACCACGAAGGTCCCGAATGCCAGAGCCGTCCCGTAGGACACGTCCATCCCCGTCGCCACGTTGAGCAGGTTGCCGACGCCAACGGCGAAGGCGGTCGCGCCCGCGATCCCGCCGCCGACGATGGCCACCGCGGTCAACGACAGCAGAGCCAACGTGTTCTCCGAGAACATGGCGCCACCACCCACCGGCAGGGCGTCGGTCTCGTACTCGAGTTGCCGTGAGGTGCCGACCGACCCGAACAGGGCGTGCCAGCCGGAGATGGCGCCGCAGGCGATGGTGACGAACAGCATCGGCCACAGGGGCTGTATGGCCGCACTGGCCTGGTCCGGCGCGAAGGCCGTGTACCGGCCGACCTCGAAGTTGGCCACGTCCGAATCGGTGAAAGGCGCCAAGACCGCACCGATACCAGCTACGACGATCACCAAGGCGGTGATCCAGAACCCGATGTAGTTCACGGGCTGGGCGAACCGCCAGATCGGCAGGTTGGCGCCGAGATAGCTGAAGACCAGCAGCGCGAGGGCCCAGAACACGAAGCTCGGGAACACGTTGATGGTGCCCGTGTCGGCGTCGAAGTTCTGGGTCGACGGTCGAACGCCGTCGACCGGAGGCGGGATGCGGGGGTCGGCAAAGGTCGGGTCCTCGACGCCGTACAGGGGCTCGTCGCCGTTGAGGGCATCGTTGATGTCGGTCACGACGCCGCTGATGGCCCCCTCGCTCCAGTCGACCGGGACGGTGTCGAGATCGTTACCGACCGGCCCCAGGGCCATCGCCAGGATCGTGACGCCGACGACGGCCGCCGACACCGCCAACAGATCGGCCCGGCGCTGGTAGATGAGGTAGCCCGCGACCACTCCCATCAGGGCCAGGACGAGGATCCCGAAGGGGACGTCGGGCCGGGCGTCGAGGATTCCGGCCAAGATGCCGACGAACGCGCCCCCGATGAGCAGCAGGTAGAAGAAGATGAAGACGAACAGGATCGATCGCGCGCGGGGCGCGAGAAGCCGGTGGGCTACCGCGCTCATCGAGTTTCCGTCATTGCGGACCGCCATCATGATGGCCGTGTAATCGCTGGCCCAGCCGATGAAGCTGACGCCGACCATCAACCAGATGATGGCCGGGAGCCAGCCCCAGAGGTTGGTGGCGGTGATGACCCCGACGATCGGCCCGGCGGCGGCGATCGATTTGAAGTGGTAGCCGTACAGGACGAACCGGCTCGTGGGCACGAAGTCGACGCCATCCATGTACAGCTTGGCGGGGGTCGCCCGGTCGGCGTCCGCCTGGATCACGACGCGGTCGATGCGCTTGGCGTACAGGCGGTAGGCCAGCGTGATGACCACGACCCCCACGACAACAACCCAGAGTGAGTTCATGTTGTGGATCCCCCCTTGCTCACATCGTCAGCGACCAGGCGGTCGATGACCCGGTCGAGCTCGCGATAGTCGTGCCCGACCCATGCCTCCCTCTTTCCCACGATCACCGCCGGGTACGACCTCACGCCGTGGCGCCAAGAGGTCCAGACACCGAGGAGCGACGCCGCGTCGATGACACGGATGGCGACCCTGGACCCGTTGCGCTCGTGCAGTTCCCGAACCCAGTCCGACAGAACGAGGTAGTCCAGCTGCAGATCGATGGGAAGGGACTCGTCGGCCTCGATGTCGCGCATTCGGGAGCCGACGCCCAGCTGATCAAAGGCGACCTCGCAATGCTGGCAGTGGAGGAACACCGTCGGTGCATAGGTGACGATGTCCACTCGCACCGGTCTCACGATTCACCTCCGGCGGGCGGTAGTGCCGTGCACTGCGCGTGTCGTCAACCGAACAGTAACCGCATTTCGGAGGCGCGTCTGTTGACAATCTGACGACGGGTGTCTGGATTCGTGTGGCAGAACGTCGAGCATGGAAGCGGTTTCCGTCGTGGGAGGTCGACTGGGACAACGCCGTCCAGGCCCGGACCTCGACCCGATCGCGCTCGGCGAGGTCACCCAGCCCGCAGCCGCGGTAGCGAGGTCGTCGTCGAGCTGGACCCCGAAGGATCGGAACGCCATCGCCACCGCGTCGTAGGCCCCCACCGTGAAGACCAGATCCATGAGCTGCTGCTCGTCGAGCTCGCCGGCCAGCGCGTTCCATGTGGCATCGGTAACCATTGCGCCGACCGACAGGTGACGCACCGGTTCACGAGCTCATCAGCCGATGCTGCGGTGCGCGTTCTTGGTGGCTGACGGCCCGGGGGTGGTGTCGGCGATCCATGGGCCTTGGACCGACGGGTCGATCACGCCATCCTCCAACCAGGCGTACCGGCCCTGCATAACCCGCTTGGCCACGCCGCGGTCGAGGTCGTCGGTGTTGTGCCACAGGCGATCGGACAGCTCGTCCACTCTCAGCCGGGCCTGCCGGCAGAACGCGTCGGCGAGCTCGTACGCGGCCTCCCCCGTCTCCGGGTCGTCGGCCCGCAGCATCTCGGCGCGCACGCAGGCCGCCGTCATCGCGAACAGCTCGGCGCCGATGTCGACGACGCGGCCGAGGAAGCCCTGCTTGCGCTCCATCTTTCCCCGCCAGCGCGACATCCCGTAGAACATCGAGCGCGCAAGCTGTCGGCTGCGGCGCTCGACGAAGCGCAGGTGCGGGGCCAGCGAGCCGAACTCACCGTACGAGGTGGGGACCTGCCCCTTGCCCACGGCCAGCGGGGGCAGCCAGCGGGCATAGAAGCCGGCGGCGCGCACCGCCGCTTTCGCCTTGGTGGACCGGTCGGCATTCGCGTCGATGAGGTCGCCGGCCACCGACAGATGGGTGTCCACGGCGTCTCGGGCGATGAGCAGCCGCATGATCTCGGTCGAGCCCTCGAAGATCCGGCCGATCCGCAGATCGCGCAGGATCTGTTCGGCCGGTACACCCCGTTCGCCGCGCGCGGCCAACGACGCTGCCGTCTCGTAGCCACGCCCGCCCCGGACCTGCACCAACTCATCGGCTACCAGCCACGCCATCTCGGTCGCGTAGAGCTTGGCGAGGGCTGCCTCGATGCGGACGTCGGTGTGGTCCTCGTCGGCCATCTGACCGGACAGCTCGACGACGGCTTCGAGGGCGAAGGCGGTCGCGGCGATGAACGCGACCTTGGCGGCCACGGCCTCGTGCTCACCGATCGGGCGGCCCCACTGGACGCGCTCGCTCGACCACTCGCGGGCGATCTTGAGACACCACTTCGCCGCCCCGGCGCACATGGCGGGCAGGGAGAGCCGGCCGGTGTTCAGCGTTGTCAGCGCAATCTTCAGGCCTGCGCCTTCGGAGCCGATGAGGTTCTCGCCTGGCACGCGGACCTCGTGGAAGCGGGTCACGCCGTTCTCGATGCCGCGCAGGCCCATGAACGAGTTGCGATTCTCGACGGTGATTCCCTCGGAATCGGCCTCGACGACGAAGGCGGTGATCCCGCCCCTGTGGCCCTCGCCCTCAGGCACCCGTGCCATGACGACGAGCAGATCGGCGACCACACCGTTGGTGGTCCACAGCTTGACCCCGTTGAGGACGTACGCCGACCCGTCCGCGGTCGGGGTCGCGACCATCCCGAGCCGGGCCGGGTCGCTGCCGACGTCGGGCTCGGTCAGCAGGAAGGCGCTGATGTCGCTGCGCGCGCAGCGGGGCAGGAACCTCTGCTTCTGATCATCGGTGCCGAACAGCTTGATGGGTTGCGGGACGCCGATCGACTGGTGTGCCGACAGCAGCGTCGAGATCGCCGGGCTGGCCGATCCGGCCAGCATCAGCGCCTTGTTGTAGTAGACGTGCGACAGGCCCAGGCCCCCGTAGGCCTCGGGGATGTTCATGCCCAGGGCGCCCATCTCCTTCAGCCCGAGGACGACCTTGTCGGGGATGCGGGCCTCCTGCTCGATGGCAAGGCCGTCCACCGACGTCTCGCAGAACGCGCGCAACTTGTCGAGGAACTCCTCGCCCTTGCGCCTCTGCTCCTCGGTCGGCCGAGGATGGGGATGGACCAGGTCCATGCGGAGGTGGCCCAGGAACAGCTGCTTGCCGAAGCTGGGCTTTCGCCACTCGGCCTCCCGGGCGGCTTCGGCGACGGCCCGGGCGTCACGCTCGGTGACCTCGGCGCGGCGAGTACGGGTGGGCGACGACCCGACGGTTGTCACGATGAACCCCCTAATGGTGGGTTACGGATGGGTAACTTAGCGGAGCTGGACGTCGTCCGTTTCACGACGTCCCGGTCGCCCGGTCGAGCACTCTCGGTGAAGAGCGTCGCCAGCCGCTGCTGAAGCGAGACGGGAGCCGCGCGCTGCAGCATCCACGCTGCCCGCGCCTCCCAGCCGACGAACACAACGGCCCGGTCACGGTCGACGGCATCGACGATGGCCGCCGCCACCTTGCTCGGAGGGTGACCGTGCTGAAACAGGCCGGCGGTGCGGGCCCGGACCATCGGATCGTCGCGGCGGCCGACGAACCTGGTGTGCTCGGCGATGGCGGTGTTGGTGACCCCGGGATAGACGACCGACACCCCAACGCCGGATCTGCCCCAGTCGGCTCTCACCGACCGCGACAGGGCGACGAGCCCGGACTTGGTGGCGACGTACGCCGGCTCGGTGGCCCGCGGGACGTACGCCAGGGCGGACGCACCGCCTCGGAAGACTGACCGCTCGCCAGCTTCGGGCCGCGGTTACCGAGCTCGACTCGAGATACGAAGAGATGGACCTCGTCGAAGTCGACGACCCGCTCGCCCGGCACGCAGGGCGACTCGCAGAGGCGCACCGTCTTCGGGGCTATGACGCCGTACACCTCGCAGCCGCGGATCGAGTGCGCGATCCAGACCTCGTCGTCGTCGCAGGGGACGAGGCACTGCTCACCGCGGCGGGCGCCGAAGGGATAGCCATCGCCGCCGTTGAGTGAAGCTCCCCAGTGACTGTCTTCACGGATAGACGTTGTCAGCCTCGACCACGTGCCACGTCTCGTTCACTCGGCCGAGCACGATGTTGGTCGACCAGCCCGGCTGCGCTATGTCGGACGCGGCCCTCGGCACCTTGACCGGACCGATCTCTCCCTCGAACCAGAGTGCGCCGGCTTCAACCCGGTCGATCACCGGCTGGCCGGCGCAAGTCGGCGTAGACGGAATAGCTCGACCTGACAGCGACGTTCGGTGCGTCCCCGGCCGCGCCCGCCCTCAACCAGATGGCCTGGCCCGGCACCGGCGCCTCCGCCGGGTGGGCCACAGAGCGTGTCGTGCTGTGCCCGGCCGGAGCAGCGCCGCACCTGATGTCGCGTCGGTGCCCCGACGACCAGGTCGCCGATGACGCTGGCGGCCAAGCGGTCGCCACTCGGGACGGCGTGCGCGCAGACGTTCAACGTGGTCGACATGCGTGCATGGGCCAAGCGGCCCGACACCGTGGGCAACGGGACAAGCCTGTGGAGCATCTCGGTGGCCATGACGTGGCGGAGATCGTGCAGCCGGAAGTGCCCCACGCCCGCCGCCGTCCGGACCGCGATGAACCGCTTGGTCACCCAGTTGGGCCGCCACGGCTCAAGTACCGTCGGGATCGGCGGAGAACACGTAGCGCTCGCGGTCGACCCGGCCGGACGCCGCACGGTGGGTGTCGACGTAGCGGTCGTTGCGGTTGGCGCCGTCTGTGGTCCAGCCGATCGGGATGCCCGCCCGGTCGGTGAGGATCGACCACTTCCAGCCGAGCTTGGCGCGATCGGTCGGGTTCTTGCCGGTTCCCTCGCCGCCACAAGGGCTTTTGTGGAGCGACCCGTCAACGGCGACGTCGCTGAGCTCGAGCCCGATCGCCCGGTCATACGCCGCGATCACCTCGTTGGCGATCGCGGCGAAGACTCCTGCGGCGATCCACGTGTCGCGTCGCTCGCGCACGGTTGTGTCCGAGACCTTGTTGCGGCAGAGCCGCTCCGCGTCCTCCCACGAGCAGCCGGTGACGAGGCGGACGAGCATGACCTCGAAGCAGTCTCGGTCCGGTGTCCGGGGTCGGTGGCAGCCCAGCGGGTGGTCCTCGACCGGGACCGGGACAAGCGGCCAGATCGCCGCCCAGATGGCATCTACCACTGAACCGGCGACGCAACCGGCCCGACGTGGCCCCCTCCCACGTTGATGCCGTGCCTCGAACTCGACGGGCGCAAGGGAAGGGCCCCGGCCATGAACGCCGGGACCCTCCCGCGACCGGTCCGGGCTACTGACCCACCTCCCGGGTGACGATGTTGGCAGGGTCGGTCGCCGTCGTGACGGTGAAGAACGGGAAGAAAGCGGTCCCGCTCTGCCCCAGGCCGACGTAGTCGCCCAGGAAGAACCCCCGGGCCACAGGCGCCCTCCGGCTATCGAACGGGGCGTCGGTCACCGCGACCTCCTCATCCCAGCTCGCCGCCACCGAGCAGTCCTCGGTTGTGGCATGGCAGTGGGCTAGGAACGCCTCGGTGGGAGTTGTCGCGCCGCTGTCGGCACTATTGCTCCGGAAGTCGTAGTACGAAACGGCCACGGTCCCGTCGTCCAGCACGTGGACCATCGGCAGGAAGGCCTGCTCGTTGAGGTTGTTCGCCAGATCCGGCGTCTGGTTCACCTTGATCGGGGCCGACCAGGTCACTCCCCCATCGAGGGACTGACTGAACGCGATGCTGGACCGGGGGCCGAACCGGCTGTCCTGCCACACCACGTACACCGCGCCGGTGGCGCGGTCGACGGCGATCTCGGCGTTGATGTCCCCCGTGCGGTGGCGAGCCTCGACCCCGGCGGGCAACGGCGAATCCGGGTCGATCACCACTCCCCGGAAGAACCTGTCGACGATGGTCTCCTGCTGGTCCCACGTCGCGCCGTGGTCCGAGGACCGGATCACGGCGATGTGGAAGCCCCGGGTTCCCTGGTCGTTCCTGGTCCCCCGTATCAGCGTCATCACGTTGATGAGTTCGCCGTCGAACTCGTCGTTGTCGGGGAGCACGGCGATCTGGTTACCGATCGTCTGGGCGATGACCCCGGCCCTGAAGATCCTCCGGGCGGGCTCCCATGTCTCGCCGCCGTCGGTGGTCCGAGCGAACAGGGGGTCGCCGGTGAACGCCACGGAGTTCTCGAACGCCTGCTGGCTCTCGTTCCCGCTCGGCGGCGAGACCACCAGATCCCACACCGCGTAGACGAATTCGGAGTCGTTCGGGTCCGCGGTGATGGCGTTCTTGTCGTTGAACGAGTTCGGGCTCTCGTCACGGTTGAGCGAGATCGGGTCCTCCCACGTCGCCCCGTGATCGGTCGAGCGGGCGACCAGCATGTCATCGGGGTTGGTGTCGAAGCCGCCGGGGGCCGTGTCGGTGGCCAAGGTCATCAGGTACGCGGTCCCGTCCGGAGAGATGGCCACCCACGGGTCGGAGGCCCGCTCGAAGTTCCCCCCGTTGGCCGGGGTGCCGCCGGTGCAGTTCGACGACTTGGTCAGGGCGTTGACCGTCCAGCTCGCCCCACCGTTGACGCTGGTGGCGGAGACGTTGCCCTCCGCGCCGCCGTTGTTCCACCGGTCCTGCTGCCAGGCCCCGATGATGACGTCCGGGTTCGACGGATCCACCATCACATGGGGCTCGACCTCGCTGTTGACGAACTGCCT
The DNA here is from genome assembly GCA_046728035.1 of Candidatus Methylomirabilota bacterium. GTDB lineage: Bacteria > Methylomirabilota > Methylomirabilia > Rokubacteriales > CSP1-6 > DASRWT01. Next base: position 802 of record JBKPDT010000380.1, on the reverse strand, counting down.
GGCCGGGACGCCGCCGACATCGCGGAATCCGCTGTCACCCTCGCAGGCAGCGATCGGGCTGGCGCCGGAAACGGTCACCAGCGGGCCCGTGGTGGACGGGCCCGCCGTGGCCGGAACGGAGCCGACCACGGCCAGAAGGGCCACGGACGCACCCAGCGCGACGACCTTGCTTCTCGAACAGTGCATACCAACCCCCTCCTCCTGGAATCCGGAACGTCGTGCGAAGCCCTGTCGAGGGCGGCGACGATGCTCGGCTAGTTGAGGTGGGCGGCCGCATGGGCCCCGCGGCGGAACCGCTCGACGAGGCCTCGGACGCGATCGAACGCTGGCGCGAGGAACTTGATCGCGACAATGCGCCCGAGCAGACGGTCGTGAGCCTCGTACACGTCGGCGATCCTCCCGCGGCTGACCGGTTCCCCGAGCTCACAGAGCCGTCGAGAACGGCCGTGGGGCCGACCACCGAATGACTGTACCCGGGGAATGGCGGCTTCGATGCCCGGGAGTCGTGGACTCCACCCCTCACCTCGGCTGTTGGCGGGCGTGCCGCAAAGGTCGCACCGCCCTGGTGGTGGCGAGGACCGCGTCGACGTGCTCGGCCGTGATGGCGTCGACCCCGGTCACGTGGTCGCCGCCTTGCGCCGTGCCGGCACCATGGCCGGGTCGTCGAGGCCGGGGCCGGCCACCACCCGCACATCTCGGCCCCGCAGCTCCTCGCCGCAGTGGTCGCACGTGAGCACCGCCGTGGTCCGCTCGCCGCAGCTGGCATGCACCATGGTGATCGGCTCCTTGCCGGCGCCGATGA
>JBKPDT010000379.1:0-28910 GCA_046728035.1 Candidatus Methylomirabilota bacterium | reverse complement strand
GGGTCCACGCCCAGCCGAGGTCGCGCATCACCGCGTCCCAGTACCACTCGGGATCGTCGATCGAGCGGCGGTGGAGCGCCGGAAGCGACTCGAGGCGGTGGCCGGCCATGAAGCGAGCGATCCGCGTGCGCGCGGCAGTGGCGGGATCGGGCCGCCAGATGACGTCGTCGAGACTCATGCGCCTCATTCTACTGTAAGCTGCCCCGGGGAGGAGACCGCCATGGCGATCACGATCGAGAAGCAGGGTCCGGTGACCACGGTGATCATGGACCGGCCGGAGCGGCGAAACGCCGTGGACGGGCCGAGCGCGCGGGCGCTCGCCGACGCCTTCCGCGCCTTCGACGCCGACGGCGAGGCACGCGTCGCCGTGCTCTGGGGCGCGGGCGGCACCTTCTGCTCCGGTGCCGACCTGAAGGCCTTCGGCACCGGGAACGGGCTGCGCGTCGAGCCCGGCGGCGACGGGCCCATGGGGCCCACGCGCCTGTTCCTCTCCAAGCCCGTGATCGCCGCGGTGGCCGGGTACGCGGTGGCGGGCGGGCTGGAGCTGGCCCTGTGGTGCGATCTCCGCGTCATGGAGGAGACGGCCACCTTCGGCGTCTTCTGCCGCCGCTGGGGTGTGCCGCTCCTCGACGGCGGGACGGTCCGCCTCCCGCGGCTGATCGGCATGAGCCGCGCGATGGATCTCATCCTCACCGGACGCGCGGTAGATGCGCAGGAGGCGCTGCAGATCGGCCTCGCCAATCGCGTGGTGCCCGTGGGCAAGGCGCGTGAGGAGGCGGAGGCGCTGGCGCGGGCGCTCGCCGATCTGCCGCAGACCTGCTTGCGGAGCGACCGCCGCTCCGCCTACGAGAGCTGGAGCCTCGATCCGGATGCAGCCCTGGGCCGCGAGTACGTGCTGGGTCGGGCCACGCGCGACTCGGGCGAGAGCCGCGAGGGCGCCGCCCGCTTCGCCGCCGGCGAGGGCCGGCACGGCGCGCCCGCGCCGCGGCGGTGAAGGCCGATAGGCGGAGGCGCCGTTCCGCGCCTCCTTGACGGGCACGCGGGCCGAGGCTAGCCTCACCTCACGCGATGACCGGGCACCACCGCGAGGGGATCGCGCTTCTTCGCGAGGCGATCGAGCAGACCGTCCGGGGCCGCCGGAGCTCTGGGAGGCGCGGTGGACGCTCATCTCTGCGAGGCGCTGTTTCGTGACGGCCAGGTGGCCGAGGCGGGGGAGCTCGCCGAGCGTACCCTGAGCCTGGCGCGTGAGCGCGGCGAGCGGGGCACGGAGGCCCGCGCCCTTTACTTGCTCGGTGAGATCGCCGCGCAGAGCCTCGGGCAAGACGAAGGGGCGGCGACGGAGCGTCGCTACGTCGCGGCCCTGGCGCTCGCCGAGGAGCTCGGCATGCGCCCCCAGGTCGCCCGGTGCCACCGGGGTCTCGGAAAGCTCTCCCGTCGGACCGGTCAAGAAGAACCGGCACGGCAGAACCTCGCCATCGCGATGACGATGTTCCGCGAGATGGACATGCGCTACTGGCTGGACAACCCAGAGGCGTAGCGCGTGGCCGTGGCGGTGAGGCTCTCCGGCTAGCGCTCGGTTCTCGCGGCGGGGGCGTCGCCGTCGGGGGTGACGAGCTTTTCGATGACGCGGAGCTCACGCACGAGCAGCCGCGCCACCTCGAGATCGCCGATCTCGAGCCGCTCGACCCGCGCGCGACGGACCGATACGCGGCCGACCACGAGGCGGCCGATCGCGAGCGCGCCCAGCGCCAGCGCCCCGACGGCCATGGCCCCCAGCGCGACCGCACCCACCGCCAGCGAGCCGGACGCCTGCGCGCCCACCGCGCTGGAGCCGATGGCCTGATGCTCTATGCGCAGCTGCCTCAGCGCCCGCCTGGTGCGCGAGGGCTGACGCGGCGCCACCGGTGTCGTCAGGGAAGCATCGGGTCTTGCGTTCGATTCCATGACCCATCACCTCTCGTCAAGCTAAAGATCAATGCAAGGCACGGCCCTGGATGCGCTCGAGCGCGGCGGCCAGGACCTTCCGGTCCAGCAGGCCGGTGGGATGATGTCCCGATCCGCACCTTGATCCGTCCCGGCTCGATCCCTTTGCGCTCCGCGAGGAGCCGCTCGCGCCAGTCGAGCTTGCTCTCGTCGAGCGCCTCGTACGTCACGCGAAACGGCTCGCCGGACTCTGGCCCTAGCGCCTCCAGCGCCTGCACCGCCGCCTGGTCGTCCTTCGTCGCGGTATGGCCCAGCGTCTCCACGATCTGCGCCAGCACGACACATGGGGCCTGCCGGTGCTGGACCAACATCTCGACGAGCCCCCGGGTGGCGCGGGCGCGGCGGGCCGCGGTCATCCAGCCGCGCAGCGTATCCAGCGCTGCCAGGGCGCGCCGGTGAGAGTCGGCCCGGGCCGTCCGTCGCTCGCGGTCGGGGACGTCGCGGACGATCCCGACCAGGCCCCAAACCGCCTTGCCGCGAACCTCGGGGCTCGGATCCTCGAGGGCTGTCAGCAAGAGATCGACTGTCGCTTCATCGACCCAGAGGGCGAAGGCCTGCTCGATCTCGCTGATGAGCTCGGCCCGCCATTTCGGGTCGGCAAGGGCGCCCCACTCGGCGACCAGCCCCCGCGCGCCGTGGGCGAGCACGATGCGAGCGATCCGGTAGTGCATCTCGCGCTCGCCGTCGGGAGCTCGGTACGCTCCCACGATCTCGGCAAGCGCCGGCTGATCGGCGGCGCGCAGCTCGGCGATGGCCTTCAGCGCGCGACGGAAGCTCTTGCCGCGCACGGTCTTGAGGAGCGTCTCGCGGCGCTGCGCGTCCAGGGTCATGCGATGGAGGCCGTCAACACCTGGGAAGGCGAGGCTCGCCGGCATCCGCGATCGCCTCGCCGTGAAAGATGCGCGCGATTCCTGCCCAGTACGCGGCGCTCTCGCACATGGGACACGGCCGAAACGTCGTGTAGAGCTCGCATCCGGCCAGTCGCGGCGTGCCGAGCCGTCGGGCGGCGTCACGGATCGCCTGGATCTCGCCGTGGGCGGTCGGATCGGGCGTCGTCAGGACCGCGCTGACCCCTTCGCCCACGACCTGACCCTCTCGCACGACGACGGCGCCATAGGCCTGGTCGCCGCGCTCGACCGCGAGGCGCCGCATCTCGAAGGCGCGCGCCATGAAGCGGGAGCGCTCCGCGGGAGACGTCGCCGCCGCCAGCGGCGAAGCCGCGCCCGACAGGGCCATCGCCCCTCCGGCGATCCGCATCACCCGTTCCATCAACTGCCGGCGTGTCAGCGTGCGACTCATGGCATGCCACGTGCCGATCCGAGCCAACATCGGTTTCCCTCCGGACGCCGCGCCAACGCTCAGCGCAGCGGCTTGTTGAGTTGAATCGTATAGTCGGTGAAGCCGAGGCGGCGATAGAGCCGCCCGGCGGGCTCGTTCTTGGCTAGCACTCCCACGCGCAGCGCCTTGGCGCCCTCGCCGCGGGCAAACCGCTCCGCTCGCTCGAGGAGCGCGCGGCCGATGCCGCGCCGACGGTACGCGGGGACGACGACGAGGTCGGACACGTACGCATAGGCCTGGCTCTCGTCGGGCTCGGGGACGATCCGGGCGAGCACGCCGACGAAGCCGACGACGGCCCCCTCGACCTCGGCGACAAAGATCCGACCGGATGCCTCCGAGCAGCGTTGCAGGACGTAGGCCAGATAGCGGTCCGCCATCGCCTCCCCTTTTGGCAAGGTCGGCTCCAGCCCCCGCTCGAACTCCTGGAGCTCGACGATGCAGGACCGGAGCTGACCGCGATGCCGCGCGGGCTCGTAGTCTCGAATCATCGCGGGCTAGCGGCTCTCCAGGCATCCATCAGATTCGCCCCACCCGCTTCCGTGGCCGATCGGCGCTCACTGCACTACCTGATTCGCGCGCACGACGAGGGACTGCGGGATGGTGATACCGAGTGCGGCCGCGGTCCTTGCATTGATGACCAGGTCGAACTTCGTGGTCTGCTCCACGGGAAGGTCGGGCGGCCGGGCGCCCTTCAAGATCCTGTCCAGATACGTGGCGGAAATCCGGTGCGCGTCAAAAAAGTCCGGCCCATAACTCATGAGGATGCCTCGCTCCGCAGACTCCCTCGCCCCACTCACCGTGGGCAGGCGGTGCCGGGTGGCAAGCGCGGCGATCCGCGCGGCGTGCGCACCGAGCATCGGGTCCCCCAGGACGAGGAGCGCCTCCGTGCGCTGCGTGAGCATTGTCGCGACGGCACGATCCAGCTCATCCGGGGCCCGAACCTCGACCAGGTTGAGCTTCACCTTCAGCTTCGTCGCGGCCGCCTTGGCCGCCGCGACCTGCTGCGTCTGGAAAACCGCATTCGCGGAATTCCAGAGAGCGGCCACCCGAGAGGCCTTGGGCAGCATCTCTCGCAGCAGCTCGAGCTGCTTTCCGACCACGTCGGCGGCGGTGGCTGAAGTTCCCGTGACGTTGCCGCCCGGTCGCGCGAGGCTCGCGATCAGCCCGGACGCCACCGGATCGGACACGCCCACCATGACAATGGGGATGGTGCGCGTCGCCTTCTGAGCGGCGAGAGCGGCCTGCGTCACCACCGCCACGATGACGTCGACCTTGAGCGCGACCAGCTCCTCGGCGAGCTCGGGGGGCCGCTCGAACCTGCCGTCGGCGGACCGATACTCGATGGCGATGTTCTGACCTTCCGCGTAGCCGAGCCGACGCAGCTCCTGTCGAAAGGCCTCTTCCCGCGCCGGCTGCGAGACGGGAGCGAGGTATCCGACGCGATGCACCTTGGCGGGCTGCTGCGCGTCGGCTGCGATCGCCACCGTCAGGACGCCGAGCACGGCGCCCGCGACCCGCACGAGCCCACGCGGAAACATTGCCCCAAAGATACCCCAGGACGCACGGGTTGGCCGCTTCCGCGCGCGCCGGCGACCAATCGCTAGGTGAATCGCCGTGGTCGTGCCATACTGATCCCGTTCTCGAAGCGTCTCAGAGAGCCCGAACGGCGGTTTCCCCCGGCAAATCCCCCCGTTCTTTCCGATCACGCCGGACAGACAGTAGCGCGGTTCCTTGCCCGGCGAGAAGCCCGCTCGAATAGAGGTCGAACGTCCATGTCCTTCGCTCCCCTGAATCTCCACGCCAACCTGCTGCGCGCCGTCGAGGCGCTCGGCTTCACCACGCCCACGCCCATCCAGCGCGACGCCATTCCGCCCGCGCGCGCGGGACGCGACGTGCTCGCCTGCGCCATGACGGGCAGCGGCAAGACCGCTGCCTTCCTCCTGCCCATCATCGAGCGCCTGATGGCGAAGCCCCGCGGGACCGCGCGCGCCCTCGTCATCGCGCCCACGCGCGAGCTGGCGGCTCAGATCGAGGCGGATCTGCGAGACCTCGCCCGCTTCACGCCCGTGAAGGGCGCGGCGGTGTTCGGCGGCGTCGGGATGGGTCCGCAGGAAGCGGCCTTCCGCCGCGGCGTCGACGTGATCGTCGCGACGCCCGGCCGCCTCCTCGACCACATGCAATATCCCTACGTACGGCTGGAGGGCCTCGAGGTGCTCGTCCTCGACGAGGCCGACCGGATGCTCGACATGGGATTCCTCCCCGACATCCGCCGCATCCTCGGCCGGCTGCCCAAGGAGCGACAGACGCTCCTCTTCTCCGCGACCATGCCGCCTCCCATCGCCGCGCTGGCGCGCGAGTTCCTCCGGAATCCCCTGCCCATCAACCAGGAGCGCAAGGCCGCGCCGGCGACGGGGATCACCCATGCCGTGTACCCGGTCGCCCAGGAGTTGAAGAGCGGGCTGCTCGTGGCGCTGCTGCGACGCGACGAGTTGCGGAGCGTGCTCGTCTTCACGCGCACCAAGCACCGGTGCAATCGCCTCGCCGATCAGCTCTCACGGCAGGGCATCGCGGCCGAGCGCATTCACGGCAACCGGAGCCAGGCTCAGCGGACGATGGCCATGGAGGCCTTCAAGCGGGGCAAGTGCCGCGTGCTCGTGGCCACCGACATCGCCGCGCGCGGCATCGATATCGACGAGCTCTCGCACGTGGTGAACTTCGACGTCCCGAACGTGCCCGACGACTACATCCACCGGGCGGGCCGCACTGCGCGGGCGGGCGCCGTCGGCGAGGCCGTGACCTTCGTGGCGCCCGAGGAGATGGGTGATCTCCGGGCCATCGAGCGGGCCATCGGGAAGGATCTGGCCAGAGTCACCCTGCCTGATTTCGACTATTCGCGGCGCCCCGCGGAGCGCCTCGAGATTCCGCTGGCCCAGCGCATCGCCGCAATTCGGACCCGAAAGGCCGACGAGCGGGCCCGGGCCCGCTCGAATGCAGCCCGGCGAGCTTCAAATCTTGTCGGTCAGAGGGCGCGCTAAGACGGGGCCCTCTCAAATTGTAGATCTGCGCTCGGATCCGCAGGGGAAAATGAGGTAAAGCATCGTTATTTAAGGCGTCGAACCGTGGCCTCCGCATTGCAGTTACATCGGTGCAGGAGGAATACACGGTCATGACCGGGTCCGAGGCGCAGAACGGCAAGCGAATTCTGGTGGTGGACGACGAGGCTCCGCTGGCCGCGCTGATCTCCGAGATTCTCTCGTCGGACGGGCACACGGTGGAGACGGCGGTCAATGGACTGGCCGCCCTGGCGCACCTCGAGCGTAATGACTACGACCTCATCTTGAGCGATCTCCGCATGCCGGAGCTGGACGGCCCCGGGCTTTACCGCGAGCTGGCGCGGCGCCGCCCGGAGCTCATCACCCGCATCGCCTTCATCACAGGCAGCGCCCAATCGGCAGGGATGGAGCAGTTCCTCGAGAAGACGGGCGCTCCTATCCTCTACAAGCCGTTCCGCATGCAGGACCTCCAGAAGCTCACCACCGAGCTCCTCGGCCGCCGCTCCTGATTGCCGATTGCGTCGCGTAGTACGATGCGGGCATGCGCTGGGCCCGCATCGGCGTCTTCCTGGCTCTCCTCGCGACGCCGGTCGCGGCCCAGGATACCCCCCTCAAGCTCCCGCCCGGCTTCCGCATCGAGTCCTTCGCGCGTGATCTCGCCGGCGCCCGCTTCATGACACTCGATCCCGCGGGCACGATCCTCCTCTCCGTGCCGCGGCAGAACCGCGTGGTAGCCCTTCCCGACGGCAATCGGGACGGGCGCGCCGATCGCGTGGTGACCGTCGCGGAGGGGCTCAACCGCCCGCACGGCCTGGCCTTCAAGGATGGCGCGCTCTACGTGGCCGAGACGAGCCGGATCCTCCGCTTCCGCTACGACCCGACGACCCACAAAGCGAGCGAGCCGAACGTGGTCGTTCCCAGCCTCCCGGTGGGCGGCGGCCACTGGACGCGCACCATCGCGTTCGCGCCGGATGGACGGCTCTTCGTCTCCGTCGGCTCCTCCTGCAATATCTGCAACGAGTCGGATCCCCGTCGCGCCGCCATCGTGCGCTACGAGGCGGACGGCTCGGGCGAGCGGCTCTTCGCGACGGGGCTCCGCAACGCGGTGGGCATCGCCTTCCATCCGGGTTCGAGCGTGCTCTGGGCGACGGTGAACGAGCGCGACTGGAAGGGCGACGACCTCCCCCCGGAGTACGTCACCGACGTGAAGGAAGGGGGCTTCTACGGCTGGCCCGAGTGCTTCGTGGCAGGCCGCCAGGTGGTGCGCGACGACCGCGCGACACCCACCGACCGCTGCGAGAAGGTGACCTTGCCCACCCTCGAGGTCCAGGCCCACTCGGCGCCGCTGGGCCTTGCCTTCTACACCGGCCAGCAGTTTCCTCCCGAGTATCGCGGCAGCCTCTTCATCGCGTACCACGGCTCCTGGAACCGTACGGTGCCCACCGGTTATAAGGTCGTGCGTGTCCCCTTCGCCAATGGCCGTCCCTCGGGCGCCGTCGAGGACTTCGCCACGGGCTGGCTCGGTCCGGAGTGGAAGGTCTTCGGGCGGCCGGTGGACGTGCTCACCGGCCCCGACGGCGCGCTCTATCTCTCGGACGACAACGCGGGCGTCGTGTACCGAATCACCTACCAGCCGTAGCCCGTCTCACCCTCGGTGAGGGGGTCACTTGGGATCGGGAGCCAGCCGCACCACCATCTTGCCGAGGTTGTCGCCCGCGAAGAGCCCCATGAAGGCCTTCACCGCATTCTCGATCCCTTCCACCACGGTCGCCTCGTGCTTGATCTTCCCCGCGCGTAGCCAGCCGCCCACCTCCGCGAGGAAGGCCGGGTACTTGTCGAAGTGATCGGAGATGATGAACCCCTGCATGAGGACGCGGTTGCCCACCATGTTCATCATGAAGCGCGGCCCGGGCTCCGGCGTCTCGAGATTGTACTGCGAGATCATGCCGCACAGCGGGATGCGCGCGAAGGGATTGACGAGGCGGAGCACGGCGTCGAGCATGGGGCCGCCCACATTCTCGAAGTAGACGTCGACGCCCTTGGGGCAGGCTCCGCGCAGCGCCTCGAAGAGGTCGGGCGCCTTGCGATAGTTGACGGCGGCGTCCGCGCCGAGCTCGTTGGTGACCCACTTGCACTTGTCGTCGGTGCCAGCCGTGCCGACCACGCGCAGTCCGAGGATCTTCCCCATCTGGACCACCAGCGATCCGGTCGCTCCCGCCGCCCCCGACACCACGAGGGTCTCCCCCGCCTTGGGCTTGCCGATCTCCTTGAGCCCGTACCAGCCGGTGAAGCCCGGAATGCCGAGCACGCCCAGATAGGCGGGCAGAGGCAGGGAGCGATCGAGGACGTTGAGCCCTTCGCCGGTGGACACGAAGTACTCCCGCCAGCCGAGCATGCTCGACACGATGTCCCCCGGCTTGAACCTGGGATCGTTGGACTTCATCACCTGTCCCACCGCGCGGCCGTCCGCGGGCTCGCCCACGTCCCAGGGCTTGGCGTAGGAGCGGCGGTCGTTCATCCGCCCGCGCATGTAGGGATCCACCGACATGTAGATGTTGCGGACGAGCACCTCGCCCGGCCCGGGATCGCCCACGGAGACCTCGGCGAGCTTGAAGTCACTCGGCTTGGGAGCGCCGGCGGGACGGGCAGCGAGCAGCACCTGGCGGCTGAGTGTCGGCATCGCGTCCTCCGCGTCAGACGACGGCGGCCATGCCACCGTCGAAGTTGATGGCGGTTCCGGTGATGTACGAGGCGCGGTCGGAGACGAGGAAGGCGACGAGGTCGCCGAACTCGGCGGCATGCGCCACCCGACCGATGGGAATGCGCTTCGCCAGCTCGCGGTAGTGGCCTTCGAGGTCGCCGTCCTTGGCGCGGCGGTCGATCTGGGCGCTGCGCACGAGGCCGATGCAGATGGTGTTCACGAGAATCTTGTCGGCGGCGTACTCGTGGGCGAGCGACTTGGTGAGGTTGATCCCCGCCGCGCGCGACACGCTGGTGGGCAGCGCGCGCGGCGCGGGGGCCTTGCCGCCCACCGTGGTCACGTTGACGATGCGTCCGCCGCCGCCGCGCTTCATGTGCGGGATGACCTGGCGGCAGAAGCGGATGGCGCCCATCACCTTGAGCTCGAAGTCCTCGTGCCAGGTCTCGTCGTCCACCTTCTCGAAGGGGGCCGCCGCCGAGGTCCCCGCGTTGTTGAGGAGGATGTCCACCCCGCCCCAGCGGTCCACGGTGGCACGCACGACGTTCTCGATATCGGCCGCCTTGGTGGCGTCGGCGGGGATCGCCAGCACCTCGCCCCCGGTCATCTTGCGGATCTCCCCCGCCGCCGCCTCGAGCACGTCCTTTCGACGCGCACAGATGGCCAGGCGGGCGCCCTCGCGTGCGAGCCGCTCCGCCGCCGCGCGGCCCAATCCCTCGCTGCCCCCGCTGATGATCGCGATCTTGCCGCCGAGTCCCAGATCGAGCGCCATGTGTCCTCCCGTCGCCTTTGGCGTGGTTACGAGTCGCTGCTGATCTCGCCCGTCGCGTGGTCCGCCCTCAACGGCCTTTGAACACGGGCTCGCGCTTCTCGACGAAGGCGCGCGTGGCCTCGCGCCAGTCCTCGGTCATGCCGCTCCGGGTATGGCCCCACGCCTCGAGGTCGAGCACTTCCTTGAGGCTGCCGCTCTCCGCCGCGTTGAGATTACGCTTCATGTAGCGGTAGGCCACCGACGGGCCCTTGGCGAGGCGGGCGGCCAGCGCCAGGGTCTCCGTCTCCAGGAGGGCGTCCGGCACCACGCGGTTGACCATCCCGAGAGCGAGCGCCTGCGTGGCGTCGACGAGGTCCGCGGTGAGGTAGAGCTCGCGCGCCTTCGCTGTCCCGACCAACTGGGTGAGGAAGTAGCTCCCCCCGAAGTCGCCGGAATAGCCGACGCGCGCGAAGGCGGTGCCGTACTTCGAGTTGTCGGAGGCGATCCGCAAGTCGCAGGCGAGCGCGAGGGACAGCCCCGCTCCCGCCGCCGCCCCGCGCACCATCGCGATGGTAGGTTTGGGCATCTCGTGGAGCCAGCGCGAGACTTCCATTCGCGAGCGGAGGGCCTGAGCCTTGTCCTCGAGGCTCGCCCCGTCGCCCTCGCGTCCTTCCGCCATGGCCTTCACGTCGCCCCCCGCGCAGAACCCCCGTCCTGCTCCCGTCAACACCACCACGCCGACCTCGGCATCCGCGGCCAGGCGCGCCAGGGCTTCCAGCAGGGCGTCGAGCATCTCTCGCGACATGGCATTCAGGCGGTCGGGACGATTGAGGGTGAGCAGGGCGACGCGGTCCTTGACGGCTTCGAGCAGATCGTGAGTCATCGCGGCTCCTCCGGAGCGAGGTGGGTGGGTGCCGCGATCATCGCCGCGGGCGGAGGCCCGCGCAAGGGGGCTGACCCGGGCGAGGGGGTCCTAGTCGGCGAACCAGCCGCTGACCATCCAGCAGCCGCCCGCCACGAGGCCCGCGAGGGCGAGGGTGCCGGTCGAGAAATCGCCAGACGCCACCAAGCCCATCGGAACCGCCACCAGCGCCATCCCGATCAAGGTCTTCATGGTCGCCTCCCCCTTCTGCGCGCACAGGAGAGCAACCGGAATGCCAGGGAACGTCTGATTGGGAAAGCGCCGAATTGATTGGGGCGGCCGCCTCGATTCCCGGCTGCCTGCCCGGGCATCGGGGAGACAATGCCCGGCGCTTATGAAGGAAAGCTGGACGGCAACCCCGTGCCGTGAGGCGTCAGGCGACGGGCTCGTGCTCTTCGCAGGCGACCATGAAGGCGCCGATCGACTCGAGCGCCTCGTCGTTCTCGGGCCGCCAGCGTCGATGGGCTTGCCGGCGATCGGGCCGCGTGTCCGCGTGGGCCCGCCGCCGGTCCGCGCGGCGACGGTCGAGCGTCACCTGGACGTCCTCCTCGTCCGAGAAATGTTGGACCAGGTAGTCCCTCAAGTCCGGCCGGGTCTTCGACACGACAAACAGGTAACGCGCCATGTCCACCCTCACCCTCTCGGCACGAAGCAAGTTCCCTGCCCGAAATTGGAACTTAAGTTTTCCAGCAAGATCTCTTCGACGCATTCCCCATCGGCATCTAGATGTAAGCTTTCCCGACGAACAACGCCCGCGGCACGCGGGATCAGGGCTGACGATAGATATCTTCGCGAGTCGTGGGCGCGCTGAACTTGCCGTCCCACTGCTTGCGCATGAGGACCTGGTAGAGGCCGATATGGCCTTCCTGGAAGGCCACTGCGGAGCACGTGAGATAGAGCCGCCAGATCCGGTACACGCGCTCTCCCACGACGGCGCGGGCCTCGTCGGCGCGCGCCTCCAGCCGCTCGACCCATTGGCGGCAGGTGCGCGCGTAATGCAGGCGCAGGCCTTCCACGTCGAGGACCTCCCAGCCCGCCCGCTCCTGCTCGGTCATGGTCTCGGTGAGCCCGGCGAGGTCGCCGTTGGGGAACACGTTCTTGTAGAGGAAATCGGTCTGGCTGGTCGGCTTCCAGTGGAACTCGTGGGTGATGCCGTGATTGAGGTAGAGCCCGCCGTCGTTCAACATCTCACGCACGCGGCGGAAGAAGGACGGGTAGTTCGGGATCCCCACGTGCTCGATGACGCCGACCGCGGCGATCTTGTCATAGCGCGCCTCCGCCGGAAGGTCGCGGAAGTCGCGGTACTCGACCAGGCAGCGGCCGGTGAGACCTTCGCGCTGGATGCGCTCGGCCGCCCACTCGGCCTGGGCGCGCGAGAGCGTCACCCCGTGGGAGCGCACGCCGTAGTGCTGGGCGGCCCAGATGGCGAGGCTGCCCCAGCCGCAGCCGATGTCGAGCAGCGTCTCCCCGGGCTGCAGGCGCAGCTTCCGGCAGACGAGGTCGAGCTTGTCGGCCTGTGCCTGCTCGAGCTTGCCGTCGGGATCGCGGTAGTACGCGCAGGTGTAGACCATCAGAGGATCGAGGAAGAGGGCATAGAACTCGTTGGACATGTCGTAGTGATACGAGATGGACTGCGCGTCGTGCTCCTTGCTCCGCCGCTTCAGGCCCACCCTCTTCATGCCGCCCTCTCCTTCATGCCGAAGATGGAGTCGAAGACCACGCGGCGCCGCGCGCGCGCGGAGCCCAGGACCAGCCGCACCGCCACCCGCGCCAGCGCCTCGGGCAGCCGGCTGACCTGGCGCCCGATCCACGTCGGCTCGCCCGCGCCGTAGAGGGCCACCACCTCGCGGGCGTACCCGTCCAGCGCGGCGCCGCGGCGGAGCATTCCCTCGCCCGCGGCGGCGGCGAGGATGCCGCTGCGGATCGCGGGCCCGATGCCCTCTCCCGAGAGATCTCGCGCGAGCCCCGCCGCGTCGCCGATGAGACAGAAGGCCGCACCCGCCAGCCGCCGAGGCGCCTGACGGCGCACCACGTAGGCGTGGCCCTTGAAGGGCTCGAGCGGCAGATCGGCGGGCAACCGCCCGGCCGCGCGGAGCGCGGCGACCAGCGCGTCGCGCCGGCGTGGGAGGCTCCCGTCATGACCGCCGGTGATGCCGATGCCTACGTTGATGAAGTCCCCCTTGGGGAAGAACCAGCCGTAGCCGCGCAGGTCGGGCTCGACGTAGATGTCGGGGGCGTCCATGAAGCGCTCGAGTCGGGCGCGCCACTCGGGCGGCAGCCGCGTCTCGGTCTCCTGCGCCACCACGACCTCCTCGCGCTCCGACACCTCGCCGAGGTCGCGGGCCACGGGACAGCGGTGGCCGCCCGCACCGATCACGAGGGGCGCCTCGAACGGTCCGCGCTCGGTCTCGACGCGGGCGCCCGCAGGGCCCACGGTCACCGACTTCACGCGGACACCCCAGCGGACGTCGGCGCCCGCCGCCGCCGCGCGCTCGAGGAGGAAGTGGTCGAACTCGCGCCGGATGATGCCGTAGGAAGCCGGCCGGCGCCACCGCGTGTCGTGGCGTGCGCCCTGGAACTCCAGGGCGCAGGCGGCGAAGCCCTGGATGGTGAGGGGATACTTGTCGGGATCGATCTCGAGGTCGGCAAGCGCGGTGGGCGTGACCCACCCCGCGCAGATCTTCACCCGCGGGAAGACGGCGGCGTCCAGGACGAGCGGGCGCAGACCCGCCCGCGCGAGTCGCCAGGCGGCGGTGCTGCCGCCCGGTCCGCCCCCTACCACGATGACGTCCCAGGCCGCCATGCTCAGGACCTCCAGAGTGAGCGTAGCAGGCGCAGGCGCTGTCCGAGGGTGACCTTGATGGCCTCGACCTCATTGGCCACGCGCATGGCGGCGAAGAGGTCACCCTCGATGTCGATCGCGCTGGAGGCGTAGGCCTCGGCGAAGTGGCCGGGGCTCGGATCACGCATGAGTTCGACGAAGGTCTCCGGCTGGTGGATCACGACGGTGCACGCCGGCTCGCCCTGGCCAAGCCGGACCTCGCTGCCGTCCCAGAGTCGGAAGGCCAGCGGACGCCGGAGTGATGCAAAGACCTCTCGTAGGGTAGACGCGGCGACGGATGCACTCGGGCGCAGCCGGAGAAGGGCGGGCATGGCGCGTATCTCTGGCGGTTTTGTATACGGCCGGGCCCGGGTTGTCAACCGGCGGCGAGCCGGTGAGGCCGTCGCGGGGGAGACAGTCGGCGTCAGGCCAACGCGGCCCGCGGGGGAGCCCGGATAGGGACGGCCAGCAAGTACCTGGATGAATGGACGTATCTACCGCTCTCGGCCCACTCCTCCCTGGCATCCCGGTTGCTACCTATAGACCGCCGCCGGCCGCTCGCGCGGCCGGCGCGTGCCCCGCCTCTCACGCCGGGAGGACTTCATGCCGCTGACCCTGGACGCGCACCCTGCCCTCGATGCGACGCGCCCCTTCGCCGATGAACCACCCAAGGAGGCCATGCGCCGGACCGTTCGCGCCCTGCTGGAAGCGCCCGAGCCGACCGCGGAGGTGGACGCGCTTTTCGACGTGCCCGTCATGGTGCGCCGTTGTCACGGGCGACACTGGCCGGAGCAGACACCTGCGGAGCGCGTCGAGTCCAGCCGCGCGCTCGGGGCTCTTCTCGCCAGCACGCTGAGGGCAACGCTCGGGTCCGCGAGCCGCCTCCGTTACACGGGACAGAGCGCCAGCGGGCCGCTCGTCACCGTGCGTGCAGAGGTCGCGCTCGAAGGCCGCCCGCCCGCCGCGCTCGAGCTGCGCGTGCATCGAGCGCGGGGGCGCTGGCTGGTCAACGACTTCGTGGTGGACGGGGCGAGCTTCGTGGCGCAGCACCGCGCCCGTCTCGAGCACGCCCTCGTCGAGGCAGGCGCGGGGGCGGTCAGCTCCCCGCGTTGATCGCGGCGTGGACGCAGTTGCTGATCACGTCCATTCGCTGGCCGTGCCAGGGATCGGGGATCCGGCTGTTCGTGAGATAGGCGAAGGACACGCCCGACTCCGGATCGCCCCAGCAGTAGGAGGAGCCCACGCCGCCATGGCCAAAGGTGCGGGGCGAGGCGATGGATCCCAGCCCGCGGATGGCGTCGGTAGTCCCGCGTGAGTGGGGTCCGAGGCCCCGGTGCATCGGCATGCCCATGTAGTGGTCCACGCGGTCGCCTGTGAAGTTCCGCGTCACGTACTCGACCATGCGCGGGGAGAGCACGCGCGTGCCGTTGAGCGTCCCCCCCTGCACCAGCATCTGGTAGAAAGCGGCCATGGCGCGCGCGGTGGCGTAGCCGCCGCCGCCGGGCGTGCCCGCGCGGCGAAACTCGGGGGAGGCCTCGTCGGCGCGCCGGACCTGGCGGCGGCCCTCGTCCGCGGGCTCGTGCATGTCCACCGAGCGCGCGTGCTCGGCGTCCGGCAGGCCCACGAAGAGATCGGCGCCGAGGCCCAGCGGCTCCGTCACGTTGTCCCGGATGAACGCGCGATAGTCCGTCTTGGTGAGCCGCTCGACGAGGACCGCCGCCGTCCAGTGGGCGGCGCGGCCGTGGTAGTGCACGCGCGAGCCCGGCGTCCAGTCCAGGGTGAAGCCGCAGACGGTCCTGGCGAGGAGGTCGTGATCTTCCCAGGCGGCGCGGGGCACGTCGGCGTCGGGGAAGCCGCCCTGATGGGTGAGGAGCTGGATGATCGTGATGCCGCCCTTCCCGTGGGCCTCGAAGCCGGGCACGTGCGCGGCCACCGTGTCGGTGAAGCGGAGGGCGCCGCGCTCGGCGAGGATCCACAGCGCGCACGCGGTGACGACCTTGGTATTGGAGTAGAGGAGCCACAGGGTGTCGTCGCGCGCGGGCGTGCGCGGCTCGAGCCGCGCCTCTCCAAAGGTCTTGAAGAGGGCGAGCTTGCCGCCGCGGGCCACCGCGATCTGGGCGCCGGGATACCGGCCCTCGGTGAGATGGCCCGCGATGATCTCGGTGAGGCGCTCGAGCGGCTGCGGGTCGAGGGCGAGCGACGACGGGGTGGCGGGCGCGAGGGGAAAGGTCATGGCACCTCCTGTCCAGAGTGAGCGGATCGTGCGGAGTGTAGGCGCGGGGCTGCACCGTGTCAACGCGCGCGTGAGAAGCCCTTGACTTCGGCGAAGGCTCGGCGTTTGCTTGGGGTGACGGGGGCTGAGGCGCCCGTTCCCGTCGCGACGCAAACCCAGAGGAGTGCTTATGGACCAGACGCCACCCGGCTCGCCAGGCGCGCCGTCGGATCCGAGGATCTGATGGCGCGCACGAAGTAACGCCGCAGGACCAAGACCCGGCTAGCGCCGGGACGGACGCAGCCACGGCTCGCGTCCATTGACGACCGCGCGGCGGACGGAGCACCGGTCCCGTCCGCCGCGCCTTGCTATACTGCGCCGGTGTCCGGACCCGCCGCCCTCCGCCTCCTCGACGGCCTCGTCGTCCTCGACTTCACGCGCGTCCTCGCCGGCCCTTACTGCACGCGCCTCCTTGCCGACCTCGGCGCGCGCGTCATCAAGATCGAGCGACCGGGCGAGGGCGACGAGATGCGGCGCGCGCATCTCCAGCTCGAGGAGGGACGCGACGACCAGAGCACCTACTACACGCGGGTGAACGTCGGCAAGCAGAGCGTAGCCCTCGATCTCGCGAATCCGGCCGCGCGCGCGGTGGTGCTCGACCTCGCCCGCCGGGCCGACGTGGCCGTCGAGAACTTCGTGCCCGGGGTGGCCGCGCGGCTCGGCTGCGACGCGCGGGCACTCGCCGCGGTCAAGCCCGATCTCGTCCACTGCTCGATCTCGGGCTTCGGGCAGACGGGACCGTGGCGCGATCGCGCGGCGTTCGCCCACATCGTCAACGCCGCGTCGGGGATGATGCACCTGGAGCGGGGCGACTCGCCGGCGCCGCGGGCCGCGAACATTCAGGCGGCCGACGTGCTCGCGGGGACCCACGCCTTCGGGGCCATCCTCGCCGCGCTCTGGCGCCGCGCGCGCACCGGCGAGGGGGCCCGGCTCGACGTTTCGATGCTCGAAGCCCTCATCGCCTGCGACGACGTGTCGTACGGGTCGGTGCTCAACGGCGGTGACGAGATGGGGGCGCCGCGGGCCGGCATGTGGGTGTTCGAGATCGCGGGGCGCCACATCGCCTTCCAGACTGCGGGCGCGCCCCAGCTCTGGCCGCGCCTGGTCGCCCTGCTCGGCCGTCCCGAGCTGGCCAAGGATCCGCGCTTCGAGACGCCCACTGCGCGCCGCGGGAACCAGGCGGCCCTGCGCGCGGTGATCGACGAGTGGCTCCGCCGCTTCGCCTCCGCGGACACCGCCCTCGAGGCCCTCACCGCCGCGCGCATCCCCTGCGCGCCGGTGCTGGCGCCGAGCGAGGTCATCGCGCACCCGCATCTCGCCGCGCGAGGGTTCTTCCCCAGCGTGCCGCATCCCCGGCGCGGGATGGTGCGCGTCACCGGCACGCCCTTCCACGTCGATGGCCGCCCCCCGGGCCCCGCCGGCCCTGCGCCGTACCGGATCGGCGAGCATACGCGCGCGGTCCTGGAAGACTTCCTCGGCTATGATCCGGCGCGCATCGAGGCGCTGCGGGCGGCCGGCGCCATCGCGACGCCGTGAGGCACTTCCCGCCCCCCTCGTGGTAGGCTCTGCGCGACTGATGGGATGATGTGAGACACCTCTTCACCCAACGCGCGGGAGACAGATCCATGGCTCGGATGACCGGCGGAGAGGCCCTCGTCAAGCAGATGCACCGCGAAGGCGTGCGCGTGGTGTTCGGGCTTCCCGGGGTGCAGCTCTACGGAGCGATGGCCGCGCTGCGCGAGCAGCCGGAGATCCGCTTCATCCAGACGCGCCACGAACAGGCCACCTCCTACATGGCGGACGGCTACGCGCGGGCCGGCGGCGGCGTCGGCACCGCCCTCGTCGTGCCGGGGCCGGGGCTGCTCAACGCCGCGGCCGGGCTCAGCACCGCGTACTCCGCCTCCTCGCCCGTCTTCATGCTCTCGGGCCAGGTGCCGAAGGCCCAGATCGGCAAGGACATCGGCGTGCTCCACGAGGTCAACGACCAGCTCGAGTGCATCCGGCCCATCACGAAGTGGCGGCGCCGCGTGTTCGAGGTGTCCGAGGTGCCGGCGGCGGTGCGCGCGGCCATGCATCAGCTCACCACGGGTCGCCCGCGTCCGGTGGAGCTCGAGATGCCGCCCGAGACCATGGAAGAAGAAGGCGAGGCGGTGCTGCTCGACCCGGTTTCCCCGGTACGGCCCGCCGCCGCGGCGGCGGACATCAGTCGGGCGGTGGACTTGCTCGTGGCCGCGCAGCGGCCCCTGATCTACGCGGGCGGCGGCGCCGTCCTCGGAGGAGCCAGCGAAGCCCTCACCGCCCTCGCCGAGTACCTCCAGGCCGGCGTGATCACGAGCGCGGAGGGCAAGGGCGCGATCAGCGACCACTCCGCCCTGTCGCTCGGCGCCACCATCTGGCCGCAGTCGCCGGTGCGCAATCACCTGCTGCAGGCCGACGTGATCCTCGCCGTCGGCACCCGCTTCGCCCTCGCCGTGCCCAAGCCCGATCAACAGGTAATCCACATCGACATCGACTCCGACGAGATCGGTCGCAATCACCGGAAGACCTTGGGCCTGGTGGGCGACGCCCGCGCCACCCTGGACGTGATGCTGGAGGCGGTCCGCGCCGCGACTCCGCCGCGCTCCTCGCGCAAGGCGGAGCACGAGGCGCTGCGCGCCGACACCGCCGCGCTCGCCCAGGAGCCGCAGGGGAGCATCGTCAAGAGCCTGCGCGCGGGCGCGCCCGAGAACGCCATCCTCATCGCGGGCATGACCCAGATCGGCTACTACTCGCGCCCCTTCTGGCCGACCTACGAGCCGCGGACTTATCTGTCGTCCTCGTACTCGGGGAACCTCGGTTACGAGTACCCGGTCGCGCTCGGCGCCAAGGTGGCCTGCCCCGCCCGGCCGGTGATCGCGGTAGTGGGCGACGGCGGCTTCATGTACAACGCCCAGGAGCTCGCCACTGCCGTCCAGCAGAAGATCAACGTGGTGGCGGTCGTCTTCAACGACAACGCCTACGGCAACGTCGCCCGCGACCTCGACGAGTGGTGGGGAGGCTCGTACGGCGCCGCGCTGCACAATCCCGACTTCATGAAGCTCGCCGATGCCTTCGGCGTGCACGGTATGCGCGCGAAGGAGCCTACCCAGGTGGGGGCCCTCGTCCGCGAAGCCATCCAGCTCGACCGGCCGGTCCTGATCGAGGTGCCGGTGGGCCGCATGCCCACCCCCGTCTTCTTCCCGGCTCGAAAGGCGCCAACCAAGTACAAGCGCTGAGCGAGGCCGGCGGGCGGGGTCTGCGCGATGACTGACGACTCCCTGCGGGCTCTCCTCATCGAGGACGTGGACACCGACGCGTTCCTCATCACGCGCGACTGAATGCCGGAGCCATCCGGCGGCTCCTCTCGGGCGCGCTTCGGTGTCATCGCCGCCGGACGGGCCCTCGGGCTGCGATGTCCCCTGTGCGGCGCCCGCCGCGTGACGCGACGCTGGGTCATGGTGCGGCCGGCCTGCCCGCGCTGCCGCCTCCGCCTCGACCGCGGTGAGCCCGACTACTGGATCGGCGCCATGCTCTTCAATCTCATCGCGGCGGAGACCCTGTTCGCCGCGGGGCTGGTCGTCACCCTCGTGCTGACCTGGCCCGAGCCCCCGTGGGACGCGCTCTACTGGGGTAGTATCCTCGGCATGATCGTCCTGCCGATCGTCACCTACCCGATCACCAAGCTCGTGTGGCTCGCCTTCGATCTCGTCTTCCGCCCGCCCCATGCGGGCGACTTCGCGCCGCCGTCGTGAGCGAGGCGGCGAAGGAGGTCTGGGCCGTCGGGGACGCGTACGAGCCGTACGTGGGCCGCTGGAGCCGCCTCGTCGCGCGTGACTTCATCGCGGGTGGGTGGGCGTGCGGCCCGGCGCGCGATGGCTGGACGTGGGGTGCGGCACCGGTGCGCTGAGCCAGGTCATCCTCGACCGCTGCGCGCCGGATGCCGTGACGGGGATCGACGCGTCCGCGGGCTGATCGCGCGCGCGTGGGGGGCGCGGGGCCGTGCCGTCTAACCCCGCCCGCTCCTGGAAGGCATCAACAGTGGGCGGCGGACCTGAGCGGCATCTGCACCAGCTCGAGCCGGGTGTCGTCCGGCCCGCGCAGGAAGGCGATGCGGCCGCCGTTGGGCATGGCGATCGGGCCCTCCAGGCGCCGGGCGCCCAGCTCCTCGAGCCGCCGGATGTCGGCATCGATATCGGTGGAGTCCAAGCCGAAGTGCTCGAGACCGTGGTGCGGGTTGGCGTCGCCCGGACCGAGTGTCTCGCCGGTGCGCGCGCCCGAGATGTTCACGTTGACGCCGCCGTCCGCCGACGCGCAACGGATGAAGCGGTCGCCGAAGACCCGCACCTCGTCGCCGGTGATGGTGAAGCCGAAGGCCGTCACGTACCACTCGGCGGTGCGGCGAGGGTCGGGTGCCTTGAGATGGATGTGGTTGATCCGATACGCCATGCGCCTTCCTCCATGGTCCGACATGGTGAGCGGCTCGCTGGACAAAGCCCGGCGTCGAGGACAGTATAGGCGACCGGGAGGGACCAGACCGTGCCCGAGTTCGACTTCGACCGCGTGATCGATCGGCGATCCACCGCAAGCAACAAATGGCGGAAGTACGACAAGGACGTGCTGCCGCTCTGGGTCGCCGACATGGACTTCGCCTCCCCCGAGCCCGTGGTCCGCGCCCTCCGCGAGCGCGCCGCCCACGGCGTCTTCGGCTATGTGTACGAGGAGCCGGAGTTCTTCGACGTGACCGCCGAGCGCATTGCCCGCCGGTACGGCTGGCGGGTCCCGCCGGAGGCGGTGGTGCTGTTGCCCGGGGTGATCGCCGGCTTCAACATGGCTGCGCGCATCTTCACCGGCCCCGGCGACGGGCTCCTCGAGCAGCTTCCCGTCTACCCGCCCATCCTTCGGTGCCCCGGCAACATGGGGCTCACCCGCGACGAGGCGGGCCTCGCCCGTCGCGCCGACGGCCGATACGAGATCGACTGGGAGGCCTTCGAGCGCGCGATCACGCCGCGGACGCGCGCCTTCCTCCTCTGCAACCCCCACAATCCCACCGGGCGTGTCTTCACGCGGGAGGAGCTCGCGCGGATGGCGGAGGTCTGTCTCCGGCGGGACGTGTGGATCATCGCCGACGAGATCCACTGCGATCTCCTCTATGCCGGGCAGCGTCACGTGCCCATCGCCTCCCTCGACGCCGAAGTCCAGGCGCGCACGATCACCCTCATGTCGCCGTCCAAGACCTTCAACCTCGCCGGCCTCAAGTGCGCGATCGCGGTGGTGCCCGACGCCGCCCTCCGCGAGCGGTTCGTGGCCGCCAAGGTAGACCTCGTGGCCAACCCCAACGTGTTCGGCTTCGCCGCCGCGCTCGCCGCCTACCGTGATGGCGGGCCGTGGCTCGAGGCCCTCATGCGCTACCTCGAGGCGAACCGCGACTTCACCGCGCGCTACGTGCGCGAGCAGTTGCCGGGCGTGACCATGTATCCGCCGGAGGGGACCTATCTCGCCTGGCTGGACTTCCGCAAGGCCGGCATTCCCGGCGACGATCCGTTCGGCTTCTTCCTCGACAAGGCTCGCGTGGCGCTCAACGACGGGGTCACCTTCGGCCCGGGCGGCGCCGGCTTCGCCCGCATCAACTTCGCCTCGCCTCGCGCCATGCTCACCGAGGGCCTCGACCGCATGCGCGAGGCCCTCCGCACGCTGCACCGCTGACGCCGGGCGCGGCCGGTTGCCGCCGCCCCGGCGCGCGTGCTAGGGTGCGCTGGTCGATCGAATCCCCAGGCCATTCCTCAAGGAGAGCTCCGTGAGAGAGAACACCCTCAAGAAGATCTGGGCGAAGGGGGAGGCCGTCGTCAACGGCTGGCTCGCCATCCCCAGCGCGTTTTCCGCCGAGGTCATGGCCCACCAGGGCTTCGACTCCCTCGTGGTCGACATGCAGCATGGCGTGGTCGACTACCAGGTGGCGGTGACCATGCTCCAGGCGATCTCCACGACCGACGTCGTCCCGATGGCGCGCGTCCCCTGGAACGACCCCGCTCGGCTCATGAAGATCCTCGACGCCGGCGTCTACGGCGTCATCTGCCCCATGATCAACACGCGCGAGGAGGCGGAGGCGCTGGTGCGGCACTGCAAGTACCCGCCGCGCGGCCATCGCTCGTGGGGGCCGGTGCGCGCCTCGATCTACGCCGGGGCCGATTACGGCGATCACGCCAACGACGACATCGTGGTCATGCCCATGATCGAGACCGCGGAGGCGATGAAGAACCTCGACGACATCCTCAGCGTGCCCGGCGTGGATGCGATCTACGTGGGCCCGTCCGATCTCTCCCTCGCGCTCGGCTGCAAGCCCCGGCTCGACCAGACGGACCCCCCGGTGGTGGAGGCGCAGGAGAAGATCGTCGAGGCCTGCAAGAAGCACGGCGTGGTCGCGGGCATCCACAACAGCACGTCGGCCTACGCGCTGAAGATGATCGCGGCGGGCTACCAGTTCGTCACCCTCGCCAGCGACAGCCGCTTCCTCGCCCAGCGCGCGGCCGAGGAGGCTGCCGCCGTCAAGAAAACGGGCGTCCAGGCCGGCAAGCTGCCGGGCTACTAGGAGCGCGCCATGGCCCGGCTCGAGGGCAAGGTCGCGATCGTCACCGGCGGCGGTAGCGGCATCGGCCGCTGCACCGCCCTCATGCTCGCGCGCGAGGGCGCGCGCGTGGTCATCAGCGGGCGGCGGAAGCCGCCCCTCGAAGAGGTGGTCGGCGAGATCACCCGGGGAGGCGGCCAGGCCGTCGCCCATCCGGGCGACATGGCCAAGCCGGCGGACGCGCAGGACCTGGTGCGCTGGACGATCGCGCAATACGGCAAGGTGGACATCCTCATCAACAACGCCGGGCACTCCAGCAAGGTCCGCAACGTCCGCTGGATCGGGCTCGAGGAGTGGGAGAAGGTGATGGCGGTGAATGTCACCGGCGTCTACCTCCTCACTCAGGCCGTGCTCCCAAGCATGATCGAGCGCGGCGGCGGCACCATCGTCACGGTGTCGTCGTACGCGGCCCTCCGGCCCGGGCTCATCGGCGGCTCCGTCTACGGCGCCGCCAAGGCCGCCCAGCTCAACCTCATGGGGCACGTGCACACCGTTCTGCGCGACAAGGGCATCCGCGCCACCACCATCATGCCCGCCGAGGTGGACACGCCCATCCTCGACAACCGCCCGCTGCCGCCAGACGCCACCGCGCGGGCGACCATGATGCAGCCGGAGGACGTGGCCGAGGCCATCCTCCTCTGCGTCACCCTGCCCCCGCGCACGGTGATCGAGGAGATCGTGATCAGCCCGACCTTCACGCGTGACCAGAGCAAGGACATCGCGGTGGCGCGCGATATGGGCGCGCCGCTGGGCGCCAAGTAGCGTGGCCACGGCGGCGGTCAACGGCGTCCGCCTGCACTACGACGTCGGCGGCGAGGGGCCGGCCCTTCTCCTCTCGCACGGCTTCGGGGCCAGCGGCCGCATGTGGGACGGGCAACGCCGGGCCTTCGCCGACCGCTGGCGCGTCATCTCCTGGGACATGCGGGGCCATGGCGAGACGGAAAGTCCCGACGACCCCGCGCAGTACTCGGCCGACCACACCGTGGCCGACATGCGAGGCCTCCTTGGCCACCTCGGCGTCGCGCGCGCGGTGATCGGCGGGCTCTCGCTGGGCGGCTACGTCTCACTCGCCTTCCACGCTCAGCATCCAGAGATGACGCGGGCCCTCGTCCTCTGCGACACCGGGCCGGGTTACCGCAACGCGGACGCGCGCGCAGGCTGGAACGAGCGCGCGTTCCGCCGCGCCGCCGATCTCGAGACCCGCGGGCTCGCCGCCCTGGCGGGGTCGAGCCGCGAGATGCGCGAATCCGTCCGGCACCACCGCTCCGCCCAGTGGCTGGCCCATGCCGCGCGCGGCATGCTCGCGCAGGAGGGGGCACGCGTGATCGACTCGCTGCCGTCGGTTCGCGTCCCGACCCTCATCATCGTGGGCGACCAGGACGAGCCGTTTCTCGCCCCCTCCCGTTACATGGCGGGCAAGATCCCGGGCGCGCGGCTCGAGGTGATCAAGGGCGCGGGGCACTCTTCCAACCTCGACCAGCCCGAGGCCTTCGACCGCGTCCTCGCCGACTTCCTCGGCTCCCTGCCCCAGGACGTGTCGTGAGAGCAACCGCGAGCGCCGCCTACCGCCTGATCGCGGTGGACACGCCGCGGCCGCTCGTCCGCCGCATCACTCTCAACCGGCCCGAGAAGCGGAACGCGCTCAGCAACGAGCTCCGCACCG
The DNA here is from genome assembly GCA_046728035.1 of Candidatus Methylomirabilota bacterium. Taxonomy (GTDB): domain Bacteria; phylum Methylomirabilota; class Methylomirabilia; order Rokubacteriales; family CSP1-6; genus DASRWT01. Next base: position 4,769 of record JBKPDT010000379.1, on the reverse strand, counting down.
AGCTCTTCGACGTTCTCCGCGCGGCCGACCGTGACGAGGCGGCGCGCGTGAGCGTCGTGCGCGGCGCGGGGACCTGCTTCTCGGCGGGCTACGACCTCGGCGCCGATCTCAGGCTCGGGTGGCCCCATCCGACGGCGGAGGGCGACGGGTCGTGGCCGCGCCACGTCGTCCACGGCTGGTTCGAGATCTGGGACCTCGCCAAGCCGGTGATCGCCCAGGTGCACGGCTATTGCCTGGCCGGCGGCAGCGAGCTCGCGTCCGCGTGCGACCTCGTGTACGTGGCCGAGGACGCTCAGATCGGCTACCCCCCGGTGCGTCTCATGAGTCCGCCCGACATGCAGTTCCACCCATGGCTGGTGGGGATGCGCCGGGCGATGGAGCTCATGCTCACCGGCGATCCCATCTCGGGCGCGGAGGCCGCGCGCATCGGCTTCGCCAACCGCGCCTTCCCGGCGGCCGAGCTGGAGACGCGTGTGCTCGACCTCGCGGAGCGCGTGGCCAAGATCCCCACCTCCCTCCAGCAGATCAACAAGCGGTCCATCCACCGGGCGATGGAGATCATGGGCATGCGCGCGGCCCTCCGCGCGGGCACCGAGCTGCAGGCCCTGGCCTTCCACCAGCCCGAGTCGGTCGAGTACCGGAAGGAAGTGCGACGCAACCTCAAGGACGCGCTGACCAAGCGAGACGGCCGCTTCGGCGACTACCGGGCCGGAAAGAAACGCAGGGACAACGGACGAAAGGAGAAGGGCTCCTGATGGGACTCCTCGACGGTAAGACGGCGCTGGTGACGGGGGCGGGGCGCGGCATCGGCCGGGGGATCGCGATCGCGATGGCGAAGGAGGGGGCCAAGGTCGTCGTCAACGACCTCGGCGCCGCTCTCGGCGGGGAGGGCACCGACAAGTCGCCCGCCCAGCAGGTGGTGGACGAGATCACCAAGGCGGGTGGCACCGCTGCGCCGAACTTCGGGTCGGTGTCCGACTTCCACCAGGCCACCGACATGGTGGAGCAGGCGGTGAAGCAGTGGGGCCGCATCGACATCGTCGTCAACGTGGCCGGGATCCTCCGCGACCGGATGATCTTCAACATGACCGAGGAGGAGTGGGACATCGTCCTCGCCGTCCACCTCAAGGGCACCTTCAACACCATCCGTGCCGCCTCCGTCCACATGCGCGAGGCCAAGGGCGGACGCTTCATCAACATGTCGTCGGTGTCGGCGCTGGGCGCCGCCGGGCAGCCGAACTACGCCGCGGGCAAGGCGGGCATCCTCGGGCTCACGTGGTCGACGGCGCACGCGCTCGCCAAGTACGGCGTGACCGCGAACGCCATCCTGCCGAGCGGCGCCACCCGCATGATCGACTCCACCCCGCGCGGGCGCGCGATCTTCGAGCAGACGGGGAAGTGGCCGAGCGAGCAGGCCAAGGGCACCGAGCGCGATCCCGACAACGTGGCGCCGCTCGTCGTCTTCCTCGCCAGCGACGCCGCCGCCCACGTCAACGGCCAGGCCTTCCACTCCTTCGGGTACGGCTACACGCTCCTCGATCAGCCGCGGGCGATCCGGCGGCTGGAGGCCAACCGGCGGCTCGAGCCCGCCGAGCTGGCTTCGCTCTTCCCCGACACGCTCGGCCGCGACCTCAAGATGCCGCCCGCGGTGGAGTTCGGCCGGACGCTCGACAAGCGCGCGCCCGGCGAGTGGAAGGACCTCGGCAAGGGCGTGCGCTTCTGGCAGTCGCCCTGGGAGGAGAAGTAGCAGCGCGTCACTGGGTCAGCGTTCCTTGCGCGGCGGCGTGCCGGGCAGGGGCTCCTCGACGTCCGTCACCGAGAAGCCCACCACGACCAGGATCGTGTAGTCGTCGAACTTCGAGCGCCCGGTCGCGTCGGGGAGGGCCTCCACGAACGCGGCCGTGGCGGGGTCGAACGCGTAGATCCGGACATCCGCGCGACCCCGGCTCCGCACCCACTTGAAGAGCGCGATCTCGGGGACGGGGACGGCGAGCACGGGCAGCTGGAAGGCGGGAATGCCCACGAAGGTCTGGCCCTTGTCCGTGCCCAGCGAGAGCAGGTACGCCTGAAGGCGAAGGTCGGGCCGGTCGCTCTCCACGGTCACCCCCTGCGTGCGGAGCCAGGTCTCGAGGTACGCGGCGGCGAACCTCTGGTCTCCGAGCTGGGAGATGACCTCCAGCGCGATGCGGCGGCCCTTGAGCCGTCCGATGTCGAGCTCGGCGGTCGCCCGTTCGAGGGCGCGGAACACGAGGAGCTGACTGGTCGCGGACGGATACGTCGGGTAGATCTCGGTGGCCTTCGCGCAGCCCACCAGGAGCAGCGCCGCGCATGCGACCGCGCCGAGGCGGGGGAGCCACCTCATGGTGGTGTCACTCACCAATAGCGCCTCTTGGGTCTTTCCGGTTCTCACCACGAGACATTGGCGCGATTATAGTCTCGGGAGGAACGCTCATGAACCGCTTGATCGTCGTGGTCGCCCTCGTAGGACTCATCGTCGGGAGCACGGCGGGATATCTCTGGTGGGGCGTGCCCGCCGGGCAGAAGAACGGGGAGCTGCAACAGGCTCGCCAGCGCGCGGAGGCGGCCGACGAGGCGCTCAGCAAGGCGCGTGAGGAGCTGCGCACCACCCAGGCGGATCTCGAGCGCGAGCGCGGGATGCGCGCGCGCCTCGAAGAGACCGTGACGACCGGTACGAAGTGAGGCCGGCGCCCCTCAGACGCCGAAGAGCACTCCGGTCCCCGAGGACGGCATCACGAGCGAGGCGGGCTTGTGGAGTGCGCCGATTCCCAGTTGCGCCCGCAGGGCCACCACGTCGCCGATCACGGTCACGACGGGGGCGGGCAGCGCCGGCGCCGTCTCGGGATCGATGAAGTCGGCGAGACGCGCGGTCACCGTTTCCTGCATCGGCGTGGTGGCGGAGTGGATCAGCGCCACCGGGGTGTCCGGTGGCCGGCCGTGCGCGATGAGCGTCCGCGCGATGTCGGGGAGCGAGCGGCCGCCCATCAGGATCACGAGGGTATCCACCGCGGTGGCAAGCGCGGCCCAGTCCACCGCCGGGCGCGTCTTGGTCTCGTCCTCCTGACCGGTGACCACCGCGAAGGACGCGGCAAGGCTCCGGTGAGTCACCGGGATGCCCGCGGAGGCCGGCGCCGCCAGCGCCGAGCTCACGCCGGGCACCACCTCGACGGCGATCCCCGCGGCGGTCAGCGCCTGGGCCTCCTCTCCGCCGCGTCCGAACACGAAGGGGTCGCCGCCCTTCAGTCGCACCACCTGGCGCCCGCGCCGCGCCTGGGCGAGGAGGATGGCGTTGATCTCGGCCTGGGACACTGTATGCGCGCCCGCGCGCTTGCCCACGTAGATGCGCTCGGCGGTGGGCGCCTCGTCGAGTAGGGCGGGGCTCACCAGCCGGTCGTAGACGATGACGTCGGCGGCGCGGATGAGGGCCAGCCCGCGCACCGTGAGCAGACCGGGATCGCCCGGTCCCGCGCCGACCAGGTACACGCAGCCGGGCGCGGTCACCGAGCCTCCAACCGCTGCTGCAGCCGCGCCCGGGTCTCCGCCCGGCGTGCCGCCGGCCAGAGGCGGGCGAGCTCGTCCTCGAGCGCGCGGCCCCACGCCTCGGCGGTGACGGGAACGGCGCGCTCGCGGAGATCGCGCCGCACCTCCGCCACCACGTCGACGAGGCCGGCCAGCTCCGACGGGAAGGTGCGCTCGAGCTCGTCGCGCACCGCCCGGGTCAGCGCGGGGCTCGCCCCGCCCGTGGAGACGGCGATGGCAAGCGCGCCGCGGCGGAGCACGGCGGGCAGGAAGAAGTCACAGTGCTCGGGATCGTCGGCGGCATTGACCCAGACGCCACGCGCGCGCCCCTCCGCCAGCACGGCCGCGCTTGTCGCGCGATCGCCGCTGGCGGCGAAGCCGAGGGTCGCTCCGGCGAGGTCGCCCCGGACATACGCGCGAGCGCGATGCGCGATGCGACCCTCGGCGACCAGCGCGGCGAGGGCCGGCGTGAGCGTCGGGCTCACCACCGTCACGCGCGCGCCGGCGGCGAGCAGGCCACGGACCTTTCCCTCGGCGATCGGACCGCCCCCCACCACCAGGCAGAGGCGGTCCCTGAGGTCGAGGAAGATCGGGTAGTGCGCGCTCATTCGATGCTGTGGGGGGTGGCCGCGGCGGGAAGGTCCCGAGCCACGGCGGAGACGGGAGCGCCCGCCAGCAGGACGCGCAGCTCGTCGTCGGTGTAGGCGGTGGTGAACTCGTGGAACGTCGCGCCGGGCGCACGCAGCGCGAGATATGCGCGCAGCAATCGCTCGATGGCGGCAGGCGCCTCGCGGGCGGGGACCCGAAAGCCCACCGGGCGCGCCACCGTCGCACGCGCCCCCAGGCCGCCCCCCACGCAGAAGTAGTAGGCGTCCTCGAAGCCGGCCGGGCCCTTGACCTTCTTGCCCTCCAGCCCGATGTCGGCGATCCAGTGCTGGCCGCAACTGTTTGGGCAGCCGGTGACGTGGATCTTCACGTGCTCGTCGAAGCCGGGCAGGCGCGTCTCGAGCTCCTCGATGAGGCGCCTCGCAAAGCCCTTGGTCTCGGTAAGCGCGATCTTGCAGAACTCGCTGCCGGTGCAGGCCACCGTCCCGCGACGGAAGGGCGAGGCCGCGAGGGCGAGCCCCCATGCCTCCGCCTCGCGGCTCAGCCCGCCGATGCGCGCGCGCGGGACGTCGAGGACGACGAGATTCTGCATGTGGGTGGTCCGGAGCGCGCCCGACCCGTGGCGA
>JBKPDT010000378.1:0-4836 GCA_046728035.1 Candidatus Methylomirabilota bacterium | reverse complement strand
GGCCCTTGGCGCGGGTGGCGGGGCTCGGGCGCTGCCGGCGCGGCTTCACCCATCCCTTCTGGCGGGCGATCTTGTCCCCTTGCTTGATGAGCAGGAGATCGACCAGACGCGCGAGGGGATTGGCGAGCAGTTCCAGATACTTCTCCCAGTACCGGGGCGTGTACGCGAGCGTCTTCATCTGGTCGGCGGCGAGGGTGAGGGCGGTGCGGTCGCCCTTACGGGCGGCGAGCCGGAGCTGGTCGAGGATCTTGGCGCGGCTGATCCGTGAAGGTCGCGTCACGTGGTCCTCACCGGAAGGTCACATCATACTCTTCCCGGTGGTAGGTCGGCACCCCCTGGACGACGAGCTTCCGGCCGATGATCGCCTGGAGCCGCTCCACCCCCTCGCGTTCCTCCGCCTCGAGCCGATCCGCCACCTCGGGATGGGCCCGCACCGCCACCTCGCCTCCCGGGGAGGCGTCGACGGCCTGGGCCTGGATCTTGCGGAAGATCTCCGCGGCGAGGGTGGCGTCAGACTTCACGTGGCCGCTCCCCTTGCAGGTGGGACAGGCGGCGAAGAACATCGACTGGAGATCCTGGCGCGCGCGCTTGCGCGTCATCTCCACGATGCCGAGCTCCGAGATCTCCAGCACGTTGGTGCGCGACTTGTCGTCGGCGAGGGCCTTCTTGAGGGCACGCGAGACCTGCTCGCGATGCTCCGCCCGCTCCATGTCGATGAAGTCGAGGATGATGATGCCGCCGAGGTCGCGCAGGCGGATCTGGCGCACCGCCTCCGCGGCGGCCTCGAGGTTGATCTTCAGCACGGTCTCCTCGAAGTCGCGCTTGCCCACATACTTGCCGGTATTCACGTCGATGGCGACGAGCGCCTCGGTGTGATCGATCACGATGTAGCCGCCCGACTTGAGCCACACCCGACGCCGCAGCGCCTTGTCGATCTCCTTCTCGATGCCGGTGGCTTCGAAGATAGGCAGCTTGCCCTCATAGCGCTTCACCCGGCCGGCGAGCTGGGGCACCAGGATGTTGGCGTACTCGAGGACCTTGGCGTAGCCCTCGTCGGTGTCCACCAGGAACTCCTCGACCTCCGGTGAGAACAGGTCGCGCACCACCCGGAAGGTGAGATCCATCTCCTCGTGGAGGAGGGCCGGCGCCTTCGCCGCCTCGTAGCGGCTCTGCACCTGCGACCAGAGCCGGCTCAGGAACTGGATATCGGCGGCGATCTCCTCCTCGCCCTTGCCCTCTGCCACCGTTCGCACGATGAATCCACCGGTGGCAGGTCGCACCGCTTTCACGATGCTGCGCAGTCGCTCACGCTCGGCCTCGTCGTGGATGCGCCGCGACACGCCCACGTGCCTCGACTGGGGCATGTAGACGATGTAGCGGCCGGGGATCGAGATGAAGGACGTGATGCGGGCACCCTTGCTGCCCAGCGACTCCTTGGAGACCTGGACGAGGATCTCCTGACCCTTCCGGAGCATCTCCTCGATGGGCGCAGGGGTGAAGGCGGGACGGGCCTCGGCTTCGGCCTCCGCAAGGTCCTCTTCGGGGGAGTCGCCGTCGGCGGGGTCATCCTCCCCACGGGGCGCCGTCGCCTCGTCGCCCTCGTCGGTGAGGTTGGCGGTGTAATCGCCGCCGTAGAGGAAGGCGTCCTTGTGCAGGCCGATCTCCACGAAGGCCGCCTGCATACCGGGAAGGACGTTGGTGACCACGCCCTTGTAGATGTTCCCGACGATGGAGCGACGGCGCGCCCGCTCGACGTATAGCTCGGTCAGCTGGTTGCCGTCCTGCACGGCGAGACGGGTCTCCGTCACGCCGACGTTCACGACGATCCGCTTGGCCACGGCAGCCCCCGACGGGTCCGGCCGCTGAGCCGGCCCGTTCGCTCGGGTTACTGGAACTGCCGCATTCGAACCGAGAGGAGGAGCCCCAGCGCCATGAGGGAGACCACCATCGACGATCCCCCATAGCTCATGAACGGCAGCGGGATGCCGACCACGGGCAGGAGTCCCGTCACCATCCCCAGGTTGATCAGCGTCTGGGTGGCGAACAGGGCCGTCACGCCCAGGGCGACGATGCGTCCCCGTGGCTCGCGGGCGTTGGCGGCGATCTCGAACCCCCGGAGCACCAGGAGCCCGTACGCCATGATCAGGACCAGACACCCCACGAAGCCCCACATCTCAGCGAACACGGCGAATATGAAATCCGTGTGCCGCTCCGGGAGGAAGGCGAGACGGCTCTGTGTCGCGCCGCTGACCCCCTTACCCAGGAGCTGGCCGGAACCGATGGCAATCTTTGCCTGGATCACATTGTACGCCGTTCCGAGTGGATCGCGGAACGGGTCGATGTACACGAGGAGGCGCTCCCGCTGGTACTCCTTGAGGGCGAACCATGCCACCGGCATGAAGGCCACCCCTCCCAGGATGAGGCCCGCGAAGATCCTGAGGCGGATGCCCAGCCCGAGGAGCACCGCGGCGAGGACGGGCAGCAGCACCAGCGCAGTCCCGAGGTCCGGCTGACGCACCACCAGCACGAACGGCACTCCCACGAGGATGCCCGTCCAGATCAGGGTCGCCCGCGACAGGGGCCGGCCCCAGCGCGACGTGAGCGCCCACGCCAGCGTGAGCACGAAGATCAGCTTGAAGAGCTCGGAGGGTTGGAAGGTGAAGGGCCCCAGATGGATCCAGCGGCGCGCGCCCGAGACGGTCCGGCCCAGGACGAACACGGTGAGGAGCAGGGAGAGACCGACCAAGTAAAAGGCGGGGGCGGCGCGCACGAGGTTGCGGTAGTCCAGCGCGATCACGACGAGGAGCGCGACCGTGCCCACTCCCACCCAAACGAGCTGCCGCCAGGCGATGCCGCCCGTCGGCGCGAGGCTCCAGAGCGAGATGAACGAGAGGCAGATGAGGGCGAGCGCGGCGGCGATCAGGGGCCAGTCGACGTTCTGGAGGAGGCGGCGGTCGATCCGGAGGATCACGACCCGACGCCCAGCACCGCCATGGCGACCTTCTCGAGGAAGATAGCCTGGAAGATCTGGCGCGCGATGGGCGCGGCCACCGAGCCACCGTGGCCACCGCCTTCCACCATCACCACCACGACCACCTGCGGGTCCTTGGCGGGGGCGAACGCGGCGAACCAGGCGTGATCCTGGCCCTTCTCACTCTTGCTGTTGGCGACGGTCTGGGCGGTGCCGGTCTTGCCCGCGACCTCGAGACCGGGGATGCGCGCGGCGACGCCGGTGCCGCCCTCGTTCACCACCCCGGACATGGAGTGTCGGAGGAACGCCCAGATCACCGGCGATAGATTCACCTGGCCGGTCATCTTGCTGGTCTCGGCGTAGGCAAGGGTACCGTCCGGCCGCTCCACTCTCTGAATGAGCCGTGGCTTCCAGAGGATGCCGCCGTTGGCGATGGCCGAGGTCAGCCGCGCCACCTGCAGCGGCGTCACCAGCAGGGCGCCCTGGCCGATGGCGACGTTGAGCGTCTCGCCGGAGTGCCAGACCCGGCCGCGCTCCCGTCTCCCGCTCGGCGAGGGGATGAGCCCCACTTTTTCGCCGCTGAGATCGATCCCGGTGGCCGCCCCAAGCCCGAAGGCCTTCGCGTACCGCGCGATGGCCTCCGGTCCCACCTTGAGCCCCGCCTGGTAGAAGAAGATGTCGCACGAATGGATGACCGCGCCACGGAGATCCACGTGACCGTGGCCGCCGACCTTCCAGTCTTTCCACGTGCGGCCGCCGTAGTCGAAGGTGCCATTGCAGTAAGTGCGGTCCATCGGGGCGAGGGTGCCGTCCTGGAGGCCGGCCGCGACCACCACCATCTTGAACACCGACCCCGGAGGGTACTGGCCCTGCATCGCGCGGTTCAGGAGAGGGTGAGCGGGATCTTTGATGAGACGGGCCCACGCGTCCCGGTCGAGGTTGCCCGTGAAGGTGTCCAGACCATACGCGGGGCCCGAGGCCAGGGCGAGAATGTCGCCGGAGCGCGGGTCCATGACCACGACCGAGCCGGCCTTGCCGTCCATGGCGCGCTCGGCGACCTCCTGCACGCGCCGATCCACCGTGGTGATGACCTGGGCGCCCGGACGGGGCTCGTCGCGCTGCATGAGCTGAACGGGACGGCCGAGGGCGTCCACCTCGATCCGCTCGCCGCCATCCCGGCCCCGCAGGTGCTCGTCGAGGAGCCGCTCGAGACCCGTCTGGCCGATCATGTCACCGCGGCGATAGCGACCTCCCTTCATCTGCTCGTCGCTGACCTCACGCACGTAGCCGAGAAGGTGGGCGGCGAAGGTGCTGGTGGGATAGACGCGCGTGGGCTCCACCTCCACCACCACCCCGGGCAGATCGAGCTTCGACTCCTCCACCTTGGCCACGTCGTCGAGCGAGAGGTCGCGCCGGATGCGGACGGGGCGAAGGGAGTCCGCGGGCACGCGCGTGAGCGAATCCTGGAGCTCGGCGAGGGGGATCTTGAGCATCACGGACAGACGCGCGAGGACGGTGTTCCGGTCCTCCATCTCGCGCGGAATCAGCGAGAGGGTGAAGGCGGGGCGGTTGTCGACGAGGGCGAGGCCGTTGCGGTCGAATAGAATCCCCCGCGGTGCCGCCACCGGCCGGACGCGGATGCGATTCTTCTCCGACATGTCGCGGAAGCGCGAGCCCTCGAGGACCTGGAGGTACCAGAGCTGGCCGAGGAGGACTACGAAGCCCGTGGCCACCAGCACGGTGAGGACGAGGACGCGCTTGCCCCAGCCGTCGCGCCGTCCGCCGCCCGGCCCGCCTGCCGTCATCTCCACGGGATCATCTCCACGTCATCACCGCCGGCGCGGGACCCGATAGGCGGCGTGGGC
>JBKPDT010000377.1:0-16004 GCA_046728035.1 Candidatus Methylomirabilota bacterium | reverse complement strand
TCACCGAGATGGTCCAGTGGGTGTTCCCCGAGCACGCGGGCGCGCCCGGGCAGATCCACGGCGGGCGGATGATGCAGTGGATCGCCACCGTCGGCACCATTGCGGCCTCGCGCGTCGCCCGCGGCAACGTGGTGCTCGGCGCCATGGACGACATCGATTTCCTCCATCCCGTCAAAGTGGGCGAGGTGGCGGTGCTCCGCGCGCAGGTGGAGCTCGTGGGCCGCTGCTCCCTGGAGGTCGGGGTGCGCGTCTTCTCGGAGAACGTGACAACGGGGGAGCGGGCGGTGACCCTCAACTCGCACCTCGTCTTCGTGAAGGTGGACGATCGGCTCCGTCCCCAACCGGTGCTCGGGGGCATCCAGCCGAGCGGGGTGGAGGAAGAGGATCTCTACGCGGGGGCGCTCGAGCGGCGGCGGCATCGGCGGGAGCGGCTCGTCCGGCGGGCGGCGCGCGCGCGCGAGACGGGCGACGACGGCACCGCCGGCCTGCGGTGGAAGTTCGAGTCGGCCCGGTCGGTGCTGCCCGAGGACACGCTCTTTGGGAACACCATGTTCCCGGGCAGGCTGCTCATGGACGTCGACGAGGCGGGCGGCATCCTCTCGATGCGTTACAATCGCGGCCTCGTGATGACCGCCTGCCTCGACGCCCTCGATTTCTACGCCCCGATCTCGACCCACGAGGTCGTCACGTTCAAGGCCGGGCTCAACCACGTGGGCAACTCCTCGCTGGAGATCGGTGTGAAGGTGCTGACCGAGGTGCCGATCACCGGGGAGGTCCGCCACGCCTGCACCGCGTATCTCACGTATGTGCACCTCGGCCCCGATCTCCGGCCGCGGGCCTGTCCGCCTTTCACGCCGGAGACCCCGGAGGAGCAGCGGCGGTGGGGCGAGGCGCTCGAGCGGCGAGCGCGACGGCTGGCGCGGGTCAAGGCGCTCCGGGCATCGATCAACGGGGGAAGGTGAGGGCCATGTCGGGACATTCACGGTGGTCGCAGATCAAGCGGAAGAAGGGCAAGACCGACGTCCAGCGGGGGAAGCTCTTTTCCAAGATCCTCCGCGAGATCACGGTGGCCGCTCGCAACGGCGGCGGCGACCCCAAGGGCAATCTCCGGCTCAAGGCCGCGATGGAGTCCGCCAAAGGCGCCAACATGCCCGCCGACAATGTGAAGCGCGCCATCCAGAAGGGCACCGGAGAGCTCCCCGGTGAAAGCTACGAAGAGATCACCTACGAGGGGTACGGCCCCGGAGGCGTAGCGGTGCTCGTCCAGGTCCTCACCGACAACAAGAACCGGACCGGTCCCGAACTGCGGCACATCTTCGAGAAGCAGAGCGGCCGCATGGGGACGGCGGGGTGCGTGGCGTGGATGTTCGACCGGCGCGGGGTCATCCAGGTGGACGCCGAGCGGATCAAGGAGGACGATCTCCTCGAGAAGGCGTTGGACGCGGGTGCCATCGACGTGAAGCGAGTCGAAAAAGCTTTCGAGATCACCACGTCCCCTGATGAAATGGAGGTGGTGCGGAGCGCGCTGGAACGCCACGGGGTCCCCGTGCTCGAAGCGTCCGCGGTGATGATCCCCCAGTCCACGGTGCGGGTGGAGGGCAAGGACGCCGCGACGGTGCTGCGGCTGATCGAGGCCCTCGAGGAGCAGGACGACGTCCAGGCGGTGTTCTCGAACTACGACATTCCCGACGAGGTCCTCGACGCCATCTCCGCGGCCTAGCGCCCTGCGCGTCATGGGCGTCGACCCGGGCCTGGTGGACACGGGCTTCGGTGTCCTCGAGGCGCGGCCCGGCGCGCTCGCGGTGGTGGAGGCCGGAGTGGTGAGCAGCACGGCCGGCCAGCCCCTGGAGGCGCGCCTCAATGCCATTCACGCCGCCGTGCGCCGTCTCATCGAGGCGCGCGAGCCGGGGCTCCTCGTCGTCGAGGACCTGTATGCCGAGTACAAGTTTCCCCGCACCGCGATCCTGATGGGTCATGCCCGCGGCGTCATCTACCTCGCCGCCCGCCAGTGCGGCGTCGCGGTGCTGGCCCTTGCCGCGTCCGAGGTCAAGCGAGCCATCACCGGTAACGGAGCGGCGGGGAAGGCCCAGATGCAGCGTGGCGTTCAGACCCTCCTCGGCCTCACCGAGCTCCCGCATCCGTCCCACGTGGCCGACGCCCTCGGACTGGCCCTCACCGGCATGGCCCGCATCACGGGCCGCATCCCCACCGGACGCAAGCTTGGCGAGCCGAAGGCGAGGCGAGCGGATTTCGAGGTTGGCGAGCCGCAGCCGAAGGCGAGGCGAGCGGATTTCGAGGTTGGCGAGCCGCAGCCGAAGGCGAGGCGAGCGGAAATATGATCGCCTCCTTGCGGGGCCGCGTCCGCGCGAAGCTCGAGGATCGCGTGATCCTGGAGGCGGCGGGCGTGGGGTACGAGGTGTTCCTGCCACCGGTGACCCAGCGCGCCCTCGTGGACGTGGTTGCCGGCAATGGCGCCGGCGCGGAGGCCGCCGAGGTCGTGCTCGCCATCCATTACCACGCCACCCAGAACCAGCCCCGGCCGGTGCTGATCGGCTTCACGTCCGAGCTCGACAAGGAGTTCTTCGAGAAGCTCATCACCGTCAAGGACGTGGGTCCCCTCGTCGCCGCGCGTGCGCTCGCCGCGCCCGTCGGCGAGATCGCCGCCGCCATCGCGCGGCAGGACGAAGGCTATCTGCGCCGCCTGCCGGGGATCGGCCCGCAGAAGGCCAAGAACATCGTGGCCCAGCTCTCCAACAAGGTGGCCAAGTTCGCGCTCATGGCGGGCGCCGCGGCCGAGGAGGCGTCTCGAGCGCCGGCGCGGCCCATGGACGAGGACGGGCTGCGGGCCATGGTGTTCGAGGTGCTCGTCAAGCAGCTCGGCCATCGGCCCAGCGAGGCGGCGGGACTCATCGATCGCGCCCTCGCGCGGCGCCCGGATCTGCGGACGCCGGAGGAGCTCTTCGAGGAGATCTACCGCAATGTCGGCGTGCCCGCGGCGAGTGTGCGCGGCGGAGAAGGCCGGTGACCGACGAGGCGCGCGTGATGAGCCGGGTGGCGCTGCCCGAGGAGGTCCAGATCGAGCGCCAGCTCCGGCCGCAGCGGCTCGACGAGTACGTGGGCCAGCGCGCTACCGTCGAGAGCCTGCGGATCTCGGTGGAGGCGGCGCGGCGCCGCGGCGAGCCCCTCGACCACGTGCTGCTCTCCGGCCCGCCGGGGCTCGGCAAGACCACGCTGGCCACCATCATGGCCAACGAGATGGGAGCGGCCCTCGTCACCACCGCGGGCCCCTCGCTCGACCGCGGGGCCGACCTCATGGGCATCCTCACCAATCTCGGGGAGCGCGACGTCCTCTTCATCGACGAGATCCATCGGTTGCCGCGCGTGGTGGAGGAGCTGCTCTACCCCGCCATGGAGGACTTTGCCGTCAACTTCGTCATGGACAAGGGGCTCAACGCGCGGACGATGCGTATCCCCCTACGCCCGTTCACCCTGGTTGCCGCCACCACTCGGCCTGGGCTCCTGACCTCGCCGCTACGGGAGCGCTTCGGCATCTTCCATCACCTGGATTTCTACGAGCAGGAGGAGCTGGGCGCCATCGTGACCCGGTCGGCGGCGATCCTCGACGCGCCCCTGGAGGCGGACGGGGCGACCGCTATCGCGCGGCGGTCGCGGGGGACTCCGCGCATCGCCAACCGGTTGCTCCGGCGGGTGCGCGACTATGCGCAGGTGAGGGCGCGCGGCGTGGTCACCGCGACGGTCGCGCGCGACGCGCTCGATCGCGAGGGCGTGGACGAGGCGGGGCTGGACCGCCTGGACCGGCGCTTTCTCGGCGCCCTCATCGAGCAGTACGGCGGCGGGCCCGCGGGCCTCGAGGCCATCGCCGCCACCATCAACGACGAGGCGGAGACCCTCGTCGAGGTGGTGGAGCCGTTCCTCCTCAAGATCGGCTTCATCGTGCGCACGCCGTCCGGCCGCCGGGCGACGCCCGCCGCGTACGCGCACCTCGGCCTCGTCCGCCCTGCGCCCGTCACCGGCCAGGGCGAGCTCCCCCTCTGACTCATCTCTCGAGGTCGAAGGAGCGTCGCCATGACCGAGCTCGGGAAAATTCTCCTCGGCCTCGGGGTCGTCATGGTAATCCTGGGAGGGGTCCTGCTGCTCGCGGGCAATCTCTCGGGAAAGGTGCCATGGATCGGTCGACTCCCCGGCGACATCTACATCGAGCGCGGCAATTTCCGCTTCTACTTTCCGCTCGCAACCTCGATCCTCGTGTCGATAATTCTCACGCTCGTCCTCACGCTCATCGGTCGGCGTTGAGTCGTCTCATTGATCTGAGCCGCGCCCTGCGGGCGCTGACGATCGCTACGCTTGGCCTCGTACTCGCGGCGACTCCCGCGGGGGCGGGCGGGGAGATTCGCGTGGCGCTGACCGAGGGGGCCCGGACCGTGGAGCTGGGCGGGGGACCGCTCGTCATCCAGGACCTCGAGGGCCGGCGGCTGACGCGCGTCCGCCCGACCTGGATCCGCGTGGTGGAGCGCCGGACCGGCGTGGAGCTGCGGGGCCTCGGCCGCGACGGCGTTCGCGTCGAGGGCTTCCGTGCCGCCAGCGCGAGTGGCGGGGCGGTGCGCGTGGGAAACCTCGACTATCCCGGGGCCATCGAGATCCGGCGCTCCGGTGAGGGCCTGCTCGTCATCAACGCCCTCCCGCTCGAGGACTACGTCGTCGGGAGCGTGAAGGCGGAGGCGGGCGAGGCGATGCCGCTCGAGATGCTCAAGGCCCAGGCCGTCGTCGCCCGCACCTACGCCGCGTATCACCGGCGGCTCAACGTGGGCAAGCCATATGAGATCGTGGCGGCCACCGCGCACCAGCAGTACGCGGGGCGAGTCGGCGCGGACTCGCCCATCTGGACGGCGGTGCGGGAGACGCGCGGGCAGGTGCTCCACTGGGACGGGGACCTGTTCCCCGCCTTCTATCACACCGACAGCGGCGGGCACACCGAGGACCCGCGCGTGGTCTTCGCGGCGTCCAACATGCCGGCACTGCGCCCGGTCCGCGTGGAGTTCCCCTCCGATTCACCCCACCATCTCTGGAGCCTCGACGTGCCTCTCGCCGACCTCTCCGCGGCCCTCCAGCGCGCCGGAGTGGGAGTGGGTCGCGTCACCGCGCTCGAGGTGCTGGAGCGGAGCGTGTCCCTCCGTGTCACGCGCATCGCCGTGGAAGGCACCGCGCGGCGGGTGATTCTGCTCGGGAACGATTTCCGTCGCGCCGTCGGTTACGACACGCTCAAGAGCACGCTCTTCGCGGTGGCGGTGGACGATACCACCGCGCGCTTCGCCGGGCGCGGCTATGGCCATGGCGTCGGCATGGACCAGGCAGGCGCCAAGACCATGGCGCAGCTCGGCTACTCCGCGCGCCAGATCCTCGAGTACTATTATCCAGGCGCGGAGTTTGCCTCGCTCCAGTAGCGTTCCGTCCACCCCGATGAGCCTCACCTGGGCCGACTTCGAGAAGGTCGACATGCGCGTTGGCGTCGTCGTGGACGCGCAACCCTTCGCCGAGGCCCGGCGTCCCGCCTACAAGCTATGGGTGGATTTCGGCCCCCTCGGCGTCAAGCGCTCGAGCGCGCAGATCACCGAGCGCTATGCCGTTGCCGACCTGATCGGCCGCCGGGTGATCGCCGTCGTCAATTTCCCGCCGAAGCGGATCGGCCCCTTCGTGTCCGAGGTGCTCGTGCTCGGCGCGTACGACGAGCGGGGCGAGGTGATCCTGCTGCGGCCGGACTTCGAGGTGGCGACGGGCGCCCGGATCGGCTGATTTGCTAGACTTTGGAGTCGGATGGACCTCACGCAGTTCGACTATGACCTTCCGCGCTCGGCCATCGCACAGGAGCCGGCCACGCCGCGAGACGCATCCCGGCTGCTCGTTCTCGACCGGGCGCGCGGAGGCTGGGAGGATCGGCGCTTCGCCGAGCTGCCGGACCTGCTACGCCCCGGTGACTGCGTCGTCGTCAACGAGAGCCGGGTGATCCCGGCGCGCCTGCTTGGCGCGCGCGAGGACGATGGCCGGCCGGTGGAGCTCCTGTTCCTCCGTGAGATCGCGCCCGCGCGCTGGGAAGCGCTGACCCGGCCCGCCCGCCGCTGCGCGGTGGGCACGCGGATCGCGCTGGGCGGCGGCGTCGCCCGCGCGACGGTGGTGGGGCAGGGCGAGAGCGGGATCCGCGTGGTCGGGCTCGAAGCGCCCTGGGCCTCCCGCGAGCTGCTGGAGCGACACGGGCTCCCGCCGCTCCCCCCCTACATCGCGCGCCACGACTTGCCCACGCCCGAGGACCGCGAGCGGTACCAGACGGTGTACGCGCGCACAGACGGCTCGGTGGCGGCGCCGACGGCGGGACTGCACTTCACCCCCGCCCTGCTCGAGGCCATCCGCGCGCGCGGCGTGGCCATCCACCCCCTCACGCTCCACGTGGGACCGGGAACGTTCCGCCCCGTCAAGTCGGCCACCATCGAGGGCCATCGCATGGAAGGCGAGGCCGTCGCCATCCCCGCCGCCACGGCCTCGGCGGTCAACCGGGCTCGCGCGACGAACCGGCGGGTGATCGCGGTGGGGACCACCACCACCCGCGCGCTGGAATGGGCGGCGAACGCGGAGGGAGGCGTCGTCGCGGGCGTGGGCTGCGCGGAGCTATTCATCCATCCGCCGTACTCGTTTCGCGTGGTCGACGCCCTCCTCACGAACTTCCACCTTCCCCGCTCGACCCTCCTCATGCTCGTGTCGGCGCTTGCCGGCCGCGAGCTCGTCCTCGCCGCGTATCGTCACGCGGTCGCCGCGGGCTACCGCTTCTACTCCTACGGCGATGCCATGTTGATCCTGTAGCCGGAGATGCGCGCCTTCGCCTTCGAGATCGTCGGCACCGACAGCGGCGCTCGCCGCGGACGGTTGCGCACCGTCCACGGCGAGGTCGACACGCCCGCCTTCATGCCGGTAGCGACGCTAGGCTCGGTGAAGAGCCTCTCGCCCGCCGACGTGCGCGAGGCGGGCGCCCAGATCGTCCTCGCCAATACCTACCACCTCTTCCTGCGGCCCGGGCACGAGTTGGTGCGCGACATGGGCGGCCTCCACCGCTTCATGGGCTGGGACGGGCCTCTCCTCACCGACTCGGGAGGCTTCCAGGTGTGGAGCCTCGCCGCGCTCCGCCGGCTCAGCGAGGACGGCGTCGAGTTCCGCTCGCACGTCGACGGCTCGCGACGGATGCTGACCCCGGAGCTGTCCATCGAGATCCAGCAGGCGCTCGGCGTCGACATCATCCATCCCCTCGACGAGTGTCTCGGGCATCCCGCCACCGAGGCGGAGACCGAGCGCTCGCTCGCGCTGACGCAACGCTGGCTCGTCCGGTCGGCGGCCGCCCACGCCCGCGGGGATGCCGGCCAGGCGCTGTTCGGCATCGTACAGGGCGGCGTCTATCCCGCGCTGCGCCGGCGCGCCGTCGAGGACGCCGCCGCGCTCGACCTCGCCGGGTACGCCATCGGCGGGCTCGCGGTCGGTGAGCCCAAGCCCGTCCTCCTCGACGTTACCGCGTTCACCGCCGATCTCCTGCCCAAGGACCGTCCGCGGTACCTGATGGGCGTGGGCAAGCCGCCGGACCTCGTGGACGCGGTGGCGCGCGGCGTGGATTGCTTCGACTGCGCCCTGCCCACGCGTAACGCGCGGAACGGCCAGGCCTTCACCGCCGACGGGCCACTCGCCATCCGCAACGCGCGCTTCGCGCGCGACCCCGCGCCGCTCGACGCGGAGTGCCCGTGCGAAGCGTGCCGGCGCTTCTCGCGCGCCTATCTCCGCCACCTGTTCATGGCGCGCGAGCTCCTGGTGTACCGGCTCCTGTCGCTGCACAACATCACCTTCTATCAGCGACTCGTGTCGGCGATGCGCGCGGCGATCGCGGAGCGGCGCTTCGAGGCATTCCGCGCTCGGTTTCTGGATCGATATGGGGTAGAATCCGACCTCGGTTCCGACGACATTCCAGCCGACAGGGAGGCCTGACGTTCATGGTGGATCTCGCCTACGCGATGGCCCAGACGCCGAGCGGCGGCGGTAATGGCGGCGGTATTCTGTCCATTCTCCCTCTCATGGTCGGCATGTTCGCCATCATGTACTTCATCGTCATCCGACCCCAGCAGAAGCAGAAGCGGGAGCGCGAGGCGATGCTGGGCGCCATCAAGAAGGGCGACCGCGTGGTCACCACGAGCGGCATCCACGGCACCGTGGCCGGGATCGACGAGCATACCGTCGTCCTCCGGGTAGGCGACCAGGTGAAGCTGACCTTCGACCGCGCGGCGGTCGGGCGGATCATTCCCGCGCAGGGGGACAAAGAGGGGGCGGGCTGATGCGACGGAGGCTTGGGCTCCGTATCGGCATCGTCGCCGTCGTCTTCCTCGGCTCGCTCGTCTACCTCTATCCGCCGCCGTTCCTCCGGCCCTGGCTCTACGGCCACCCCGCGCCGGCCCGGGCGGGTGGGCTCCTCCCCTCGACGATCAATCTCGGACTCGATCTCCAGGGTGGGATCCACCTCGTCCTCGGCGTGGACCTCGACAAGGCCGTCGAATCGCAGGTCGAGCGGGCGATGAACACCGTCCGTGCGACGCTGGAGAGGAAGGGCGTCGCGGTGAAAGGCCTCCAGCGGCGCGGCACTACCGACCTGGTCGTGGAGCTGACGTCGCCCCAGGCGTGGAGCGCCGCCCAGTCCGCCGTCGCCGAGCTGGCGAGCTTCGAGACCCGGGAGCCGGATTCGGCGTCGGGCCGGTTCGTCCTCACCATGAGTCCGAAGGAGGTAGCGACGCTCAAGGAGCTGGCGGTGCGCCAGGCGCTCGAGACCATCCGCAACCGGGTGGACCAGTTCGGCGTGGCGGAGCCGTCCATCCAGCAGCAAGGCGACAACCGCATCCTCGTCCAGCTGCCCGGTGTCCAGGACCCGGAGCGGGCGAAGGCCCTCATCGGCAAGACGGCGCTGCTCGAGTTCAAGCTCGTGGACGAGTCAGCGGACCCCGAGCGTGCCGTACGCGAGGGCGTCGTCCCCCAGGGCGACGAGCTGCTCTTCCAGCGTCGCATCGACCGCGAGACGCGCGAGGAGCGCCGACTCCCGTTCGTGGTGCAGAAGAAGACGGTGCTCACGGGCGCCGACCTCTCCACCGCCCGGGTTTCGATCGACCAGAACACGAGCGAGCCCTACGTGTCCGTCGAGTTCAATCCTGCCGGCGCCCGCGTGTTCGCGGAGCTCACCGAGGCCAACGTGGGCCGGCGTCTCGCCATCGTCCTCGACGGGAACGTCCATTCCGCTCCGGTGATCCGCGAGCGCATCCCGTCCGGGCAGGCCCAGATCACCGGGGGGTTCACCGCCGACGAGGCGACCGACCTCGCGATCGTGCTCCGCGCGGGCGCGCTGCCCGCGCCGGTGCAGGTTCTGGAAGAGCGCACGGTGGGACCCTCCCTCGGGGCCGACTCGATCAAGCGCGGCATCTGGTCCACCCTGGCGGCGGGCGCGGTGGTGGTGCTATTCATGCTCGTGTATTACCGACTGTCCGGGTTCATCGCCGACCTCGCGCTCGGCCTCAACCTCCTGATCCTCCTCGCCTCCATGGCCGCCTTCCAGGCCACCCTCACCCTGCCCGGCATCGCGGGAATCGTGCTGACCATCGGCATGGCGGTGGACACCAACATCCTCATCTTCGAGCGGATACGCGAGGAGCTGCGCGCGGGGAAGACCGTCCGCGCCGCCATCGACGCCGGCTTCGCGCGCGCCTTCCGTACGGTGATCGACACCCACGTGACCGTGCTCGTATCCGGGCTCATCCTGTTCGAGTTCGGAACCGGCCCCGTCAAGGGCTTCGCGGTGTCCCTCATGATCGGGATCGCGGCGAGCCTCTTCACCGCGGTGTTCTTCACCCGCCTCGTGTTCGACCTCATCTACATGGGCCCCCGCAAGGTCGAGGCGGTGTCCATATGAGGACGGCGAGCCCGCGCCTATGATCCAGCTTTTCCGCGACCCGAACTACGACTTCATCGGCCGGCGCCGGTGGGCCTACCTCGTTTCCATCGCCTTCGTCCTCATCGGGCTGGGATCCATGGTGGCGAAGGGCGGGCTACGCTACGGCATCGACTTCTCCGGCGGCACCCTGATCCAGGTCCGCTTCGACAAGCCCGTTCCCGTGCAGCGCATCCGCGACGCCCTCGAGAGCATCAAGCTCGGGGAGAGCGTCATCCAGGAGTTCGGCGACCCGCGCGAGTTCATCCTGCGGCTGCCGCTGCAGAACGTCTCCGTGGAGGAGGTCACCGCCCAGGTGAAGGGCGCCCTCTCCAAGGACGCGAGCCTCGGCCAGCCGGAGATCCGACGGGTCGAGTTCGTGGGTCCGCACGTGGGCCGCGACCTCCAGCTCCAGGCGGTCTACGCGGTGCTCGTGAGCATGGCGGGGATTCTCGCCTACATCGCCTTCCGATTCGACGTGAAGGGGGGCGTGGCCTCGGTGGTGGCCATCATCCACGACGTGCTCGTGTGCCTGGGGGCGATGTCCCTGACCAACCGCGAGATGTCGTTACCCGTCCTCGCCGCCCTTCTCACCATCATCGGCTACTCGGTGAACGACACGATCGTCGCGTACGACCGGGTGCGCGAGAACCGGGGTAGGGGCCGGCGGGGAGAGCCCTTTGCCCAGCAGATCAACCGCGCCATCAACGAGACCCTCTCCCGGACCGTGCTGACCGCCCTCACCGTCTTCTTCTCCACCGTCGTCCTCTATCTCTTCGGGGGGAAGGTGCTGGAAGACCTGGCCTTCGTGCTCACCGTGGGCGTGGTGACGGGCACCTACTCGACCATCTTCATCGCCGGCGCCCTCGTCGTCGAGTGGACGGAGTGGGTGGAAGGCCGGCTTCGCCGACCCAAGAAAGCGATAGCAAAAGCCTGATTTTGTGGCAAAATTGATGGTCAACCTAGGGAGGGGGGACGGGTTGACCCAGCTCCAGACCCTGATCGAGGAGATCCCGAAGTACCAGCCGACCGCTGACCTGGACCTCGTCCACCGCGCCTACCGATTCTCCGAGCGGTCGCACCTCGGCCAGCAGCGCGCCTCCGGCGAGCCCTACCTGTCCCACCCCCTCGAGGTCGCCGGCCTGCTCGTCGACTTCAAGATGGACGTGACGACCGTCACCGCCGGGCTCCTCCACGACGTCCTCGAGGACACCAGCACCACCAAGGCCGACCTGGTCCGCGAATTCGGGGCGGACATCGCCGATCTGGTGGACGGGGTGACCAAGATCGGCAAGCTCGCCTTCTCCTCTCGGGAGGAGCGCCAGGCCGAGAACTTCCGCAAGATGGTGATCGCCATGGCGCGCGACATCCGCGTGCTCATGATCAAGCTCGCCGACCGCCTGCACAACATGCGGACCCTCGCCTACCTGCCCCCGGAGAAGGGCAAGAAGATCGCGCAGGAGACGCTCGACATCTACGCGCCCCTCGCGCACCGCCTCGGCATGGCCAAAGTCAAGGCCGAGCTGGAGGATCTTGCCCTCCGCGTGATGCACCCCGACAGCTACCAGGAGCTCATGCGGCGGGTGGCGAAGCGGCGCCTCGAGCGTGAGGCGGAGATCAACCAGGTCATCGCCTTCCTGCAGGAAAAGCTCGGCGAGGTGGGAATCGAGGCGCGCATCAGCGGGCGTCCCAAGCACTTCTACTCGATCTGGAAGAAGATGCACGAGGGCGGCCGGGAGTTCGACGAGATCTACGACCTCACCGCCGTCCGCGTGATCACCAAGTCCGTGCGCGACTGCTACGGGGCCCTCGGGGTGATCCATTCCCTCTGGAAGCCCGTGCCCGGCCGTTTCAAGGACTTCATCGCGATGCCGAAGGTCAACATGTACCAGTCCCTCCACACCACGGTAATCGGACCCAAGGGCGACCCCGTGGAGATCCAGATCCGGACCCTCGAGATGCACCGGATCGCGGAGGAGGGGATCGCCGCCCACTGGCTCTACAAGGAGCGGAAGAGCGATCGCGACCGATTCGACGACGCCTTCACCTGGCTCCGCCAGCTCATGGAGTCGCAGAAAGAGGTCAAGGACCCCAAGGAGTTCCTCGACACTGTCCGCCTCGATCTCTTCCCCGATGAGGTCTACGTGTTCACGCCCAAGGGAGACGTGAAGGCCCTTCCCGAGGGGGCGACCCCCATCGACTTCGCCTACACCGTCCACACCGACGTGGGCCATCATTGTGTCGGCGCGAAGGTCAACGGCAAGCTCGTGCCCCTCCGCTACACGCTGCGCCAGGGCGACATTGTCGAGGTCGTCACCTCCCCAGGCCAGCACCCCAGCCGCGACTGGCTCAAGATCGCCAAGTCCAACCGGGCCAGGGCGAAGATCAACCAGTGGCTGAAGGTGGAGGAGCGGGCGCGCTCCCTCGAGCTGGGACGCGAGCTGTTCGAGCGGGAGGCGAAGAAGTACCGCCTCACGCCCGCGTCCCTGCTCTCGGGCGAGGAGATGCGCAAGCTCGGCGCCGAGCTGGGCTTCCCCACCGTCGACGACCTCCTCGCCTCCATCGGCTACGGGAAGACCTCGGTGCAGCAGGTGCTGGGCAAGCTCGCGCCCGGGGCCGTTCGCGAGCCGCTCGAGCCCCGAACCGCCCAGAAGGCCCCGCGCAAGAGCGATGGGGCGGTGCGGATCCGCGGAGTGGACGACCTCCTCGTACGCTTCGGCAAGTGCTGCGCTCCCGTGCCGGGCGATGGCATCGTCGGCTTCATCACGCGCGGCCGCGGGCTCACCGTGCACGCGCGCGACTGCCTCACCGTGGCCAAGAACGTGCTCGACAAGGAGCGGCTGGTGGCGGTGGAGTGGGAAGGAAGCGAGCCGGCCAAGCGGCCCGTCCGCATCGCCGTCTACATCGGGCGCGACCGCCCGGGCCTCCTCGCCGAGATCACCACTGCGATCTCCTCATGTCGGGGCAACATCACCAAGGCCGACATCACCGTCACCGAGGATCGGAAGGGCATCAACCACTTCGTGGTCGAGGTGGAGGATCTCAAGCAGCTGCAGGCCATCATCCAGGCCATCCGCGAGGTCAAGGACGTCTTCAACGTCGAGCGCGTGAGAGGCCTGTAACCCCTCCGCGGTCTCCGCAATGACGCGCGCTCAGTTCGAGGCCCTGGTGGACCGGGCCTTGCGCCGCCTGCCGCGCCGCTTCCGCGACAAGCTCTCCAACGTCGCCGTTGTCGTCGAGGACTGGGCGGACTCGGCCACCCTCGAGGAGATGGGGATCGAGCCCCCCGACACGCTCTACGGGCTCTATCGCGGCATCGATCTCACCCGGCGCGACTCCGGCTACGGCAACGTGCTCCCGGACACCATCCACATCTATCAAGGCCCGATCGAGGAGGACTGCGCGGACCCCGAGGAGATGGCGCAGCTCGTCCGCGACGTCGTGATCCACGAGGTCGGCCACTACTTCGGTCTCGACGACGAGACGATGGACGGGCTCGAGCGGGGGGAGTAGCCCAATCCGGCCGATTTTTCCTTGACAAGGGTTTCGTTTGTTCATATTGTTTCAGCAGACGCTGAAAGTTATGGAACAAGTGAAACCATGGCTAAGTCGCATGACATCAGGCAATTGGCGGGGCAAAAGCTCCGGGATCTCTTCCCGCGTGCGACCACGTGGGAGGAGCTCCCCGATCATCCTGTCGGCGCCCAACGTGCCGATCTTCTGGTCCGATTCAAGATGGGAACGGCCGACTCGACCCTGATTCTCGAATTCATTTCCGTTGGACAGCCGCGCCAGATCCGGGAGGCGATTGCCCGTCTCGGCGAGCTGCGTCGGGACCTGCCTACCGGGTACCCAGTCGCCGTCGCCGACTACGTGAGCCCCCAGAGCGCAGCCCTTCTGAAGCGCGCCGGGCTCGGATACCTAGATCTCTCGGGCAACTGTTACCTGTCCTTCGATCACGTCCTCATCGAGAAGGAAGGGAAGCCGAACCTCCGTCCTTCCACGCGGCCCCTGCGCTCGCTGTTCGCGCCTCGGGCGAGCCGCGTCGCCCGCGTGCTGCTGGTGGATCCCCAGCACGCCTGGCGCCTCGAGGAGCTGGCGAAGGCCGCCGACGTGAGCTTGGGGCATGCCCACAACGTCGTGAAGCGGATGGAGGATCTGTCCTGGGTCGAGCGGGGGGACCATCAGCGCATCCGACTGGCCAGGCCGGGAGACCTCCTCGAGAGTTGGCGCGACGCGTATAGCTTCCGGCTCAACCGCGCCGAGGGCTGCTTCACCGCCGAGCGAATCAACCGAAAGCTCGTCGCGGACCTGGCGCGCGTCTGCCACGCCGAAGGACGCCGGTACGCTTTCACGCTCCACGCCGGCGCGGCCCTGATCGCCCCAAGTCTCCGCTTCCCGGCCATCCACTGCTACGTGGAGGGCGATCCCGCGCCCGTGATGCGCGGGCTCGGGCTGCGGGCCGCCGAGGGCGAGGGCAACGTCAACCTGCTCGAGCCGTACGACGAGGGTGTCTTCTACGCTCCGATGACCAAGGGGGGGCTGCCCGTCGTGTGCCTACCCCAGTTGTACGTCGACCTCTATCGCTACGAGCGCCGCGGCCGGGAGCAGGCCGCCCACCTGCGGCGCGAGGCGATGGGGTATTGACGCACCGGGAAGGGGGTGAGCCCGACATGGCGAAGCGGAGAGCCGCGAAGAAGGGTGGAAAGAAGAGGAAGGCGACGAAGAAGGGTAAGCGGAAGTAACGCCGGCCGAATCGGCCGACGAATCATAGCTGGCGAGTTGGATTGCTGACGAAAGGAGGTGACGCTCCGATGGCGAAGAAGAAGGCTGCCAAGAAGAAGAAGAAGTAGGTTCGCGACGTGCTGAGCGGTGGGGGGTGGCGGCCTCCCACCGGGACTCATACATACTAGCGGAACGAGGGAGAGCGGGGGGCGCGAGCCCCCCGCTTTCTTGCTCCTAGACGACCTTGGTCACCTTGCCCGCCTTGAGACAGCGGGTGCACACGCGCAGCCGCTTCGGACGGGCGGTGCCGACGATGCCCCGCATCGACACGAGGTTGGGCAACCAGCGCCGGGCGGTGACGTTGTGAGCGTGGCTGATCCGATGACCGACGGCGGGACCTTTCCCGCAGATGTCACAGCGCTGAGGCATGCTGGCTCCTTCGTGATGGCGACCGAGATACCCGACGAGGTTGTCGGACGCAGCGCCCTTTTATAGCCTATGCCGAGAGTGAACGCAAGGAGACCCAGGACGACCTAAACGCACGTAAAGCCAGCGATGGGGCGTGAGTCATCATGCCGCTAGGTTGGCCTCGCGCGGCCCGGAGTAGTAGCAGCGTAGTAGCAAGAACGCCCTCCGCAATAGGCGGTGCTAGCGGGCCCGCCCTGTCGCCGGCAACGAGGAGCGGGGCCCCCCACGCCTCTCGACGGCCGACACGTCAGCGACTCGCTCGACTCCGTCGAAAGCACGGCCGCACTGCTGCCCAGTCTGCGAGTCCAGTCACGCGCGCGACCCCCTTTCCTAGGCGGATCGCCCTCGTCGGCGGCGGGAGAGCGCGCGGTTCGTAGAGTTCCCCAGGGGTAACGCCGCCGCCCCGCGCAGACTGTAGCGCGCGGCCGAACGTAGGAGATGCTGGTAGCACCCTTCCGGCGGCGATCGCCCCGCCCGTGGGCTCCATTTCCGTGACCTAATCTGCCTCAGGAGCCGACGGCACAGCTAGGCGGCTCCTTCCACCATCACCACGTTGGTGCGGCCCGCCTTCATGCGGAGCGCCTTCGGGCCGCGGTACTCCTCGCAGTCGTACCAGCGGCGCGCGTCGGCCATGCTGGGAAACTCGAGAATGACGAGTCGGCTCGGCTTCCACTCGCCCTCGAGGGTCTGGTGGGCGCCGCCGCGCACGAGGTAGCGGCCCCCGTACTTGGCGATCGTCGCCGGCACCTGCTTGCGGTACTCCTCCATGGTGGCCGGGTCGGTCACGGTGACGTCGGCG
>JBKPDT010000376.1:0-11120 GCA_046728035.1 Candidatus Methylomirabilota bacterium | reverse complement strand
TTCGCCAAGGCGACGCCGTTCACGCCGGAGGATCTCGGGCGGATCGAGGAGCGGATGCGGGAGATCGCCGCGAAGGACCTCCCGTTCATTCGAGAGGACTGGCCGCGCGAGCAGGCCATCCGTTGGTTCGAGGAGCGCGGCGAGCCCTTCAAGGTGGAGATCCTCCAAGGGCTCGACGTGCCCACCGTGTCCGTGTACAAGCAGGGGGAGTTCCTCGACCTCTGCCGCGGGCCCCACGTGCCCTCCACGGGCGTGATCAAGGCCTTCAAGCTTCTCTCGTCCTCCGGCGCCTACTGGCGCGGGGACGAGAAGAACCCCATGCTCCAGCGCATCTACGGGACGGCCTGGCTCACGCAGGAAGACCTCGACAAGCACCTGTGGCGACTCGAGGAGGCGAAGAAGCGCGACCATCGCAAGCTCGGGCGCGAGCTGGACCTCTTCGACTTCTATGACATCGCCCCCGGCGCGCCCTTCTGGCTCCCGGGCGGGATGGTCCTCGTGCGCGAGCTGGAGCGGTTCGCCCGCGAGTCGCTGGACGCGCGGGGCTACCAGGAGATCGCCACGCCGCTCCTCGTCAACAAGAAGCTCTGGGTACAGTCGGGGCACTGGGACCACTACCAGGAGAACATGTTCAAGCTCGACGTCGAGGGCGACGTCTTCAGCCTCAAGCCCATGAACTGCCCGGAGTCCTCCTACGTCTACAAGCGGGCCCTCCGCTCCTATCGCGACCTGCCACTCCGCTACTCGGAGATGGGCCGCTGCCACCGCAACGAGCGGTCGGGCACGCTGACGGGGCTCGTGCGCGTGCGGCAGTTCACGCAGGACGACGCCCACATCTACTGCCGGCCGGACCAGCTCCAGGCGGAGATCACCGATCTCCTCGACCTCGTCCGCGAGTGGTACGGCACCTTCGGGCTCCCGCCCTCGTACCGGCTGGCCACGCGGCCGCCCGACAAGCTCGGGACCGAGCAGCAGTGGGACTCGGCGGAGGAGGCGCTTCATCAAGCGCTGCGGTCGAACCAGCTCGCCTATGACCTCGACAAGGGCGGCGGCGCCTTCTACGGGCCCAAGATCGACATCGACGTCGAGGACGCGCTCGGGCGGCAGTGGCAGCTCGCCACCATCCAGGTGGACCTCACCATGCTGCCGGAGCGCATGCAGTGCGAGTTCATCGACACCGACGGCCAGCCCAAGCGGCCGGTGGTGGTCCACCGGGTGATCTTCGGCTCGTACGAGCGCTTCGTCGCGATCCTCACCGAGCACTTCGCGGGCGCGTTCCCGACCTGGCTCGCCCCCGTGCAGGCGCGGGTGCTGCCGATCAGCGAGAAGCACGCGGAGTACGGCCGGCAGGTGCACGCGCGCCTGCGCCAGGCGCGGATCCGCGCCGAGCTCGACGACCGCAACGAGAAGCTCGGCTACCGCGTTCGCGAGGCCCAGGTGCAGAAGGTGCCCTACGTGCTCGTGGTTGGGGAGCGCGAGGCGCAGAACGGCACCGCGAGCGTGCGAGCCCGTGGCGGCGCCGATCTTGGCGCCCTGCCCGTCGATCGCGTGCTCGCCGACCTCGCCGTCGAGATCGCGAGTCGGTCCGTCACCCTCACCGTGGGGCGCTCTGGATCTCCCGCCGCCCCCAAGGAGCCGCGCGATACAGCCTAAAGACATTCGCATCAACGAAGGGATTCGGGTCCGGGAGGTGCGGGTGGTCAGCGACACGGGGGAGCAGCTGGGGATCCTGCCGATCACTCAGGCCCTGGAGCTGGCGAAGCAGAAGGACATGGATCTGGTGGAGGTGGCGGCCGAGGCGGTGCCGCCGGTGTGTCGGATCATGGACTTCGGGAAGTACAAGTACACGCAGGCGCGGCGGCAGAAGGAAGCGCGGAAGAAGCAGACCACGATCCTCGTGAAGGAAGTCAAGCTGGGGCCCAAGACCGATACGCACGACTTCGACTTCAAGGCCAAGCACGTGCGCCGCTTCATCGAGGAAGGCAACAAGGCCAAGGTCACCGTGCGGTTCAAGGGACGCGAGATGGCGCATACCGAGCTGGGGTGGAAGATGCTCAACCGGATGCAGGAGCTTATGTCGGACCTGGCGGTGGTCGAGAGCCACCCGCGGATGGAGGGTCGCATGCTGAGCATGATCCTCTCGCCGAAAGCCCACTGAGGAGTCGATCATGCCGAAGATCAAGACGAAGCGGTCGGCGCGCAAGCGGCTCAAGGTGACGGGCAGCGGCAAGCTCATGCGTCGCCGCGGGTGGAAGCGGCACAAGCTCGAGGCCAAGAATCCCAAGCGCAAGCGGCGGCTGCAGCCACCCGCGGTGGTCAGCAAGGCGGACACCCCGCGCCTCAAGGCGCTCGTACCCTACCTGTAGGAGAGGAGCCACACCATGCCACGGGCCAAGGGCGGGCCCAAGACCCGCCAGCGGAGGAAGAAGGTTCTCAAGCAGGCGAAGGGGTACTTCGGCGGGCGGCGGCGTCTCTACCGCACGGCGGCGGAGACGGTGCTGCGCGCGGGCGCTTTTGCCTACAAGGGGCGCAAGCAGAAGAAGCGGCGCGCGCGTGCCCTCTGGATCATCCGCGTCAACGCCGCGTGCCGGCCCCTCGGGCTCTCGTACTCGGTGTTCATGAACGGGCTCAAGAGGGCCGGCGTGGCGCTCGACCGGAAGGTTCTCGCGGAGCTCGCCGTCCACGATCCCACCGCCTTCGCCAAGCTGGCGGAGACGGCGCGAGCGGCGGGCCGCGCCTAGCGTGGCAGGGGACCCCCGGGTCCAGCAGATCCACGATCGGGCCCTGGCGGAGATTGCTGGGGCCCGGTCCACGTCCGACCTCGAGTCGCTCCGCGTCCGCGTACTGGGCCGCTCGGGGGAGCTCACCGCGCTGCTGCGGTCACTGGGCTCGTTGCCCGCGGCGGAGCGGCCCAAGGTTGGCCAGCAGGCCAACGAGGTGAAGCAGGCCCTCGAGGCCGCCCTCGCCGATCGGCTCGAGGTCCTCAAGGGCGACGAGCGTCGCCGGGCGCGCGAGGCGGAGCGGCTCGACCTCACCTTGCCCGGACGCTTCACCCTGCCGGGGCCGGCGCATCCCCTCACGCGCGTGCTGGAGGAGATCATTCAGATCTTCGAGGGGCTCGGGTTCTCAGTGGCCGAGGGGCCGGAGGTCGAGACCGACTACTACAACTTCGGCGCGCTGAATTTCCCCGACGACCATCCCGCACGCGACATGCAGGACACCCTCCACGTGGCGGGCGACACGCTCCTGCGCACGCACACCTCTCCGGTGCAGATCCGCACCATGCAGGGCCGGCGGCCGCCGGTGCGGACGATCTCCCCGGGCCGGGTCTACCGCCGTGACCTCACCGACGCCACCCACTCGCCGATGTTCCACCAGGTGGAGGGGCTCGCGGTGGACCGGCACATCACCATGGCCGACCTCAAGGCCACCCTCGAGCTCTTCGCCAAGCAGATGTTCGGCGCACGCTCCCGGCTGCGCTTCCGGCCGTCGTTCTTTCCATTCACCGAGCCGTCCGCGGAGGCGGACGTGCTCTGCTTCAAGTGCGGCGGTGACGGTTGCCGGTTCTGCAAGCAGGGGGGCTGGCTCGAGATCCTGGGCTCGGGCATGGTGCATCCCAACG
Source organism: Candidatus Methylomirabilota bacterium (assembly GCA_046728035.1). GTDB lineage: Bacteria > Methylomirabilota > Methylomirabilia > Rokubacteriales > CSP1-6 > DASRWT01. The sequence continues at coordinate 7,498 of JBKPDT010000376.1, read as the reverse complement.
TGCTGCGCAACGTGGGCTACGATCCGGAGGAGGTCACCGGCTGGGCCTTCGGGATGGGGGTGGAGCGCATCGCCATGCTCAAGTACGAGGTGGATGACATCCGCCTCTTCTTCGAGAACGATCTCCGCTTCCTCCAGCAGTTCGCGAGATGAAGATCTCGTATCGCTGGCTCCGCGAGTACGTCGAGACGGACCTGCCCCCCGCCACGCTCGCCGATCGCCTCACCAACGCCGGCATTCCCGTCGAGGCGGCGGTGCCGGTGGTGGAGGGGCTGAGCGGCGTGGTGGTCGCGGAGATCGAGGCCATCGAGCGGGAGCTGGGCGAGTCGCGGCCCGGCCACCGGAACCGCCTGTGCCGCGTGGCCCTGCCGGACCGCAAGCTCTCGGTGATCTGCGGCGCCCCCAACGCCGTGCGGGGGCTCCGCACCGCGCTCGCCCCGCCCGGCGCGACCCTGCCCGGCGGCCGGACCATCAGCGTCACGACGATCCGCGGGGTGGTGTCCGAGGGCATGCTCTGCTCCGAGAGAGAGCTCGGCATCGGCGACGACAGCGACGGCATCCTCGCGCTGCCCGCGGACGCGCCGCTCGGAACGGACCTCGTCACCTATTTCGAGCTCGACGACACCATCTTCGAGATCGAGATCACGCCGAACCGGCCCGACGCCCTCTCCATCGTGGGGGTGGCGCGCGAAGTTGCCGCCGTCACCGGCGCGCCCTTCCGCTTCCCCCAGGTGGCGGTCAAGGAAGCGGAGCCGGACGCAGCGAGCCTGGCCTCGGTGGAGATCGCCGATCCCGACCTGTGCCCCCGCTACGCCGCGCGCGTGATCTCGGGGCTGACCGTGAAACCCTCGCCGCCCTGGCTCGCGCAGCGGCTCCGCGCGGTGGGTCTTCGTCCCATCAACAACGTGGTGGACGTTACCAACTACGTCCTCTGGGAGCTGGGCCAGCCCCTCCACGCCTTCGACCATGCGACGCTCTCCCGCGGTCGCATCGTGGTGCGCCGCGCGCGGCCGGGCGAGCGCCTGACCACCCTGGACGGTCGCGACCGCGCGCTCACGCCCGACATGCTCATGATCTGTGACGCCGCGCGGCCGGTGGCGGTGGGCGGGGTCATGGGCGGCGCCGACACCGAGGTGCGGCCGGGGACGGCGACGGTCCTCCTCGAGAGCGCCTGCTTCAATCCCGCGTCCGTCCGCCGTACCTCTCGCGCGCTTGGCCTGGTGACCGACGCCGCGTACCGTTTCGAGCGGGGCAGCGACATCGAGGGCGTGATCCCCGCCCTCGATCGGGCCGCCCTCCTCATGGCGGATCTCGGCGGCGGTACGGTGGCTCGCGGGGTGATCGACGTCTACCCATCGCCGCGCCCGCATTCGCGCATCGCGCTCCGGCTCGAGCGAGTGGAGCGAGTGATCGGGTCGGCCCCGCCGCGCGCGGAGATCATCCGCATCCTCCAGGCGCTGGGCTTCGCGGTGGACGATTCGGGCACCGCCCTGCAGGTGGTGGTGCCGAGCTTCCGCCGGGACATCCTCCAGGAGGACGACCTCGTCGAGGAGATCGTCCGCATCTGGGGCTTCGACAAGATCCCGCTCGTCCTGGCCCCGGCGGGCGAGATCACGCCGGTCTCGCGCCCGGCGGACCTGGTCCTCGCCGCGCGGGCGGGGCGGGCCCTCAACGCGGCGGGGCTGGCCGAGTGCATCACGTATTCGTTCCTCGATCCGGCGCGGCTCAAGGCCATGGGCTGGGACGATCCCGCCCGCCTCGTCGCCCTCGTGAACCCGCTGTCCGTCGAGCGGTCGATCATGCGGCCGTCCCTGGTGCCGGGGCTGCTCGAGGTGCTCGCGACCAATGTCCATCGGCAGAGTCCCGACGTGCAGGTGTTCGAGACCGGGGTGACGTTCGCGCCGCACCGCGAGTCGGACGGCGACCGGCCCGCCCACGAGGAGCTCTGGCTCGGCGTCGCCCTCACCGGGCAGCGCGCGCCCCGCGCCTGGCACGCCAGCCGCGACCGCGTGGACGTCTACGACGCCAAGGGCATGGCCGAGCTGGTGCTCGCCGTCGCGGGGGCGCCGGGCGCCGAGACCCAGCCCTGGGCGGCGGGCGAGGAGCCGGGGTATCTCGAGCCGGGCCGCGCCGCCCGCCTCCTCATCGACGGGGAGGAGGTCGCTCGCTTCGGCGAGGTGGCCCACCGAGTGCGCGAGGTGTTCGACCTCGCCGCGCCCGCCTTCGTCGCCGAGGTCTCGCTGTCCGCGCTAGTCGCCCGGCCGCCGGTGGTGCCGCGCTATGTCCCGTTGCCGCGCTTCCCGGCGGTGCAGCGCGACCTCGCCCTCGTCGTCCCCGACGACGTGACAGTAGCCCAGGTGGAGGCGGCCATCCGCGGCATGTCCGTCCCGTGGCTGGTCCGCATCGCGCTCTTCGACGTCTATAGCGGGAGCCAGGTGAGAGCGGGAAAGCGGAGCCTCGCCTGGAATCTCACGTACCAGGCGCCCGACCGCACGCTCACCGACCCCGAGGTCAACGAGGCGCATGCGCGCGTGGTCAGCGAGCTCGCTCGCCGCTTCGGCGCCGAGGTCCGGGGAGCCTGATCATGGCCGACAGCCTGGCCCAGCGCCTCGAGCTGCTCGAGCAGGCGATCAAGCGCGCCGCCAATCAGATCGAGCGGCTCCGCGCGGAGCGCGACACGCTCAAGGCGCGGATCGACGGATTCGAGACCGAGCGGAGCGAGCTCAAGGCGCTCCGGCAGGAACGGAAGGACATCGTCACGCAGATGGATGCGATCCTTCGGGAGCTGGACAAGCTCGATCTCTAGGAGGTCCTGGCATGGCCGAGCCCAGGCGCGTGGACGTCGAGATTCTCGGGCAGCGCTACGCGATCCGTAGCGACGCGCCGCCGGACTATGTCCGCCAGCTCGTCGCCTACGTCGAGAAGCGGGTGAAGGAGATCCGCGGCGACGCCCCCGGGCAGGATCCCACCAAGATCCTCGTGCTCACCGCGCTCGACATCACCGACGAGCTGTTCCGCCTGCGCGAGGATCTGGGCAAGGGCGACATCGACGTCACCGCACGCCTGGGCGCCCTGATCAAGCTCCTCGACGCCGTCGTCCCGCCGTCGCGATAGGCTTCGGGGATGGCCCATCTCTTCTGCCACGAGCAGCCGGATGTGCTGACCCTCGACACCGAAGTCCTGGACGCCCGCCCGGGTCGGGTGCTCCTGGGGCGCTCGCCCTTCTATCCGGGCGGGGGCGGCCAGCCCCATGATCGCGGCACCCTGCGGTGGAACGGTGGAGAGACCACGGTGAAAGGTTTCGAGCCCGGCATCGAGGGCTTCTGGCACCTCCTCGCCGACGAGGTGGAGGTGAGCGGTCCGGTGCAAGCCGCCGTAGATCCCGCGTTCCGGCGGCTCATGCGCGCCGTGCACACGGACACCCACGTCCTCAACGCCTTCGTCTTCCGCACCTTCAACGGCGCCCTCGTCACCGGCGTCCAGATCGGCGAGGACGGCACCGCCCGCATGGACTTCGACGTCCCCGACGCCGACAACGACCGGCTGCGCGCCCTGGAGGCCCCTATCAACGACGCCATCGCTCAGGACCTGCCCGTCCGGTTCACCTATGTCCCGATGGCGGCGGCGCTCGAGCAGCGCGGCCTCATCCGCACCCAGTCGGTCGCCCCGCCGCCCACGCCCGATGGCCGGATCCGCATCGTCGAGATCGCGGACCTGGATCGCCAGGCCTGCGGGGGCACCCACCTGGGGTCCACCGGTGGCTCGCCCCCCATCCGGATCCTCAAGATCGACAACAAGGGGCGGCACAATCGACGGGTGAAGATCGGCCTGGTGGCGCCGCCGTCCGCCCCCTAGCGCTCCACAAACTCCTTGACGCTGGGCCAGGGCGGGGGGTACACAGGAACCGCCCTGCGCTGTGCGTGATGTCGGGGGGAAGTTTCAACCTCGTTTACACGCAGGACGCCGTGCAAGAGGGTGGTGCGCATGCCCCTCGTAGAGGGGAAGCCTAAAGCCCTCCTTTTGGCGCCCACCTGGTACATACCAGGTTCGAAACACCGTCGGCACACGGCAGAGGCGGGGCAACTCCAACCAGCGCGCATCCATCTGGATGCGTGTCGTTTCGTTGACAACGCCTGCCCCACGCGCCTATACTTTGGCAAATTTAGCGGCCACTTGCCGCGCGTGGACCCATAGCGCACACAATCCGTCCGGGCCCGTCCCGGAAGGAGAGACCCATGGACGACCTGATGCTCCTGCTCCTCCCCCTGGTGGCGATCCTCGCCTTCCTGGTCGGATACCTGGGACAGAAGATCACGACGGTCCGTACGGTCGGAGATGCCGAGACCCGGGCCCGCCGCATCGTGGACGACGCGAAGCGCACCGTGGAGCAGGCCGCGCGGGACGCCGAGGCCAAGGCGCGCGAGGCGGAGGCCAAGATCCGCAGCGCCGAGCTGGAAGCCAAGGACATGGCCCTGCGCGCCCGCGCCGAGATGGAGCAGGAAGGCCGCGTCCGGCAGAAGGAGATCCAGGAGATCGAGCGCCGGATCTCCCAGCAGGAAGAGCAGGTGACCCGGCGGCTCGATCAGCTCGACCGCCGTGACCAGGACTTTCACAATCGGGAAAAGGGTTTGTCCGAGCGCGAGCGGCGCGTCACCGAGACAGAGGCGCGGCTGGCCAACTCCCTGGACGAGCACAAGCGCAAGCTCGAGTCCATCGCGGGCCTGACCGCCGAGGAAGCCCGCCGCCAGCTCATGGCCCAGGTCGAGGTAGAGGCCCGGCGCGAGGCCCAGCTGCTCGGCATGCGACTCGAGGAGGAGGCCCGCGAGGTCGCGCACACCAAGGCCAAGGAGGTCCTCGCGACCACCATCCAGCGCCTCGCCCCCGACTACACCGTGGAGACGGCGGTGTCCATCGTGGACCTTCCGTCCGACGACATGAAGGGACGCATCATCGGGCGGGAGGGGCGGAACATCCGGGCCCTCGAGCTCCACACCGGCGTGGACCTCATCGTGGACGACACGCCGGAGGCCGTGCTGATCTCGGCCTACGACCCCTATCGACGCGAGATCGCGCGGCTGGCGCTCCAGAAGCTGATCGCGGATGGTCGCATCCACCCCGCCCGCATCGAGGAAGTGGTCGAGAAGGTGAAGAAGGACATGGAGGAGCACCTCAAGGAGGAGGGCGAGAAGGCCTGCTTCGAGGTGGGCGTGCACGGCCTACATCCCGAGCTGACCAAGCTCGTCGGCCGGATGAAGTTCCGCACCTCGTACGGCCAGAACTGCCTGCAGCACTCCAAGGAAGTGGCGTGGCTGGCCGGCATGATGGCGGCGGAGATCGGCGCCGACGTCAAGCTCGCCAAGCGGATGGGGCTGCTCCACGACATCGGCAAGGCCCTGACCCACGAGCAGGAGGGCAGCCACCCCGAGCTCTCCCTGCAGGTCCTGACCAAGTACAACGAGTCGCCTCAGATCATCAACGCGGCGCTGTGCGGGCACGAGAACGTCGAGGCCGAGACCATCGAGGCGGTGCTCACCGAGGCCGCCGACGGCATCTCCGCGGCGCGGCCGGGCGCCCGCCGCGACGTGCTCGAGAGCTACATCAAGCGCCTCGCCAAGCTCGAAGAGATCGCCATGTCCTACCGGGGCGTGGAGATGTGCTATGCGATCCAGGCCGGCCGCGAGCTGCGCATCATGACCAAGGCGGAGCAGATCTCCGACCTCGACGCGCACCAGCTCGCCAAGGACATCTCCAAGCGCATCGAGGCCGAGATGCAGTACCCCGGCCACATCAAGGTCGTGGTGATCCGGGAGACCCGCGCGGTGGAGGTGGCGAAGTAGCCGTGGCCAAGCCCCTGACCATCCTCTGCGTGGGCGACGTCTTCGGCGAGTCGGGCCGGCGCGCCGTCCAGGCGCTGCTGCCGCGGCTCCGCAAGCAGCACGAGGCCGACCTCGCGATCGTCAACGTGGAGAACGCGGCGTCCGGGTTCGGCGTCACGCCGCAGATCGCCCGCTCCATCCTCGAGCACGGCGCGGACGTCATGACCTCCGGCAACCACATCTGGGACCGGAAGGAGATCATCGAGTACATCGTCAAGGAGAACCTTCTCCTCCGCCCCGCCAACTATCCCCTGGGGACGCCGGGGTCGGGCTCGGTCGTCGTCAAGGCGGGCCCGCACAAGGTCGCCGTCCTGAACCTGATGGGGCGTGTCTTCTTCCCCCAGCAGCTCGACTGTCCCTTCCGCAAGGCCGACGAGGAGGTCGCGCGGCTCGGGCAGGACACGCCCATCATCGTGGTGGACGCCCACTGCGAGGCGACCTCCGAGTCCCAGGCGCTGGGCTGGTATCTCGACGGTCGGGTGAGCGCGGTCGTGGGCACCCACCGGCACACGCAGACCGCGGACGAGCGCATCCTGCCCAAGGGGACGGCCTTCATCACCGACATCGGCATGACGGGGCCGGTGGACTCGGTGATCGGCGTCGATCCGGAGCTGGCGATCGGCCGCTTCCTCAGCCAGATGCCTAGTCGCTTCGAGCCCGCCAAGGGGCCCGCCGCGCTGCAGGGCGCGGTGATCCGGATCGACCCGGACACCGGCAAGGCCCTCGGAATCGAGCGCCTCCGCGTCTCTGCCCCCGCCTGATCCGTTCAGCGTGATCCTCGACGGGAAAGCGGTCGCGGCGAAGGTCCTGGCCGAGGTCAAGGCAGGGGCCGCGGCCTACCGGGAGCGGACGGGCGCGCCGCCGACCCTCGCGGTCATCCTCGTGGGGGAGGATCCCGCCTCCCAGCTCTACGTCCGCAGCAAGAAGCGCGACGCGGAGGAGGTGGGCATCGCCTCGCGCGACTTCCTGTTCCCCCAGGGGTGCACCCAGGCCGAGCTGCTCGCCACCATCCAGCGGATCAACGCCGACCGCTCCATCCACGGCATCCTCCTCCAGCTCCCGCTGCCCAAGGGGCTGGACGAGGACCGGGCCATTGCCGCCATCGCCCCGGAGAAGGATGCCGACGGCCTCCACCCGATGAGCCTCGGCAATCTACTCGGGGGCAAGCCGACCCTCGTCCCGTGCACGCCGTCGGGCTGCCTCGAGATCCTCGACCACTACGGCATCGCCCTCGAAGGCGCGGAGGCGGTGGTGGTGGGCCGCTCGCGGCTGGTCGGCAAGCCGCTCGCCCAGCTCCTCATCGGGCGCAATGCCACCGTGACCACGTGCCACACGCGCACGCGCGACCTCGCCGCGCACTGCCGGCGCGCCGACATCCTGTGCGTGGCCGCGGGCCGCTCGCGCATGGTCACCGGCGACATGGTGAAGGACGGCGTGGTGGTGATCGACATCGGCACCAACCGCCTCGACACCGGCAAGCTTGCCGGCGACGTGGACTTCGCCACGGTGAGCCCGAAGGCCCGCGCGATTACTCCCGTGCCCGGCGGCGTCGGCCCCATGACCCGCGCCATGCTCATGCGCAACACCCTCCTCGCCGCCCAGCGTCAGGCCTCCGGGTGAGCG
>JBKPDT010000375.1:0-2753 GCA_046728035.1 Candidatus Methylomirabilota bacterium | reverse complement strand
GCAGCCCGCGGCGCCGGCCCGGGCGGAGCGCGCGCCCCGGCGCGTCCTCATCGTCGAGGACAATGCCGACTCACGCGCCATGCTTCACGCCATGCTGGAGCTCTGGGGCCATGAGGTCCACGTGGCGCCGGACGGGGAGACCGGTCTCGACCGCGCCGTCGAGGTGCGCCCGGAGATCGCCCTGATCGACGTCGGCTTGCCCGGGCTGGACGGCTACGAGCTGGCGCGGCAGATCCGGGCCAGCGTGGGCGGCATCCACATCTTCCTCGTCGCCGTCACCGGCTACGGCCAGCCCGACGATATCCGGCGGGCCAAGACCGCCGGCTTCGACACCCACCTCGTCAAGCCGGTGGACGTCAAGACCCTCGCCGCCATCCTGGGCGAGGCGGGCCGCCGCCCCGACCGCCCCGTCTAGCGCTTCCCGCCGATCACGCCCGTCTCCCGCAGCGCGGCCACCGCCGCGGCGTCCATTCCGAGCAGCTCGCCCAGAACCTGCTCGGTGTGCTCGCCCAGCATCGGGGAGGGCGTCCGCACCGAGCCCGGCGTCTCGGACAGCCGCACCGGCGCGCCCACCATCTTCACCTGGCCCGCGCGCGGGTGGTCCATCTCCACGAGCGCGCCCCGGGCCTTCACCTGGGGATGGTTCACCACCTGGGCGATATTGTTGATGGCGCCGAAGGGGATGCCCTCGGGAAGGAAGATCGCCTCCCACTCCTCGTAGGTCTTGGTGAGGAACACCTCCTGGAGGAGAGGGATGAGGGTCTCGCGGTTCTTCGCGCGGTCGGCGTTCTTGCGATATCGCGGGTCGTTCGCGAGCTCGGGGCGGCCGATGGCGGGACAGAACACCTGCCAGAGCTTCTCGCTGCCCACCGCCAGCGCGAGATCGCGCGTCTTGGTCCGGAAGGTCTGGTAGGGGAGGAGCGCCTTGTAGGCGGTGCCCATCGGCGCGGGCAGCTCACCGTCGGCGAGAAAGCCGCCGATCATGGTGCCGAGCAGGGACATCTGCCCTTCCAGCATGGACACGTCGATGGCCTGGCCGCGCCCCGTCCGCTCCTTCACGCGCAGCGCCAGCATGATGCCGAAGGCGGCGTACATGCCCGCCGTCATGTCCGCGACGGAAGTCCCGCAGCGCACCCCGCGGCCGCCCTCTTCCCCGGTCACCGAGATCATGCCGCTCTCCGCCTGGAGGATGAGGTCCAGCGCCGCGCGGTCCCGATAGGGTCCGTCCTGGCCGAAGCCCGACACCGAGCAGTAGATGATACCGGGATTGCGCTTGCGTCCCTCCTCGTAGGCGAGCCCCAGGCGGGCCAGCGCGCCCGTCCGGTAGTTCTCGAGCACCACGTCCGCGCGGGCCACCAGCTCGAAGAAGAGGTCCTTCCCCTCGGGTCGCTTGAGGTCCACCTCGATGCCCTGCTTGTTGCGATGCAGGCTGACGAAGTACGCGGTCTCGCCGCCCGGCAGCGGCGTGCCCCAGGCCCGAGCGATATCGCCCGCGCCCTTGGGCTCGAGCTTGATCACGCGCGCCCCGAAGTCCGCGAGCATGGTGGAGCAGAAGGGGCCGGCAAGGGCGTGACTGAGATCGAGGACGGTGACGTCTTCCAGCGGCAGGCGCATGCGGGTCGTCTCCTTCAGAGGGTGGCCCGAGGCGTGGCCAGGGGCTTGAACGGTGGCTATAATAGCGCAGCGGTTGGTTGTGCCGACTTCGGTCCCGAGCCCGACACCCCCAAGAACAAGAGGTCCCCAGATGGCGAGCGACGACCTGTCCGAGCTGAAGATGGACCCCGCGACGCTGTATCGCGAGGACGTGTATACCGATCGCCGGATGGGCACGATCCGGGTCCTGACACCGGTGACGGCGGACGGCTCGATTGACCTTGGTCGCCCCATTCTCTACGTGGGCGAGACGCAGATCCTCACCTCGGTCGGTGCCCTGCCCGTCGTCTTCGAGATCGAGGCGAAGAACCTGGGTGAAGCCGCCGAGAAGTTCGCGGAAGCCGCCAAGGTGGGAGTGGAGCGCACCATGCGTCAGCTTCAGGAGATGCGGCGCGAGGCCGCCTCGTCCATCGTGGTGCCGGACCGGATGCCGCCCGGCCTGGGCGGGCTCGGCGGGCCGGGCGGGCCGCGCGGGGGCGGCAAGATCCAGTTGCCGTAGACCGTCAGCGGGCCTGTCAAAAGGACCCAGTCCCGCTCTGCACTCTTCGGGTTATATAGCTGTAATCACAGCCCTTCCCGGTGGCATCCCGGTTGCAGCCCTTCTCCTCTGGAATCAAAAGGAGGAGAAATCATGCGCACGAGTCAAAAGAACCTATTGCTGGCCATATTCATGACCGCGGCTGTCTTCGTGCCGCTTTCAGCGCAGGCCGGCGTCAACGTGAACATCAACGTGGGGCCCCCGCCTCCGCCGCCGATCGTGGTGGCGACGCCGCCGCGCGTGGTCATCGTGCCCGGGTCGCCGGTGCAGTACGCGCCCGACGCCAGCGTGAATCTCTTCGTGTACGGCGGACGCTACTACACCTTCCACGAGGGCGCCTGGTTCGTGGGGCCTCGCCACAACGGCCCGTGGGCCTTCATCGCCGTCGAGCGGGTGCCCGCGCCGGTCGTCGCGGTGCCGGTGAAGTACTATCGCGTGCCCCCGGGCCCCGGCAAGGCTCCGCACTGCCCGCCCGGCCAGGCCAAGAAGGGTCGCTGCTGAGCAAGCTGCTGAACTGACGGCAGGGCTGAACTGACGGGTAGAGCGCAGCCGGGAGGGGGGC
>JBKPDT010000374.1:0-12420 GCA_046728035.1 Candidatus Methylomirabilota bacterium | reverse complement strand
GTCAAGCGGCTCCGCCCAGGGCGCGAGGGCATCCAGATCGCGCCGATGACCGGCGATCGTCGACTGCAGCGCGTCCATGCAGGCCGCGGGCTCGCCGCGCTGCTCCCCGTCGAGCGCGGCGGCAAGCTCGGTCAGCCGGTCGGCGGCGGTCGCCAGCTCGCGCAGGCGAGCGGCCCATGCGGGGGCCGTGGCGGGCTCGGAGACGAGGGCGGCGCGCATCCCGTCCACCGCCGCCTGGAGCTCTCCGGCGGCGGGAGGCGCGTCCTTGCCCACGCGCGGGAGTGACTCTTCGAGCAGGATGAGCGCGTCGTCGATCCCTCGCCCCACGCGGATGTCCACGAGCGGGCGCCTTGCGCGCTCCCGGAGGGCGCTGGCGACCACGCCGAGATGGCCGGCCAGGTTGCCGCTGTCCACGGTGGAGACGTAGCGCGGCTCGAGCGGCCGCAGGCTCCCCGTGTCATACCAGTTGTAGAAGTGTCCCCGGAACCGCTCGAGCTGCTCCATGGTCGCCAGGGTGTCGGAAACCCGGTCGGCGAGATCGAGCGTGCCGATCCAGCCGAGATCGCGCGCGCAGGCCGCCGAAAGCAGATACAGCCCCATGTTGGTGGGGGATGTCCGATGAGCGACCACCGGACGAGGATCCTCCTGGAAGTTGTCGGGCGGCAGCGCATGGTCCTCGGTGCCCACGAAGGTCTCGAAGAAGCGCCAGCTCCGGCGCGCGACGGACCTCAGCACGTCGAGCTCCTCGCGCCTGAGCTCCTCGGCAGGCCGGGCTCGCGGCGGCAGGCTCACCCACCGAGCCACCGCAGGCGAGAGGAGCCAGAGGGCCATGAACGGGAAGGCGATGGACCAGGTGTGACCCCAGACCGCCAACGCGCCGGCGATCACCGCCAGCGCCACCGCGCCCCACATGCGCTTGTAGACTTCGGCGAGGTCGAGGCTGGAGCTGGACTTCACCTGCGCGGCCGACACCCACTCGAGCAGCCGGCGACGACTGACGAGACGCCACAGGGTCCGCAGCACCGCGTCGCCCATCAACCAGGCCTGATGGGCGAGGAGGGTGAGGGCCAGCGCGATGTGCGCGCCGGCGAGCGCCAGGCTTCCCACGAGGGAGCGGAGGTAGACGCGCTTGGAAATGCCAGGACGCGTCGGCACCACGTCGGTGGTGACGGACACCAGGGCCGGCAACGCCAGCGAGAGGAGGACGAGCTTGGTCCAGACCTCGGGCGCCCCACCCGGAAGCATCCACGCCAGGAGCAGGGTCACATAGGCGCCGGGAGCCGACAGCGTCCGGCGGAGGTTGTCGAGCATCTTCCAGCGGCCGATGGGGGTGATGCGGGCCCGCGTGCCCTCCGTCCCCGCCGCGCCACGGACCAGCCAGGGCAGGAGCTGCCAGTCGCCGCGTGCCCAACGATGGTCCCGCGAGACCGCCACCTCGTAGCGCGCCGGGAATTCCTCGAAGAGCTCGATCTCCGTCACCAGTCCCACCCGTGCGAACAGGCCCTCGAACAGATCGTGACTCAGCAGCGCGCCGTCCGGCACGCGACCGGCCAGGGCCGTCTGGAAGGCGTCCACGTCGTAGATTCCCTTGCCCGTGTACGAGCCCTCGCCGAAGAGGTCCTGGTACACGTCGGAGACGGCGGAGGCGTAGGGGTCGATGCCGGCGGGGCCGGACGAGATGCGCTGGAACAGGGAGCTCTCCCGCTCGGCGGGCATGGTCGGCGCGATGCGCGGCTGGAGGATCCCGTATCCTTCGACCACCCGCCGCTCGCGGGGGTCGAGGCGCGGGCGATTGAGCGGATGCGCCAGCGTCCCGACCAGGCGCGCGGCCGCGCCCCGGGGGAGCTGGGTGTCGGCATCCAGGGTGATCACGAACTGCACGCCCGCCGGCGGCGGTCCGGCAGAGATGTAGGTCGTGTCGGTCGCGCCACGGAGGAGCCGGTTCAACTCGTGGAGCTTCCCGCGCTTTCGCTCCCACCCGATCCAGCGCCGCTCGCTCTCGCTCCACACGCGCCGGCGGTGAAGGAGATGGAAGCGCGGCTCGCCGTCCGCGGCAGGGCCGTGCTGGCGGTTGAGCTCGTCGATGCCGGCCTGCGCGGCGGCGAGCAGGCGCTCATCGCCGGGAACGGAGGGGCCGTCGGCGTCCACCCAATCCGAGAGGAGGGCGAAGGCGAGATGACCGTCCGCATTGGCGAGATAGTGGATACCGAGACGGCGCACCTGCTCGGCGATCTGCGTCTCGCCGGTGAGGAGGGTCGGCACCGCCACCAGCGTCTTGAGCCGAGACGGCACCCCCTCGAGCAGGGCCAGCCTTGGCAAGCTTCGCGGGGGGAACACCTCCATCACCGCGCGATTCACGAGCGCGATGGCCACGTCGGAGGCGGGGAAGAGGGCGAACACGGCCAGCGTCACCAGCAAGCCGGTGGCGATTCCCTGCTCCCCGGTATAGAGGAGGGGCAGGCAGAGGAAGAAGGCCGTCACGATGGCGATGCTCCCGAGATAGCTCCAGGTCGCGGAGGCGACGTAGGCGCGCACGAGGTGCTGGCGGAGCCGCAGGCGATAGCCCAGGGACTCCTCGAGCCGCGGCCGACCGCGGGAGATCAAGAAGTAGCCGGGATCCTCGACAGCGGGCGCATGCGCGCGGACCAGCGCCAGCGCCGCGCGCGCGACGTCCATCTCGCTCTGTTTCGAGCCGCGCGCGAGATCCTCGATGGCCTTGCGATAGCGGTCGCGCGTGGCGAAGTCCATGCTGCCGAACTCGCTCTCGGCGCGCAGGATGCGGTCCACCAGGCTCACGCTCTCGAAGAACTCGCGCCAGTCGAAGGTCGCCATCACGCGGAGGCTGGTGATGACGTTCCGCACCGTCACGTTGGCGGCCCCCTGGCGCTGATGCTCGGCCCGCACCAGCTCCTCGGCCGACGTGCCGGCGGCGGCGAGCCGTTTCTCGAGCCAGGCGAGCGCGGGGGTGGTAGCCGGATCCTGGTCACGCAGACGCTGGGCGAGCTGCACGGCGAAGGCGGACGTGAGCACCTCGTCGCCGAGGTGCTCGAAGGCCTGGGGATCCGCGGGCCGCCCGCCCTGGCCGAGGAGGATGTCGGCGAGCTGGTCGGCCTCCAGGCGGGCGGCGCGCCGCTGGACGATCTCCTCGGCGAGCCGGCGTAGGTTCTCGAGCAGGGTGAGGCGCAGCGCGATGGGCACCGCCCAGAGCTCGGAGATGAGGAGTGGCTCGACGCGCTGGAAGGCGCGGACGAAGCGCTGGAGCGAGGCGGGCTCGAAGCGGCTGTCGGTGTGCTCGACGTAGGCCCAGGCCAGTCCTACCGGGCGCGGCGCTCCGCGCAGCGGCCCCTCCGCGAGGGTGGGGAGCTGGCGGTAGAAGCCGGGGGGAAGGTCGGTGCGGACTTCGTTGAGGACTTCCTCCACGATATAGAAGTTGTCCACCAGCCACTCCGCGGCCGGCATGGTGGCGCGCTCCTCGTGGATCACGGCGGCGAGGGCGCGATAGCAGCGGAGGAGCACGCGCCCGTTGTCCTTGACGCGCGCCAGGAGCGCGACACTCGCGCTCCCGCGGTCGGAGACGCGATGGTGGCCGATGGACTCGGCCAGCTGCTCGAGTCGTTCGGCGCTGAGGAGCTCGCCGCGGATGGGTTCGGACCCGAACAGGGTCATGAAGCGGGAGCGCGAGAGGGAGAGGTGACCGAGTAGACCTTACCCTTCCGAAGGACTGCATCAGCTATCGCTGCGCGCGTATGATCCGACATCTCCGCTATATGGACCGCGTGGCGGCCGCGCGTGTTCGCTGGCATCGCGCTTGCCAGTCCATGAGGCAGTCTAAGCGGCCAAGGGCGAGAAGGCTACTGGACTTTGGTCCACTTGAATACTCGCTCTCGGGCTGCTAGCGTATCTCCGATGAGAACCGCAATCGCCTTGATCGGGCTCGGCGTCGCCGGCGGAACCATTCCCGCCGGGGTGGCCGGGATTGCCCACGCCGGGACCGTGGTTGGCGGCGCCGCCGCCGCCCTCGCGCTCCTGGTGGGGGTATGCCTGGCCGCACCGGTGCTCGCGCGCCGGAAGTTCGGCGCCACGGAACCCAAGGCCACCAAGCCCGGCCCCTTCCGCCCCGTCGTCCGCTCGCCCGCTCGCGGCATCTAGCGCCCCCCGCGCCCACGCCGGCGCCGCATCACCCCTAACTCTCGCTTCACCCAGAGCAACGCCGCCACCAGCCCGGCGGCCACGGCCAGGATCAGCCAGCCGGTGTCACCCATTCTCGGCCCCCCCCCGCTATATATAGTCCGTTGCAGAACAAAAAACGAGCTGGGAAGTTGCCTTCCCAGCTCGCCTGCTGCCGGGCCGCGAGATTCCCGGGTTACGGGCTCTGCGGCTTCCGGGGGGCACCACCACCCACGCCTACGTCGAGCTTACCCAACGTGTTGGAATCCAGCCGGCTCGTCACCGTCAGGTTTTCCTTACGCTGAAATTCGCCCACCGCAGCGGCGGTACGGGGACCCCAGATCCCGTCGATCGGGCCCGGGTCGTAGCCCTTCTCCTTCAGCTTCTCCTGGGCAGTGCGAACATGGGCCTCGCCCCGTGGCTCCGACCGCATCTCGCGCATCTCGGCCGCCGTACGGTCCTTGACGCGCTCCATCTTCTCCTTCAGGCTTGGCTTGTCCGCCGCGCGGTCGGCGTCGAGGCTCGCCCGCGGGCTCTCATAGGTCGTGTCATTGCGAACGGAGCGGACGCCCGGAACCTCGCGGGCCATCTGCGAGGCGCGCGCGCTATCGGTGATGCTGGGCAGCTTACCCTGGAGCGTCACAACGCCGTTATCCGTGCGCACCTCCAGGCTCTTGAACTTCGGATCGTTCTTGAAGCGCTCCTTCACCTGCTTGGTGATCTCATCGTCCTTGGCCTCGACCACCTTCTTGGCAGAGGCCGGAACCACCTGGAGCTCGTTCTTCACGCCCTGGATGCCCTCGATCCCGCGGGCGACCTCTTCCGCCGCCTTCTTTGCCTCGTCGCTCTCCACCTTACCGCGGAGATAGACCATGCCCTTCTGGGTCTCGACGTTCACCGTGGAGCCGGGCACGCGACTGTCCGCGATCAGGGCGATCTTGGTCTTGGCGGTGAGCCACGAGTCGCTGACGTTCGTCTTCACCGCTTCCGTGGTGGACTTCTTCTCCTGCGCGACCGCCCACCCGGGGGCGGCGGCCAGCGCGAGGCCCACCACCACGCTGGCGCTCAGCTTGATCATCCGGTGCATTGCGTCTCCTCCGTTGTTCGGGTTGTGTAGAGTAGCCGGTCTCGCGTCTCAGACGCGCCCGGTGAGGGCCAGGATCAAGAACACGAGTAGGACGATTCCCAGCAGCCCGCTCGGGAAATAGCCCCAGCCCCGGCTGTATGGCCATGTCGGGATGGCCCCCAACACCATCAACACGAGCACGACGATGAGAATCGTGCTGAGCATCTCGTCTCTCCTTTCGGCGGCCCAGGCCACCAGTCCACATATCGGTAAGTGCAACCGCCGTGCCGCACGCGACGCCCCGGAAATTCAACGCTTTTCGGTCCGCCGCTTCGCGCGGCAGGCGCCGGAAACGAAATGACCGGGTAAGGGCGACCCGACAGCGGCGCCGCGACGACGCGCGGCCCTTGCATGGCACCGGCATTGCTTGAAAACATCGAGCTCGATGAGATCGGGCTCGGACGAGAGGAGGTGACGAGCATGAAGGGTTTCCTCATGGGAGCGGTAGCGGGCGCTGTCGCGATGTACCTCTGGCGCGATCAAATCGAGAGCTATCTCGACACGGGCACGCGGGATCTCCGCACGCGTGCCGCGGACAAGCTTAAGAAGGCCAGCGAACTGATGGAGACCGCCAGCGGGAAGATCGGCGAGACCCTCGAAGCGGGTCAGGAAGCCATCCGGCCCGCCGTGACGGGAGTCCGGAGCGGATCGGCCAACCGCTAGCGACCGAAGTCGCCACCCGGCGGGTGCCTCGCGGCGTCCGTCGGGCGGCGACGTGGGAAAGTTCAGCCCCGCCAATGCTTCTCGAGGTACGCCGCGTCCTCGTCGCTGCGCGGCGCGACACCCATTAGGATGCCGCCTGCGCGCAGCTCCGACTCGTACTTCTTCGCCTGATCCTCCGGGATCCCGGCGCCGACGAGCGCGCCGATCACTCCACCCGCGGCGCCCCCCACACCCGCGCCCGCCAGTGCCGCCGCGACCGGGCCCACGATCACGAGCCCCGCGCCGGGGATGACCACGGTCGCGGCGGCGACGAGCGCGCCCAGCACGCCTCCCGCCATCACGCCAACGCCGGCTCCCACCCCCGCGCCCTCGAGTGCCTTGTGTCCGAGCTCGGACGCCGGCGCGGCGGTGCCGAAGAGCTGCCGGCGCGTCTCGTCGGACATCAAGAGGCTCACGTCGGCCTCGCTGTAGCCGCGGCTGCGCAGGGCCTGATACGCGCGCTCGGCCGCGTCGCGATCGGTGAAGAGTCCGGTGAGCATCAGGCGCTGTGGACTCGCCGCCCGGCGAGCATCCGGTAGAGGAGGAGGAGGACGACCGAGCCCACCACCGCCATGATGAAGCCGACGGGATCGCCCTCGCGGTACCAGCCGAGGCCGCGACCGAGAAAGCCCCCGAGGAGGGCGCCGACGATGCCCAGGAGGACGGTGACGATGATGCCGCCGGGATCGCGGCCCGGCACGACAAACTTGGCCACGATGCCGACGATGAGACCGAAGACGATCCAGCCGATGACACCCATTGGATTTTACCCTCCCAGGATGGCGACGAGACGCGCCGGATCCACCGGCTTGGCGAGATGGGCGTCAAAGCCCGCGGCGAGCGCCCGGTCTCGATCCTCCGAACGGTTGTGGCCGGTGAGCGCGACGAGCCGGACCGCTCCGTGAACCTCTCGGATGCGGCGCGCCGCCTCATAGCCGTCGATGTCGGGCAGGCCGATGTCCACGAGCGCCCAGTCGGGGTGGGCCGCCGTCGCCGCCCGCACGGCCTCCTCCCCCGACTGCGCCACCGTGACGCGGTGGCCCTCCAGCTCGAGGAGGATCCGCAGCGCGTCGCGGCTGTCCTCGCTGTCTTCGACGATCAGGACGTGGGCCATGGAATCGGGTGTGGGCACGAGTCGGGCCTAGCGGCCGCGGGGCCGGCGCTCGAAGCCGGGCAGGATGGCCTTGATGAAGGCGTTCTGCACAAGGCGCCCGGCCGCCTCCACCGGGCTGATCTGGGGACTGTCGATGCGGCCGGAGATATCGACCCGCGTGGCGACCTCGTCGCGCGGCTGGTTCTCCAGCACGGTGGACACGGCGCCCACCACCGCCTCGTAGGCGCGGCGGACCAGATTCTTCTTGCGGTCCTGAGCGGGATCGTAGACGTTCATGTTCTTGAAGAGTGGCTTCACGTAACCCGACATCGTCCCGTTCTTCACGCTGAGCTCGGAGAAGAAGGAGAACTCGCCGGCGACCACGTCGAACTTCGCGTAGGCCTTCCAGAGGTCGTTCATCTTCGTCATGTCGACGTCGGTGAGCCTGATCTGCGCGTCGATATTCGGCGTGGGCTTCGCCGGCCGGTAGTTGGCCTTCACCACCGCGGGGCCGCTTCCCATGAACTTGCCGGTGAGATCGATGTTCCCCAGGCCCTCCGTGCTCTGGCTGCTGATGTTTCGGGCCCGCACTGCCGCGTCGGTGAGGAACAGGCGGTAGGGCGGATTCGTGGCGGTGTTCACGAACGCGAGGGTGCTGCGCGTAACGTCGAACTGCTCGATCTTGACGAGGATGCCCGGCTTCTCCGACACCTTGGCGGTGGTCTCCTCGACCTTGCGGACGGCCTGCTTCTCGGGGGCCGTCCCCTTGACCTGGTGCGCGTACTCGACGTCCACTCCGCTGATCTCGGCGCGCCGCAGCTCGACGGTCTTGATGCTGGGGGCGTACTCGGTCCGGCCGTCGGCGGCGAGGAGGCCCCCCTTCACCGTCACGTTGGCGACGCGCCGGGTCAGGGGCTTGAAGTAGTCCAGCTCGATCCCCTCCATCTTGACGTCGGCGAGGATGCCGGGATGGGGATCGGCGAGAAAGTCCGCGTGGCCGTCGACGGCGAGCCGGCCCCGCTCGAAGACCTGGGCGTCGACGTGCACCTCGGAAGGATACGTCCGCTCCTTGGACCTCACGTTCCGGATGTTCGATGCCTCCACGTTGATGTTACGCAGATGGAGGGGCTTGAACGGGCCATCGTCCGTATAGACGACGCTACCGTCCCGGATCGTGAACAGGTTGATTTTGAGCGGATAGATCGCCTCCAGCGCCTCCTGCCAGCCCTTATCCTTTACGGGCACCGGGTCCTTGATCTCCTCGCGCGCCTGGGGGAGGTTCAGGTTCACCGAGGGCCGGTCGATCTCGATCTCCCCGACGACCCGCGCGCGGATGAGCTGGCGCCACTCCACGCTCGCGCTGAGACGCGGGATGGAGGCGACCGGAGGGTCGGGATGCGATTTCTGACGGATCACGATGTCCTCGAGGTCGAGCGAGAACCCGAACGGATGGAAGTCTAGCTTGCCCACCGTCACGTCGTAGCCCTTGAGGGCGGCGTTGAGCCGGCTCTCCATGGATCGCCGCATCGGCTCGTCCAGGAGGAAGGCCACGGTGTAGGCGAGCGCGACGACGACACCGACCGCCCCTAGCGCCCACCACCAGCGGCGCGAGGGCGGCCACGTCGGCCGCCAGGCGGAGGCGGAGCGGCGCACGACTACTCTCCTCTGGGCGCTCTCGCGTCGAGTAGCGCGGCCGCGTGCGGGCCCAGACCCTGCCGGATCTCGGCGGCCTTGCGTTCGATGTAGGCGGCGCCGTGCTCAGCCAGCCGCTGGATCTCTTCCACGGTGTCGTGGAGCCGCCGGCCCACGTCGGCATCACGCAGCCGCGCCCGCGCCTCTCGGCCCGTGCGCGTCGTGAGGAGGAGCAACACCGCGGCGCCGGCGAGCGCGGTCGCCGCCACCGCGATCAGACCCGCCATCTCCATGGGCTTGCCGTCGGCCTTGTCGGTGGCATTGTAGTCGTTGGCATTGTCGGTGCGGCGTCTCTGGTGGGGCATGGCCTGACTCCTTTCACCGGCCGCTGAGGGCCGTGACCTGGCGCACCAGCTCGGCGGCGTCCACCGGCTTGGGCAAGTGCACCTGAAATCCCTCGGCGAGCGCGCGACGACGATCCTCCGGCCGCGCTCCCGCGGTCACCGCCACCGCGGGGATGCGGCCGCCGTGCTCGGGGCCGAGCTCCCGGATCGCCCGCACCAGCTCGTAGCCGTCGCCGCCCGGCATGGCGATGTCACTGATGACGATGTCGAACGCGCCGTGAGCGAAGGTTTCGAGCGCCTGACGCGCCGATCCCGCCGCCGCCACTTCCGCGCCAAAGCGCTGGAGAAGGATGCGCATGCTGTCGCGCGCCTCCGGCTCGTCCTCGACCACCAGCACCCGCAGGCCACTCAGTGAAGTGGGCCGCATGCCGCGAGAGGCCCCGCCCCCTTCCCCCGTCACCGTGTCCCCCGTCACCGCGGGAATGCTGATGCCAGGCAGGGGGAGCTCGATCGAGAACGTGGCGCCGCGACCCGCGCCTCCACTCTCTGCCCGAATGGTGCCGCCGTGTAGATCCACGATGTGGCGCGCGAGCACGAGACCAAGCCCCGGGCCGTCCTCCACGGGCGGGAGGTGCACCCGCTCGGGCCGGTGACGGTCGAAGATGTGCGGGAGCAAGTCCGCTGCGATGCCGTGGCCGGTGTCGGTCACGGAGATGAGGGCGCGGTCGCCGGAGCGGCGAAGCCCAACCCCGATGCGTCCTCCGTGCGACGTGAACCGGATCGCGTTCGTGAGCAGATGCCAGAGGACCTGGCCGAGCCGTGCCGGATCGCCGGACACGACTCCCACCGGCATGCCGACGTCCGTCTCGATGGCGAGGCACTTCGCCTGCGCCATCGGGCGCGTCGCCTCCACCGCGCCGCGGATGATGGCGGCAAGATCCACCGGCTCGAGATCGAGCCGCATGCGCCCGAGCGCGATGCGGGAGAGATCGAGCAGGGTGTCGACCTGGCGCGACTGGAGGAGCGTGGCGTGCTCGAGCCCGTCGAGCGCCCGCGCCACCACCGCGGGCTCGCCGGCCTGTTCGCGGAGCACCTGGGTCCACAGGCGGATGGTGTTCAGCGGGTTGCGCAGCTTGTGGGCCAGCGCGCGTATCAGCTCGTCGTTGAGCCGGTTGGTCCGCTCCGCGGCGATGCGGGCCAGTCGCTCCCGCTTGAGCTCTGCTCGGAGATACTTGCTCTCCTCCGGCTCCGCATGAGGATCCATGACTGGGCTACTCAGCAAGTGTCGTGCCGCCGACGGCGAGGATCATCCAAGCCTGGCATTTCTCTTGCTCTCCCTCCCCGTATGGCACCACGATCAGTCGGCGCCACGCCGGTTTCGTCTGGCCCGGTGACGAGCCTAGTACGTCTTTACCCGGCCGCTTTTCCCCGGCGAGCCGCGTTCGATCGCGAGCGAACCGAGCCGCTGACTGCGGTGGATCCGTTGAGATGAGATCCGAGCCCGTGCGCCCGACCTCAGCGCTGGAGATGATCCGCGCGTGCTTCCGGCACCAGCACCCCGAGGACTTCGGCAGGGCGATGGTCGACGAAGGGCTCATCCCGGCGGAGCTGCGCTACGGTACGGACCATGTCCACCCCGCCGGGCGCATCCTCCCCGAAGAGGCGATGGGCGATCCCGACGCGCTGAGCGTGTAGTCATGGGCTTGCGCGAATACGCGCGCAAGCGCGACTTCAAGCGGACGCCCGAGCCGCGCGGTCGCCCGCATGCCGCGCGGAGCACCGCCGCGGTCTTCGTCGTGCAGAAGCATGCCGCCTCGCGCCTGCACTGGGACTTCCGCCTCGAGCTCGACGGCGTCCTGAAGAGTTGGGCTGTCCCCAAGGGCCCGAGCCTCGATCCCGCCGACAAGCGCCTGGCCATGCACGTGGAGGATCATCCCCTCGAGTACGGCGACTTCGAGGGCGTGATCCCCCGGGGGGAATACGGCGGCGGAACCGTGATGCTCTGGGATCGCGGCACCTGGACACCCCAGGGCGAGCCGCACGACGGCTATCGCGCAGGCGCGCTCAAGTTCACCCTCCAGGGCGAGCGGCTGCGCGGCGGCTGGGCCCTCGTGCGCATGCGCGGACGCAACGGCAAGGACGGCGACCGCACCTGGCTCCTCATCAAGGAGAAGGACGTCTACGCCAAGCCCGGCTGGGATGCCGCGAAGATCGAAGGGAAGGCCAAGAGCGTCGCGAGTGACCGCACGATGGAGCAGATCGCGGCGTCGCGCGACCGCGTGTGGCACTCGAAGGGGGCGTCGTCCGAGCCGACGGAACCCACCGCCCCCGCCCGAGCCGCGCGCGCGGTCAGCCCCGCGACGCGCATCACGCGAGCGCGTGGAGCGACCCGCGCGGGCCGCCCCGCCGCGCTCCCGCGCTTCGTCGCGCCCCAGCTCGCCACCCTGGTCGCCGAGCCGCCGGAGGGCGACGACTGGCTGCACGAGATGAAGTTCGACGGCTACCGCATCCTCGCGCGAGTCGAGCGCGGGCGCGCGCGGCTCCTGAGCCGGAACGACAAGGACTGGACGGCGCGGCTGCCCGCCGTCGCCGAGGTCGCCGGTCGGCTCGCCGCCGAGACCGCGCTCGTCGACGGCGAGGTCGTCGTGCTCCTTCCCGACGGCACCACCAGCTTCCAGGCGCTCCAGAACCTGCTGGGCGGCGAGCCGCGCGGCACGCTCGCCTACATGGTCTTCGACCTGCTCCACCTCGACGGCCGCGATCTCACCGGTCTGCCCCTCGAGGAGCGCAAGGCCGCCCTCGAGGCCCTGGTCGGAAACGGAGGAGGTGGCGACGGTCTCGTCCGCTACAGCGGCCACGTGATCGGCGGCGGCGCGGACTTCTTCCGTCAGGCCTGCCGGCTCGGTCTCGAAGGCGCGGTGTCCAAGCGCCGCGGGGCGCCGTACCGGCCTGGGCGCGGGCGGGACTGGCTCAAGGTCAAGTGTGGTCGCCGCCAGGAGGTGGTGATCGGCGGATTCACCCTGGGGGAAGGGTCACGCGTGGGCCTCGGGGCGCTCCTCGTGGGTGTGCACGAGGGGCCGCGGCTCGTCTTCGCGGGCAAGGTAGGGACGGGGTTCTCCACCAAGGACCTGAACACGCTCACCGCGCGGCTCCGGAAGCTCGAACAGCGGGCGAGCCCATTCGATCAACCGCCGCGCATGCCGGGCGCGCGCTGGGTGAAGCCGGAGCTGGTCGCCGAGGTGACCTTCACCGAGTGGACGAGCGACGGCAAGATGCGGCATCCCTCCTTCCAGGGCCTGCGCGAGGACAAGCCGGCCCGCGAGGTCAAGCGCGAGGTCGAAGCGGCGCTGCCCGAC
>JBKPDT010000373.1:0-11820 GCA_046728035.1 Candidatus Methylomirabilota bacterium | reverse complement strand
GAACTGGTGCTCCTGGCACTCCCTTGGAGCTTGGCGATCGGAGTCGAGCCGCTATCGCGCCTGGGGTGGAGTGCGATGGTCGGTAGCGTGGTCGGGGGTATCGTCCTGAACGGTCTGCTCTTAAGGAAGCTGGCGGGCTGGGCGGACAGGAGCGCCTGAGCGAAATGTTCGACACGACCACCTTCCTGAACGTTGACCTCGACCTCATGTCATCGGAAGACCTGGCACCTCTAGCCGATGCACTTCGCCCGCATCTTTATGCGCTCCACGTCGGACGTGTCCGGCGCCGTTACTGGGCTCGTTTCGAGCTATCCGGACAGCCCAGAACGGCCGACATGGCGATCCGTCGCCTCGTCGCAGCCATCCACGAGCTGCCGGCCCGGCAACGAGCGCGTTGGAACCGGACGACACGACGTGACTTCAACATCGGCATCCAAGCGGCGCGCGAACCACGCTACAGCGAGTTCCCCATCGAGTCGGCCACCGTTCTGATGGTCGGCAAGATCGGTGGTCGAATAGTCGTCACGGTATATGGCTCGTCACTGGCTGGTCGGTCACGGCGCGTGTCGTGAGCCGGCCGATCGCGTCGCCGTCATGAGGATCTGTGCAGGCGGACTGCTGGTGCGTGAGGCGCAGATTCTCCTGGCCAGGCGCTCGGCGGATCGGGCGTTCTATCCGGGGGTCTGGGACGTCGTCGGCGGACACTGCGAAGCTGCCGAGACGCCCGCCGCCGCCCTCGCTCGAGAACTGGAGGAGGAGATAGGGGTCACGCCGCGTGTCTTCGGGGAGATCGCCGTATTGGCGGAGGCGCAACCCGGCGAGCACGGGGAGGCCGAGTATCACATCTTCATCGTCACGGCGTGGAGCGGTGGGGAACCTCGCCTGCGTGGTTCCGAGCACTCCGATCTGCGCTGGCTGACCGTGGATCAAGCCCTGGTCCTGCCGCTCGCCCATCCAGGCTACGGTGAGGTTTTCACGGCGGCGCTGGGACGCCCTGGAGCCCTCGTGCACCTCGAGAACTACGATCCGACGTGGCCCACCCGGTTCGCGGTGGAGCGTCAAAGGCTGGCTGAGGTGCTCGACCCTTGGATAGCCGGACCGATCGAGCACGTCGGAAGTACGGCTGTCCCAGGACTCCCGGCCAAGCCCATCATCGACATCATGGTGGCCGTGCGGACCTTGGAGGACTCACGGCCCGCAATCGAAGCTCTCCGGGGCCTGAGCTACGGATATTTCCCGCACCGGGCCGACGTGATGCACTGGTTTTGCAAGCCTTCGCCCCGCTTCCGCACGCACCACCTACACCTCGTGCCGTTTCGGAGCCCGCTCTGGACAGAACGTATTGTCTTTCGCGACTACTTGAGGACCCACCCTCGGACGGCGTCCGAGTACGCCGCGCTCAAGGCTCGCCTGGCGGACGTGCACGGCTCCGACCGGGAGGCGTACACGGAGGCGAAGGGCCCATTCATCCGGCGCATACTCGCGGTCGCTAGCAAGGAGTGAGGAGGAAGACATGGCCGAGCCTCTCAGCGCGTTCAACCTGCAACGCTGGATCCAGGGACACCGCGACCTGTTGAAGCCTCCGGTGGGGGCGGAGAGAATCTGGAAGGATTCCGAGTTTCTCATCATGATCGTCGGCGGGCCCAACGCTCGGAGGGACTTCCACATCGACCCCAGCGATGAGTTCTTCTATCAGCTGGAAGGCGACATGGTGCTCGAATACATCGACGCGGCAGGCAAGCGGCAATGCGCGCCGATCCGCGAGGGGGAGGTCCTTCTGATGCCGGCCAATATCCCCCATTCGCCTCAACGACCGGCGAATACAGTGGGGTTGGTCGTGGAACGGGTCCGGGGGCCGCAGGAGCCGGAAGGCTATGCCTGGTATTGCGAGCGATGTGACGTCAAGCTGTATGAGCTGTCCCGTGGAGAAGGGGATCTCCTGCTGGACCTGCGAAAGGTCTCGGAGCAGTTCAACGCCAGCGACGCTCTTCGCACGTGCCGAGGATGTGGGCACGTGCAACCAGTCCCAACGGGACCCCGTCTCTAGCGCGCCATGCGTCGGGCTGGTGCTGCTACCGAACGATGAATACGATCGACAGGGCAAGAAGCACTCCCATGACGACGTTGAAGATTCTCAGCCGGCGACGGCTATGGAGGAGATGCTGCACGGCCGCTCCGAACGCCAGCCACAAGAAGCAGCTCGGCAAGGCTGCCAGAAAGAAGAGGCCCCCGAGGGACGCCGCCTGCACGACGGGGCTCCCCGCCTCGGCACTCAGAAAGGTACCGGCGGCGCTTGCACTCACCAGCCAAGATTTCGGGTTGACCCACTGGAAGACCGCGGCGCCGAGGTAGCCGACCGGGTTCCTTTCTGGCGTGGAGTCGATGCGGCTGGATGACGTCGCGATCTTCCACGCGAGCCAGAGCAAGAATGTCGCGCCACCCCAATGGAGTATCTTGAGCGCCAGTGGATGAGCGAGCACGAGGCTGGCGAGGCCGAACGGCACGAGGAACATCATGAGAGCCATGCCGGTCGTGACACCGAGCAGGCAGGGGAGCCCTTTCAGGATGCCGGCGTGCGCGCCGGCGGCGGTCAGCATGATGTTGCTGGGACCCGGTGTGACGGCGGCCACGACCGCGAACAGAAGAAACGCCAGGACGTGCTCCGTGATCGTACGCTACCTCCATGAGTCGGGAGGCCTCAGTGCGTCTCAATCAGACCAGATCGGCCGGCAAGGGTCTTGAACGATCGTGCCAGGGGACGGGCGCGGGCTGGATCGCCTGTACGAGGCCAGTCGGCGGCGTCGAGCTATTCAGCGCATGGTTCGCCGGCGAGGCCTATCAGAAGCATCGCCACGACACGTATGCCGTCGGCGTGACGGACTCCGGCGTACAGGTATTCGACTACCGGGGCTCGACCCATACGAGCATTCCTGGGCGGGTGGTCGTGCTGTACCCAGATGAAGTCCACGACGGGCGAGCGGGCAGCGGCGAGGGATTCGGTTATCGCATCGTCTACGTCGAACCCTCCGTCCTGATCGAGGCGGTACGGGAGCTGCGGGGGAGGCCCTATCCGCTGCCGTTCGTGGGCGAGCCGGTGTCGACGAACGCGATACTGTCTCGCGCGGTCGAGGGAGCCTTTCGCCGGCCCCTGGACTCGCTGGCTGTGGATAGCCTCATCGTGAGCCTGGCGGAGGGATTGATGGCCGGAGAGCGGGGTCCGGTGAGACCCGCGCCCTCGCGCCGCGTCGACGCCCCCGCCGTCGACCGGGCGCGACAGTTCCTGGACGCGGAGAGGACTCGCGTCGTGCATTCAACCGAGCTCGAGTCGATCACGGGATTGACACGCTACGACCTGTCCCGCCAGTTCAGGATCATGTTTGGGACCAGCCCATATCGTTATCTGCTCATGCGTCGTCTCGAGTTCGCACGAGATCGGATTCACCGGGGGCGCCCACTCGTCGAGGTAGCCGGCGATGCGGGATTCGCCGACCAGGCGCACTTCACGCGCGCGTTCAGATCAGCGTTCGGACTGACTCCCGCACGTTACCGTGCGTTGAGGACGCGAACGAAAACCCAGTAAGGAGGACCGGCCATGATCATGCGGATCACGTGGGGCAAACTCCGGCCCGGCTCATGGAACGACTTCGAGAAGACGTACAAGGCGACGGTGGCCGCCAAGGGAGGGGCGAGCAAGGGCCTGCGCGGGCGGTGGCTCCTGCAGGACACCGCCGATGCGGATACGGGGTTCGCGGTCAGCCTGTGGCAAACCGCGGCGGACATGCAAGCCTACGAGCAGAGCGACCTCTACCAGAAGGAGTTCGCGCCGGCGCTGCAGCCGTTCTTCGTCGGGGAGTACAAGACCTATCGCTGTGAGGTCAAGTACATGCAATAGTCCCCGCATGCCGGCGCGTTGCACATGACCAGGGGAGAGGGGGCGGCGATGATTCGAGACCGGGTGATGCCCGTCGCGTTGTCGGTCCTGGTCATTGTCGTGGTGGCGATCGTGCAGGAGCGCTCCCGAGCCCTCGCCGGCGTCCTCGCCACCATTCCCCTCACCGCGCCCCTCGCCATGTGGATCGTGTTCTCGGCCAGTGGCGGCGACCAGCGTCAGACCGCGGACTTCGCGGCTTCCATGATCGGGGGCTTCGTCGCGTGCCTCGTCTTCGTGCTGGCGTGCTGGTTCGGCCTCCGGCAGGCGTGGGGCTTCTGCGGCGCGCGACGGTCAAAGGAGGATTCTCATGACCGCGACACCTGAGATCACGGGAACTCCGGCGGAAATCTATGAGCAGCATATGGTGCCCGCGATTTTCGCCCGCTGGGCGCCGGACCTCGTCGAGGCGGTCGGCGTGCGAACCGGGGAATGCGCGCTCGACGTTGCGTGCGGCACCGGCGCCGTCACGCGGCTCTTGGCGCAGCGGGTGGGCCCAGCGGGGAAGGTCGTGGGCCTGGACATCAATCCGGGCATGCTCGCGGTCGCCCGATTCACGGCCCCCAGCCCGATCGTCGAGTGGCTGGAGGGCAGCGCGGTCAAGATGCCGCTCCCAGACGCGAGCTTCGACGCCGTGGTTTGTCAGCAGGGGCTCCAGTTCTTTCCCGATAAGGCTTCGGCTCTCTCGGAGATGCGCCGAGTCCTCAAGCGAGGCGGCCGTCTCGCGCTATCCTGCTGGCGCTCGATCGAGCACGCGCCGGGTTACCACGTCCTCGAGCAGGTCCTTGCCCGCCGGATCGGCCCCGAGAAGGCGGCGCTGCCACCGTTCAGCCTTGGCGATGCCGGAGCCATCCGAGTCCTGGTCGCGGGCGCCGGATTCCGAGAGGTCAAGCTCCGTGCCGAGGCCAAGATGGTTCGCTTCCGATCGGCCGAGCACATGGTCAGGGCCGTGGTGGCTGGTGCGCCGACCATGATGGGAGCGTTGGTCGAGCAGGGGGAGAAGGCTCTCGACGCGATCGTGGGTGAGGTTGCCGACGCGACCAAGCTTTACGTGGACGACGAGGGCTGGGCGACTCCCGCGGTCAGCCACATCGTGACCGCCATCGCATGACCCGAGCCCGGACACCCTCGCCTTGAGGCGACAGCTCGGCGCGCGAGGGTCTCACGTCTAGATGTTGATCCCGGTCATTGTCCTGTTGGTTCCGGTAGCAATGGTCGCTCTGTACCGGCACCTAGTGAAGAAGCGTGATACGCGGGCTCGGTGGCGCTCGGCGGTCATGATTGGCTCATCGGTTGGCATCACGCGCGCCGTGTTGGCATGTATCGGGTGGTACGTGGTCGAGCACACCGGCGGGCCCCTTCAGGTGCCGGCATTCGCGCTGGCGATGCTGGCTTGGCCCGAGGCGATCGTGTTCGGTCGGTATCGAGGCTTTGCTCCGCTGAGCTTTTATCCTGCGCTTGCTCTTCTGCTCATCGTGACTTCACTGTTGCTGGTGAGTGGTGTGGCTCTCGCGGCACAGGCCGCCCACGGTCAGCGCGACGCGTAGCAGTGATCGTCACCACTCGCGTCCTCGATGCCCCGCGAAGGGCTTAACGTGAATGCCTACTCCTGAAGAGTACAGTCGCCTCCCGATCGACGCGCGGCTCAGTCGGCTCCGCCGTACGCCCGGGGAGCTGGACCGGGCCGTTTCTGGCAAGGCGGACACCGAGCTGTCCCGGCGCCCGGATGCCGACAACTGGTCCGCCAAGGAGATCGTCTGTCACCTTCGGGACGTCGAGGAGCTGTTCCAGATCCGGTTTCACACGGTGGTCGCGCTGGAGGAACCCCGGATCCTGGTGTTCGGGGCCAGCGCGGATGATCTGGCGGCGTGGAGGATCGGCGGCGCGATCGGCCACCCGCTCGATCCTCGGCGCTGGGCCGAGGAGCGCCAGTATCTTCGGAACGACACCTCGGAGGCCCTCGCCGCGTTTCAGCGGCGTCGAGCCGAGGTGTTGGCGCTCCTGCAATCGCTGTCACCAGCGGAGTGGCAGCGTGGAGGCTTTCATCTCAGCCGGGGCCGCCTGACGCTCGGAGACTGGGTCGCCCGCCTCGCGGCGCACGATGACAATCACGTCGACCAGCTCGGCCGGGCGCTCGAAGGTCGTCCATGAACATCGGGTACCGTATCGAGCGGCTGGAGGGATCGCCGGCTGAGTGCCTGGACGCGCTGATCGCCGAGAGCCAGGCGCAGCGGCTCCCCTTCGTTCGGCGGCTCGCGGAGGAGTGGGCGAGCGGCGCCAATCGGTTCGACCGTGCGGGCGAGGCGCTCTTCGTCGCGCGGCAAGCGGGGCAGGTGGTCGGCGTCTGCGGGCTCAACGTGGATCCGTATACTCCCTCGCCGAAGGTCGGTCGCGTCCGCCATCTGTACGTGCTGCGGGCCTTCCGCCGGCTCGGGGTGGGCCGAGGGCTGGTGGCCGAGGTCATCGAGGCGGCGCGCGGCCGATTCGATCGGCTCCGCCTGCGCACCGAGAACCCGGCGGCGGCAGAGTTCTACGAGCGGCTCGGGTTTCGGCGATGCGTCGAGGTCGCCGACTGCACCCACGAGCTGGAGCTTCGCTAGGCGCGCGACGCGACGGCGGGCCGCTTCGTGCCGGCCGGGCTCACGACGTCGCGATATCCGCCGACTGGAGCCGCTTGACCCCTGCCCCCTGCATGTCTGACCACGCCTTGGCGAGCGAGCCGCCCACGTCGATGCCGCGGCAGGCGTCCTCGATGACGGCGGCGTTGAAGCCGGCCTTGCGCGCGTCCAGCGCCGACCACGCCACGCAGAAGTCGGTGGCGAGCCCGACGAAGTAGCAATCGGTGAGGCCGCGCTCCTTCAGATAGCCGGCCAGGCCGGTGGGGGTCTTGCCGTCCGCCTCATAGAAGGCCGAGTAGGAGTCGATGTGGTGGCGATAACCCTTCCGGATGATCAGTTCGGCGTGCGGGATCTTCAGCATGGGATGGAGCTCCGCACCCTGAGTGCCTTGCACACAATGGTCCGGCCAGAGGACCTGGGTACCGTATGGCAGGCTCGTCGTCTCGAACGGCTTCTTGCCGGGATGACTCGAGGCGAAGGAGATGTGGCCGGGCGTATGCCAGTCCTGGGTGAGCACCACGTGCGTGAAGCCACCGGCCAGCTTGTTGATGAGGGGGATGATGGCGTCGCCGTCCTTGACGGCGAGGGAACCGCCCGGGGTGAAGCAGTTCTGCACATCGATGACGAGCAGCACGTCCGTGGGTCCCGGCTTCATCTTGCCTCCCTGCGCGCCCACGCGTCCGGCCCGCCCTACCATCGCGGCGGCGGCGAGCCCGGCGGCGGCGACTCCCAGAAACGCCCGGCGATCGTACGTCATGTCTGGTCCTCCTCCGGCTGCCTGCGTGCGGGAGCGGCAGCCCGCTCGTGTGGAGCGGAGTATATCTCCGCCCGGGCAGGTTGGCGACCTGCTAGCCGAGCTTGAGGATGCGCGGGAGGACGAGGGTGACCCAGGGGACCAGGATCACCACGAGGAGGCCCGCGCACATCATGTAGACGTACGGCATCATGTCGCGCGTCGCGCGGTCCACCGGCACCTGCGCGATCCCGCAGGCGATGAAGAAGCCCACGCCGATGGGCGGCAGGAAGAGGCCGATGCCGGTGGCGGCGACGACCACCGTCGCGTAGTGGATCACGTCGATCCCAAGCCGCTGCACCACCGGCATGAACGTGGGCAGGAGGATGACCACTGCCGGTAGACCTTCCAGGACCGCCCCCAGAAGAATGAACAGGAGCGCGGTGAGGACGAGGAAGACGATATTGCCGCCCGGCACCGCGAGCATGAGGCGGAGCAGCGTCTGGGGGATCTGCTCCACCGCGAGGATCCACGCCACCACCGCGGCGGTGCCGAGGAGGAAGCACACGGCGGCGGTGACGACGGCGCTCTGGACGAGGATGCCGGGCAGGTCGCGCCACTGGATCTCGCCGTAGACGAAGACGCCGACCACGAAGGCGTAGACGACGGCCAGCACCGCCGCTTCGGTAGGCGTCACCACGCCTCCCAGGATGCCGCCGAAGATGATGGCGGGAAGGCCGAGCGGGATCACCGCGTCCACGAACGCGCGCCAGATCGCGCGCAGGGTAGCCACCTCGCGGGCCTCGATGCCGCTCCGCCGGGCGTCGAACCAGATGTAGACCATGATGGCGAGGGCCAGGACCACCGCGGGCAGGAACCCCGCGGCGAAGAGCGCCGCCACGGAGACGTTGGCGACGGAGCCGATGACGATCATGAGGATGCAGGGCGGCACGAGGATGCCCATGGCGGAAGCCGCCGACACCACCGCCACCGCCTGCTCGGGCCGATAGCCCGCGCGCAGCATGGGGGGAATCATGGTCGAGCCGATGGCGGAGACGTCCGCCACCGTCGAGCCCGAGATGCCCGAGAAGATGTATTCGGCCACCACGACCGCCATGGAAAGGCCGCCGCGGATCCAGCCCACGAGCACCTGAGCCAGCCGCACCAGCCGGACCGCGATGCCACCCGTCTCCATGAGGGAGCCGGCGAGGATGAAGAGCGGGATGGCGAGGAGGACGAAGGAATCCACGCCCTCGAAGGTCTGTTTGACGATGACGGTGAGGGGGTACTGGCCGGACCACCAGAGCCCCACGAACCCCGCGAGCCCGATGACGAAGGCGACGGGGATGCCGAGGAGGAGGAGAACGAGGAAGGCGAGCCCGACGAGGACGACCACTAGTGCCCGTCGTTCGTGTCGAGCGGCCCGCGGAGCGCCCGCCAGAGATGCCCGAGGCTGAAAAGGATGACGAGCGCTCCGCCCACCGGCACCGCCGCGTAGATGTACTGCTTGGAAAGCCCCATCACCGGCGTCTGCTGGAACTGGCCGAGCTCGACGAGTTTCCAGCCCTGCTGGATGAGGATCCAGCCGAAGCCCATCACCGCGAGGATGCCGAAGATCACGGCCGCCCGCTGCAGGACGGGAGGGAAGCGGTCCACCACGAGGTGAAGGCGGAAGTGGGCGGTCCGCTTCACGCCCACCGCCGCGCCGAGGAAGACGATCCAGACGAAGAGGAGCCGCGCGACCTCGTCGTACCAGGTGAAGGTTCGGACGAGCACGTAGCGGGAGAAGACGCCCAGGAAGACGTCCACGCACAGGACGACCATCATGGCGAGGAGGACCCCCTCCACGAGGTTCCCGAGGGCGCCGCGGAGCAGGGGCGGCAGCGGTTGCGCTACTTGCCGGCGGCGGTGATGGCGCTCTGGAGCCGCCCCATGAACTCCTTGCCGACCTTGGACTCGACGCTGTCGTAGACGGGCTTCATGAGCGCCTGGAACTGCTTGATGTCCTTCACCTCGTTGATCTGGGTTCCCGCCTTCCGCATGATGTCGAAGTCCGTCTTCTCCCGCTCGACCTCGATCTTGCGGTTGGCCTCGCACGCCGCCTTCATCGATTCGTCCACCGCCTTCTGCAGATCCGGCGGCAGCGCCTGGTATTTCTTGAGATTGGCGAACCACGCGATGGGCGGGTAGGAGTGCCGGGTGAGCGAGTAGAACTTGGTCACCTCATGGAACTTGTCGGCGGTGACGGTGAAGGAGGGCAGCTCCATCCCGTCGATGGTGCCCTGCTTCATGGCGAGGTACACCTCGACGTAGGGCATGGGGACGGGGTTGGCGCCCAGCGCCTTCATGAGGGCGATGTAGGTCGGCGACTCCTGGACACGGATGGTCTGGCCCTTCATGTCGTCCGGCGTGAAGATCGCGCGCTTGTTGGACATCATGTTGCGGAAGCCCCAGCCCCCGCCGAAGCAGAAGGCCCGGAGTCCCTTGCCCTCCATCTTCTTGAGCAGCTCCTGGCCGAGCGGACCATCCATGACCTTCCAGATCTGCTCGCGGCTCGCCCACAGGAACGGCAGGTCGAGCGCCTGATAGAGGGGCTCGAACATGCCGCCGATGGGCGCGGAGCCGATCGGGACGATGTCGATGGTGCCGAGCTGAGCACCTTCCAGATGCGCGGCCTCACCCTTGGCGATCGAGTTGCCCAGGTGGAGCTCGATCTTCATCCGGCCCTTGGACTTTTCCTGGAGCGTCTTGTCGAGGGTGGCCGCCGCCAGGTTGATCGGGCTGTCGGGGCCGGTGGCGGTGCCCATCTTCCAGACGATTGGAGCCTGCGCCTGGGCGGCGGCCGGCGCGGGAGCGAAGGCCAGCGCCACGCCGATACATAGCACGAGGGCGAGCAATCGCGTCATCGCGGATTCTCCTTCGGCTGAGCGGGTTGGGATCGCGGGATCGAGGACCATGGACGTAGGCCACCCTGGTAACACGGGGACTCCAGGGGGTCAAGGCGCATGCCGCCGCCGGACGTGGATTGGGGTACGCTCGGGCGGGAGGAATCGACATGGCGTGGACACGGAAAAGCGAGCGGACGGCGCGCGTGGCCCTGCTCGCGGCAGGGCTCGCCCTGGCCGCGGGGGCGTGCATGCACCCGCAGTCGGACGTGGCGTACGTGCAGACCCCCGACGACGTCGCCGCGCAGATGCTCCGGCTGGCCGAGGTGAGGCCGGCCGACGTCGTCTACGACCTTGGCTCGGGGGACGGGCGTATCGTGCTCATCGCCGCGCGGCAGTTCGACGCGCGGGGAGTGGGCATCGAGATCGAGCCGCGCCTGGTCTCGGAGAGCCGCGAGACGGCGCGCCGGCTCAAGGTGGACGACCGCGTGGAGTTCATCCAGCGGAGCTTCTTCGACGTGGACGTGAGCCCGGCCACCGTGGTCACCCTCTACCTCGGCCAGGAGCTGAACCTCCGCCTCAAGCCCAAGCTGCTGCGCGAGCTGCGCAAGGGCTCGCGCATCGTGTCCCACGAGTTCGACATGGGGGACTGGACGCCGGACAGAACGGTGACCGTGCGCAGCAAGGAGAAGGCGCATCGCCTCTTCCTGTGGACGGTGCGCTGACGCGCCCCGCGCCTACTTGCTGCGGCTCGTCCGCCGCCCCGCTTGACGGGCATCGCCCGCGGCGGGACCGCGCGGGTCGCCCACCTCGATCACCTTGCGGCTCTGACTCTCGCGATAGCGCTTGAGCGCCTCCCGCAGGCGCTTGTCCTTGCCGGCGAGGATGGCGACGGCGAAGAGCGCGGCGTTCACCGCGCCCGCCCGGCCGATGGCGAAGGTAGCGACGGGGACACCCGCCGGCATCTGGACGGTGGACAGGAGCGAGTCCATGCCCTTGAGCGCCGGCGACTCCATCGGGACGCCGAGGACAGGCAGAATGGTCTTGGCCGCGGTGACGCCGGCGAGGTGGGCGGCGCCCCCGGCGGCGGCGATGATGACCTCGAGGCCCCTGGCTTCCGCGGAGGCCGCCCACTCGAGGAGCGCGTCGGGCGTGCGGTGGGCGGAAAGCACCCGGACCTCGAACGGGACCTTGAAGGACTCGAGCGCCTCCGTGGCGTGGGCCATGATGTCCCAGTCCGACTTCGACCCCATGATGACGCCAACCTGCGGATTCATCGCGGGGGATTGTAGCAAGGACGGCGGCGAGTGCGCGGTGTGTTATACTCCCGTCGGTTTTTTCACGATTTCCCGGAGGAAACAGTTGACCGGATACCTGCCGGTGGTCATCTACCTGGGGCTCATCGTCGCGTTCGGCGTGGTCTCGCTGCTCATGGCGGCGGTGCTCCGTCCCGCGCGTCCCTATGGCGTCAAGCTCGAGAACTACGAGTGCGGGGCGGAGCCGATCGGACAGGCCTGGGTGCAGTTCCCGGTGGGCTTCTACCTCGTGGCGCTCATCTTCGTGGTCTTCGACGCCCTCGCGGTGTTCCTCATCCCGTGGACGCTCAACCTGCGCGGGCTCGGCCTCAGGGCCGTCGGCACCATGGCGCTATTCCTC
>JBKPDT010000372.1:0-11781 GCA_046728035.1 Candidatus Methylomirabilota bacterium | reverse complement strand
GCGGAGTCCGGCGGCGAGATCCACTCCTTCTGGGCGATGAACTCCTTGAGCATGTCGTTCTGCATGGTCCCGCCCACGCGGTCCCAGGACACGCCCTGCTTCTCGGCGAGCACGAGGTACATGGCGAGCGCCACCGACGCCGTGCAATTGATGGTCATCGAGGTGGTGACGCGGTCGAGCGGGATGTCGCGGAACAGGAGCTCGAAGTCGGCGAGGGTCGAGATCGACACGCCTTCCTTGCCCACCTCGCCCCGCGCGCGCGGGTGGTCGGCGTCGTAGCCCATCAGGGCGGGCATGTCGAAGGCAGTGGAGAGACCGGTCTGGCCCTGCTCGAGGAGGTACTTGAAGCGGGCGTTGGTGTCTTCGGGCCGCCCGAAGCCGGCAAACATCCGCATCGTCCACAGGCGGCCCCGGTACATGGACGGATACGGCCCGCGCGTGAAGGGGAACTCCCCCGGATAGCCCAGCCGCTCGTCGTAGCGCCAGCCCGCGAGGTCGTCGGGGGTGTACAGCGGCTCCACCGGGATGCCGGACAGCGTCTCGTGACGCGGCAGCCGCTCGGGGGATCGCTCGACGTACGGCCGGTAGGTCTCCTGCTCCCAGCGGTCCTTGTCGGTGGCCATGTCGTCTCCCGTTACTCGCTCAGGAGGTGGCGCGCGATCACGAGCTTCTGGATCTGCGACGTCCCCTCGTAGATCTGGGTGATCTTGGCGTCCCGGAAGTAGCGCTCCACCTGGTACTCCTTGATGAAGCCGTATCCGCCGTGGACCTGCACGGCGTCGGTGGTGATCTTCATGGCGGCCTCGGCGCAGAAGAGCTTGGCCATGGCCGCCTGCGGCGCGAAGGGCTGGCCGGCGTCCTTCAAGGCGGCCGCGCGCAGGACGAGAAGGCGCCCCGCCTCGATGGCCGTCGCCATGTCGGCGAGCATCCACTGGACCATCTGGTGCTGGCCGATGGGCACGCCGAAGCTCTTGCGCTCGCGCGCATAGGCCAGCGCCATCTCGTACGCGCCCACCGCGATGCCCAGCGCCTGGGCGGCGATGCCGATGCGGCCGCCGTCGATGGCGACCATGGCGACCTTGAAGCCCTCGCCTTCCGCGCCGAGCCGGCACTCGGCGGCCACCCGGCACTCGTCGAACACGAATTCCGCGGTGTCGGAGGCGCGGATGCCCAGCTTGTCCTCGGTCTTGACCACGTTGAAGCCGGGCGTGCCCTTCTCGATGAGGAAGGCGCTGATGCCCCGGCTCTTCTTGCTGCGGTCGGTCTGGGCGAAGACCAGGGCGGCATGCGCCTCGCGGCCATTGGTCACGAACACCTTCCGACCCTGGATGACGTAGGCGTCGCCGTCGCGTCGGGCCACCACGTTCTGGTTGGTGGCGTCCGATCCCGCCTCCGCCTCGGTGAGCGAGAAGCAGCCGAGCTTCTCCCCCGCCGCGTAGGGAGCGAGGAAGCGCTGCTTCTGCTCCGGCGTCCCGAACTTGTGGACGGGCTCGCAGTACAGCGAGTTGTTCACCGACATGATGACGGCATGCGAGGCGCACACCCGCGCGAGCTCTTCCACGGCGAGGGCATAGGCCACGACGTCACCGCCGCTGCCCCCGCAGTCCTCGGGCATGAAGATCCCCATGAGCCCGAGCTCGCCCATGCGGCGCACCGTTTCCCTGGGAAACCGCGCCTCGCGGTCGATGGCCTCCGCGATCGGGCGCACCTCCTTCTCCGCGAAGTCGCGCGCGACCGCCTGGATCGCCTTTTGTTCGTCGGTCAGCTGTAGATCCATACCCTCTTCCGCCGGCTTATTTCTCCAGCAGCTTCTTGAACTCTTCCGTCAGGAGGGGCGCGACCTCGAAGAGGTCGCCCACGATGCCGTAGTCGGCGATCTTGAAGATGGGCGCCTCCGGATCCTTGTTGATGGCGCAGATCACCTTCGACGTGCGCATGCCGGCCAGGTGCTGGATGGCGCCGGAGATGCCGAATCCGAGGTAGAGCTTGGGCGAGATGGTCCGGCCGGTCTGGCCGATCTGGAAGCGATGCGGGCGCCAGCCCGCGTCCACCGCCGCGCGCGAGGCGCCGACGGCGGCGCCGATCACCTTGGCGAGAGCTTCCAGGATCACGAAGTTCTCCGGGCCCTTGAGGCCGCGCCCGCCGGAGACCACGATCTCCGCCTCGGTGAGCTCGGGCAGGCCGGTGGACGACTCCTCTCGCCGCTCGACGAACTTGAGCGCGGGCTCCGTGGCGGCCACGCTCGGCTTCTCCACCGCCGGCGCTGCGCCCGGCTGCGCGTCGCCGGGCCGGAACACGTTGGGACGGAGGGTGACGAGCCAGGGCGTCTTCGCCCAGGTCATCTTGGCGAGGATCTTGCCCGAGTACACGGGTCGGGTCGCCACCAAGCGGTCACCGTCCAGCGCGAGCGCGGTGGAGTCCGCGGACAGCCCGGCGCCGAGCCGCGCGGCCAGCCGCGCCATCAGCTCGCGGAGCCGCGTGCTCACCGGGGCCAGGATCGCCTTCGGCGACTCCTTGCCGACAAGCTCGGCCAGCGCCGCCGCCCACACCTCGCCCCGGTACGGCGCGAAGGCCGCGCCCTCGAGCAGGAGCACGCGCTTGGCGCCCCACTCCCCGAGCTGCTTCAGCCCCGCCTCGGTGGTCTTGTCGGTGAGCCAGACCGCCTCGGCCTGGCCGCCGGCCTTGGCGGCGAGCCGCCCGGCCTCGCCCAGCACCTCGGCCATCACCTTCTTGGGATTCCCCTGCCGATCGTCCTCGACGATGCTCCAGAACGCGCCTGCCATGTATGCGTGCTCCCGTTGTCTGGTGGTATTGGTGTCGGTGCCGTCAGATCGCCTTGGCGTCTTCTCGGAGGGCGCGCACCAGCTCTTTCGCGGCATCCGCGGCCTCGCCCTGGATGATTCGTCCGGGCGGCCGCGCCGGCAAGGGTTCGAGGGTGACCACGCTGAGCGCCGGCGGCTCCGCCGAGATACCGAGGTCGGCCGCCTTCACGTCCTTGATCTCCTTCTTCTTGGCGCCCATGATCCCCTTGAGCGTGGGATAGCGAGGCTCGTTGAGCCCCTTCTGCGCCGAGACCACCGCGGGCAGCGGGAGATCGAACACCTCGAGACCTCCCTCCACCTGACGCGCCACGCGCACCGAAGCGCCCCCCGCGTCCACCGCCTCCTCCATGATCCAGGACGCGCAGGGCCAGCCGAGCAGCTCGGCAGTTTGCGCCGCCACCGCGCCCATGTCGTCGTCGATGGCCTGGCGCCCGAAGATGGCCAGGCCCGGCGCCTCCTGCTTGAGGAGAGCGGCGAGGGCGCGCGCGGTGGTCAGGGTGTCGGCCCCGTCCCAGGCGGAGTCGAGGAGGTGAATGGCCCGGTCCGCGCCCATGGCCAGGGATGACCGCAGCGCCTCCTTCACCCGATCGGGACCCAGCGACACCACCACCACCTCGCCCTGGCCGCGCTTCTCCTTGATGCGGAGCGCCTCCTCGATGGCGAACTCGTCGTAGGGGGAGACGATCCAGGTGATCCCGGTGGTCTCGATCGCCTTGGGATCGGCGCTGATCTTCACCTGCGTCGCCGTGTCGGGCACCTGCTTCACCATCACGAGAATCTTCAAGACTCGGTCTCCTCTGGGCTTTCGCTGCCGTTGATCTGGTCGTAGCGCAGGTCGCGGGTAATCCGGAACCGGTCGCCCGGGATGAAGACGCGGTCGTAGACCACGGGGGTGCCGGCCGCCGATAGGGACACGCGGTCGGAGCGGAACGAAGCGATGCCGGGCCGGCAACCCAGCGCGCGCGCGGCCCGCGCCTCGAGCGGCACCGCCGAGACCGTCTCGCGGGCGGCGGCGATCTCGATGCCGAGCTTGAAGGAGAGGACCTGCCGCAACGAGGTCACGCGGAGGTCGGCCTTCGCCACCTCCTCGCCCAGCGCCGCCGCGAGGTAGGAGGCCTGGAAGCTCGTGGGCCGCCCCGCCACGAGCCGCAGCCGCTCGAGCGCGAAGACGCGCTGCCGCGGGCGCACGCCCACCTCACGGGCCACCTCGCGGTCGGCGGGCTCGAACTGGGAGCGTAGGAAGCGTGTGGTCACGTCCTCCCCCTGGGCGGAGAGGTCACCGGCGAAGGTCCGGAGCTGGAGGATGTCGTAGTCCACCGAGCGGCTCGCCACGAAGGTGCCGAGTCCGTGACGCCGCGCGATGAGCCCGTCACGCTCGAGGACCTCGAGGGCCTGGCGCAACGTCATGAGGGTCACGCCGAACTCCTGGGCGAGCCGGCGCTGGTTGTCGAGACGCGCGCCGGGCAGGAGACGGCCCTCCGCCATCCGTTCGCGCAGGCTCTGCGCGATCTGGTGATAGCGGGGCACGCGGCTTCGCACGCGACGGCCTCCTGAACTCCGGTGTTCTAGAACTGCGTTGGTCGCGTGACGCCCTCGTCGTGCGCTCGAAAGGAATTCGGAGCGATAGGACAGGCAGTTACGGCGACCAGGCCCCTACATAGTACTGTCGGCTCCACCCGTGGGTCAATAGGTGCGCCCCAGGGGGGGCGCAGCCGGGGCGACGGGGCGCGATCAGGCGCCGCGCGCGGCGCCGAGATGCTGCGAAAGGTCGACCAGCTGGGCCAGCTTGCGGGCGGCCCCGCCGGAATCGATCGAGGCAGCGGCCAGCGCCACGCCTTCCTTGAGATCCTGGGCCTTGCCCCCCACCACCAGGGCGGCCGCCGCGTTCATGAGCACGATGTCGCGGCGGGGCCCCGCCTCGCCCTGGAGCAGCTGACGGATGATTCGTGCGTTCTCCTCGCGGTCGCCACCCTGCAGATCGCGGATGGCGGCGCGCGGCATCCCGAAGTCTTCCGGGCGCACGCGCGAGGATCGCACCACCCCCTCGTGCACCTCCGAGATCTGGCTCTCGCCGGTGTTCGAGATCTCGTCGAGGCCGTCGGCCCCGTGCACCACGAAGGCCCGAAAGGTGCCGAGCTCGGCGAGCACCCGCGCGAGGGGATCGGTGAGGGTCGCCGCATAGACCCCGATCACCTGGGCATTGGCGCCCGCGGGGTTCGTGAGCGGCCCGAGCATGTTGAACACGGTGCGGATGCCCATCTCCCGCCGCGCGGCCATCACGTGCTTCATGGCGGTGTGGAGGAGCGGCGCGTAGAGGAAGCCGATCCCCGCCTCGTCCACGCAGCGCGCGACCTGGGCAGGGGTGAGATCGAGGTTGATGCCGAGCGTCTCCACGACGTCCGCGGAGCCGCAGAGGGACGAGACCGAGCGGTTGCCGTGCTTGGCGACCTTGACCCCCGCCCCCGCCACGACGAAGGCGGTAGCGGTGGACACGTTGAAGGTCCCCGAGGCGTCCCCCCCGGTGCCGCAGGTGTCGATGAGCATCTCGCGATCGGTGCCGGTGGCGCCGACCACGTCGCCGTCGTGCGTGCGCACCTTGACGGCCTTCTGGCGCATCACCTGGGCGAAGCCGATCAGCTCCTCGACGGTCTCGCCCTTCATGCGGAGCGCGGTGAGGAAGGCGGCGATCTGGGCGTTGGTGGATGCCCCCGACATGATGGCTTCCATCGCGGCGGCCGCCTCGATTCGGGTGAGGTCGCGGCGGTCCACGAGGGTGCGTACGGCTTCGGTGATGATGGGGCTGGTCATGGCGCGGGGGGCTCCGCGCCCGATTCTACTCCCTCGGGCGCAGCGAGGCCAGGAGCGCCAGCGTCTCCTGGAGGCCGAGCGGCTTGGTCAGCACGGCCCGGACCCCGTGCCCGGCGAGCTCCTGGGGCGGCACCTCCACGCCGAAGCCCGTCACCACGTAGATCGGCACGTCCGGCCGGAGGGCCTTGATGGCGCGTGACACCTCCCAGCCCGACATCCCGGGCATCGCGAGGTCGGTGAAGACCGCGTCGAAGGGCTCGGCGCGGAAGCGGTCCAGCGCGGCGGCGCCGCCGTTCACGACCAGCGCCTTGTGCCCCGCCGACTCGATGATGTCGCCCAGCACCTCGCCGACCGCCCGCTCGTCGTCCACCACGAGGCAGCGCAGGGAGACCTCCGCCGTCGGCGCTGCCGCGCGCGCCCCCGGCGCCTCGGAGAGGCTCGTGCGCGGGAAGACCAGGCGGAACCGCGTGCCCTTGCCTTCCTCGCTCTCCACCGAGATCTGAGCCCCGTGACGCGAGAGGATGCCGTAGGTCATCGAGAGACCAAGCCCGGTGCCCCGGGGTCCCTTGGTCGTGAAGAAGGGGTCGAAGATCCGCTGCCGCACGTGCTCGGGCATGCCCGTGCCGGTGTCGGCCACGACCAGCTCCACGCGCTCGGCGTCGGCGGAGGTGGCGAACGCCAGCGAGCCGCCGTCGGGCATGGCGTCCACCGCGTTGAGAATGAGGTTGATGAGGGCCTCGCGCAGCTCGGCGGGATCGCCCGCCACCGGCGGGAGATCCGGCGCCAGCGTGGTGGCCACCTCGACGGAGACGCCACGGCTGCGGGCCTCGTCGCGCCAGCGCGACTCCGTGCTCTCCAGCGACTCCTGCACCACGCGGTTGAGGCTCACCGCCACCACCGGCGCGTCGCGGCGGATGCGGGTGAACTCCTGGAGGCGCCGAACCGTCTGGGCGCCGTCCATGCCCGAGCGCTCGATCACCTCGATCCAGCGCCGGTGCTTGGGGTCGCGCACCTCCTTGAGGAGGAGCTGGGCACGGCCCACGATGGCGGCGAGCACGTTGTTGAAGTCGTGGGCGACGCCCGAGGCCATCTCGCCCAGCGCCCGCAGCTTCTCCGTCCGCACGAGCTGGTCCTGGGCGGCGGCGAGCTCGCCGTAGGCGCGCGAGTGCTCGCCGTAGAGGGAGGCGCTGCGCAGGGCGAGGGCGGCGAGGTCGGCGATGTTGGCGAGGAGGTGCTCGTCGCGGGCGGTGAACTCGCGGTCCCGGCTCCGAAGGGCGAGGACGCCCAGCGCGCGCTCCCCCGCCCGCATCGGCACGCCCAGCCAGTGCGGCAAGGGTCCCGGGCCCTCGATGGCGGCGACGCCCTGCCGCATACACTCCGCGACGTACTCCCGGGTCCGGATGGGACGGCCGGAGTCGAGCACCACCGACATGAGGCCGACCCCCCGGCGCGGATAGCGGCGCGGCACTCCGGGATCGGCAACCCCGTTCGCGGTGCGGAGGACGACCTCGAACTCGTCGGCCGCCTCGTCGTGCAGCAGGATGACCAGGTGATCCACGTCGAACACGCGCGCGATCTGGTTATTGATGGTGGCCACGAGCCCCGCGCGGTCGAGGCGGCCCGTCACCGCGCGCGAGAGGTCGTGGAGCACGGCCAGCTCGGCGAGTCGTCGCGCGTTGTCGCGGAAGAGCCGCGCGTTCTCGAGCGCCACTCCCGCCTGGCTGGCCACCCCCTCCATGAGCCGCAGCTCGTCCTCGGGGAAGACGCGCCCGCGCTGGCTCCAGAACACCGTGAACCCACCGATCATCCGATCCTTGGCGACGATGGGCACGAAGAGCTGGCTGTGGTGCGGCACGAGGTCGGTGGCGACGCCGCCCAGGCGGGAATCCTCCGACACGTCGGGCGACACCACCGAGCGGAGCGTGCGGGCGGCCTCCGCGTAGAACGCGTGCTCGGCCACGCGCACCCGGAGGCCCCGGAACCC
Organism: Candidatus Methylomirabilota bacterium; assembly: GCA_046728035.1. Taxonomy (GTDB): domain Bacteria; phylum Methylomirabilota; class Methylomirabilia; order Rokubacteriales; family CSP1-6; genus DASRWT01. The sequence continues at coordinate 4,167 of JBKPDT010000372.1, read as the reverse complement.
GGCGAGCCGGTCCTTGGGAATGTGATAGCCCATGAAGGGCTCGAGCCACTCGCCGGACTCGTCGAGGAGCCAGATGCCGGAGCTGGTGGCCCCGAGCGAGCGCGAGACGTGCCGGAGGAACTGCCGGGGCATCTCGTCGAGGTCCAGGGTAGACGACAGAGTCCGGCTCACCGCGAGGAGGGTCTCCGTATCCTGGAGCTTCCGCGCGGTCTGCTGGACCAGCTCGATGTTCTCCATCGCGAGGCCGACCTGGGCAGCCACGCCCTCGATGAGGCTGATCTCCGCGGACAGCGGCCGGCGGCCCGCGCCCCACCAGACGAGGAAGAGCGCGCCGCGGGCCTCGCCGCGCACCAGGATGGGCGCGAAGAGGACAGAGTGCGGCTCCACGTGCTGGAAGAAGTCGCGGTCGAACCGCGGGTCATTGGTGACATCGCTCGCCCACATCGCGCGGCCGCCCCGCCAGGCCGCCGTCACCGCGGGCATGCAGTCGAGCCGGAACGGGTTGTGCAGGAAGTGCTGGATCAGGTGCTTGGGCACCCGGTAGCCGGCGACGGGGGCGAGGGCGTCCCGCGCGGCATTCAGCGCGTAGATTCCCACCATGTCCGCGCCGAAGGCCCGCCCCACCTCGCGCGCCACGCGCCGCATCACCTCGTCGTGGGCCCCCGGCTGCGACAGCACGTCCCCGACCGCCAGGAGGGTGCTCGTCTGGCGCAGCCGCTCCTGCGCCTCCGCGTAGAGCCGCGCGTTCTCGAGAGACAGCACGAGCTGGCCGGCGATCGCGACGGCGAGGTTCACCTGCCAGGGTGCGTAGGTTCCCGGCCGCTCGCAGTAGTCGAGGCTCATCACGCCGATGATCTCGTCCTGGCGGATGAGGGGCACCACCATGGTGCTCCGGAGCCCGAACGTGCGCGACCATTCCGCGGGAATCAGGTCCGACGTCACCGCGTCCTCGATCAGGACCGGGCGCCGGGTCTCGATGGCCCGGACATGGGCGGGCACCTCACGCGGGTCGACGAGGGTGGCGGCGGTGAAGGCCTGCCACATCGCGGGGTCGCGCCGCCCATCGGCGAACTGGGACATGAGCGGGAGCACGCGATCGCCTTCCCAGCGCTCGATCGTGCAGCGGTCCACCCCGCAGACCTGCGCGATCTTGATGGCGACCCGCTTGAGGAGGCGCTGCGGCTCCAGGGTGGAGTTCAGGATCTCGGTGACGTCGAGGAGGGCCCGCGTCTCCTCGAGGCTCCGGCGCGTCTCCGCGTAGAGCGTGGCGTTCCGGATCGCGATGGCGGCCTGGCTGCCGAGCGACTGCAGCAGGCTCAAGTCCTCCTCGTCGAAGGGGCGACGCTCGCGCACGGATACGGACAGCGCCCCGAGCACGCGATCGCCCAGCAGCAAGGGCATCCCCGCGAAGGAGATGATCCCCTCGGCCCGGATCCGCTCCGTGTTGTGCGGACGCGAGTCCTCGCGGAGATCCGGTACCAGGAGGGGGGCCCGCGTGGTGACGATCTGCCCCATCAGGCCCTCGCTCACTCCCATGCGCGTGCGGCCCTGCACCGAGGAGACCGCGCCCGCGCTGGCGCGCAAGGACAGGCCGCGGCCGTCCTCGTCGAGCAGCCAGAGACGGGACACGCTCGAGCCGAAGAGGTCCACCGCCGACTGGACGACGCGGCCGAGCACCTCCTCCAGGCTGAGGGTGGCGGTGAGCGTCTCGGTGAGCCGCGCGAGGGTGGCGAGCCGGCGGCCGCGATCGGTGGCCGCCTGGTAGAGCCGCGCGTTCTCGAGCGCGATGGCCGTCTGGCCGGCGAGCGCGGTGAGCAGGTCCACCTGGAGCGGGTCCGGCGTCCGCGACTCCCACCAGTACACCGCGAGGGCACCGTAGGGCTTCCCCTTGATCACGATGGGCACCGAGAGCACCGCGCGATATCCCTCTCGCTCGACGAGAGCACGCTGGGACCCGCCGAGGCGCACGTGGTCGTCGGCGAGGATGTCGATAGTCCAGACCGGGCGTTGCTCCAGATAGCTCAGCCCGGTGGTGCCCTCCCCCGGCCGCACCGTGAGGTGACCGATGAAGTCCGGGGAGAGTCCGCTTCCCCGGTCATAGATGAGCGCGCCCGCCTCGGCGTCGAACCGGAAGACGCCGGCGGCGCCCGCCCCGAGAAGCACGCGGCAACGGTCCACGATCACGTCGAGCACGCTCTGGACGTCGAGGGTGGAGCCGATGGCGGCGGCCACCTCCACGAGGGCCCGGTACTCGGCGTTGAGCGCCTCGAGCTTGCGGTTGCGGCGGAGGAGCGTCTCGAAGGCCGGCTGGCTCATCGCGCCGGCGGCGGGGCTAGGCGACGCGCCGGCAGCGGGCGTCCATGACCTCGCGCACCTTCCGCGCGAGAGCATCGGTCGCCACCGGCTTCTGGAGGAAGGTCACGCCGGGCCCGAGGATGCCGTGATCGACCACGGCGCGGTCGGGATAGCCGGACATGTAGAGCACCGCGAGGTCGGGCCGCAGCTGCACCAGCCGCTCGGCCAGCTCGCGCCCGCTCATGCGCGGCATTACCACGTCGGTGAGGAGGAGATGGATGCGCCCGGCGTGCCCTCCCGCCACCTCGAGGGCCTCGGCGCCGTCCTTGGCGAGCAGGACGGTGTAGCCCTGGGCTTCCAGCACGTCGCACGCGTAGTCACGCACGTCGCCTTGATCCTCGACGAGGAGGATCGTTTCCGATCCGCGCGGCGCCTCGTCCACCCCACGCGCCAGCGCGTCGTCCGGCGCTGCCTCCGTCACGCGCGGCAAATAGATCTTGAAGGTGGTGCCGCTGCCGGGCTCGCTGTACACCCATATCGTTCCGCCGCTCTGGTTGACGATTCCGTGGACGGTGGCCAGTCCGAGCCCGGTCCCCTCCCCGAACGCCTTGGTGGTGAAGAAGGGCTCGAAGATGCGCGCGCGCGTCGGCTCGTCCATGCCCACCCCAGTGTCGGTGATGGCGAGGAGCACGTGGGGGCCGGCTTGCATGCCCACCCGGCCGCGGACGCTGGTGGCGTCCAGCTCGACGTTCGCGGTCTCCACGGTGAGCCGGCCGCCCCGCGGCATGGCGTCGCGGGCGTTGACCACGAGGTTCATGATCACCTGCTCCATTTGTCCCCGGTCCGCGCGCACCTCACCCAGCCCCGCGGGGAGCGCGGTCTGGAGCTCGATGGTCTCGCCGATGAGCCGCTCGAGCATCGGCGCCAGCTCGCTCACCACCGTGTTGAGGCTCAGGACGCGGGGCTCGAGCACCTGCTTGCGACTGAAGGCGAGGAGCTGGCGCGTGAGATCGGCCGCCCGCTGACCCGTCGAGCGGATCAGCTCGAGGTCACGCCGCATGGCGTCGGCAGGGGGCAGGCGCCGGAGGAGCAGGTCACTGCGGCCCAGCATCACCATGAGCATGTTGTTGAAATCGTGCGCCACGCCTCCCGCGAGGAGACCGACCGCCTCCATCTTGCGGGCCTGAGCGAGCTGGTCCTGGGCCTGGGTCAGCTCGTCGAACGTCCGCTGGGTCTTCTGGTAGAGGCGGCTGTTCTCGAGCGCGATGGCGGCCTGGGACGCGAAGACGGTGGCCAGCTCCACGTCGTCCGCGCTGAAGCCTTCCTCCCGCGAGGAGCGGATGGAAAGCACGCCGACGACGTCCTCGCCGGTCTTGATGGGGACGCCGAGGAACGCGCGCAGCCCGAGCCGGCGGTACCCTTCGCGGTGGGCGGGAATGAGCCGCGGATCGTCGAGCGGGTTACTCACCACCACCGGCTCGCCGTAAGCGGCCACCCGCCCTGTGAGGCTCTCGCCGATCTTCAGCCGCGACGTCGACAGCGTGTCCTCGGTATGTCCCCAGCTCCCGCAGAGCACGAGGGAATCGCCGTCCACGAGGCGGAACGCGACGGAGTTCGAGTTGAAGAGGTGCGCGCAAGCCTCGGCGATGCGTCCGAGCAGGGACTCCACGGGCTGGATGCGGGCGAGCTGGCGGCCCACCTCGAGGAGCGCCTCGAGCCGCGCCTGGCGAATCTGGAGCGCGCGGAGCAGGCCGAACTGGCGCTCGTAGAGCCGCGCGTTCTCCAGCGCCACCGCCGCCTGGTCGGCGAAGGCCTGGGCGAGGTCGATGGCGTCCCCGTCGAAGTCGTCGCCGGCGCCGCGACCCACGCCGA
>JBKPDT010000371.1:0-12098 GCA_046728035.1 Candidatus Methylomirabilota bacterium | reverse complement strand
GACGAGCGGGCCCTCGCCGGTCTCGAGGATCGGGCGTCGCTCAGTGCGGGCGCGCGCCACCAGGTCGCCGACGCGGGCGATGGCGGGCGACCCGAAGACCAGATCAACCTGCGGCGCGCGCTCCTGGATGGCCCCCTGGCGGAGCTGCGCCATGCATCCCATCACGCCGATGAGCAGCCCGGGCCGGCGCGCCTTGAGCCGCTTGAGCGTTCCCAGCTCAGAGTAGACCTTGTCCTCCGCCTTCTCACGGATCGCGCAGGTGTTGAGCAGGATGAGATCGGCGTCCTCGGCGGAATCGGTGAGCTCGTAGCGCTCGTTCTTGAGAAGGCCGGCCACCCGCTCGGAGTCGTACTCGTTCATCTGGCAGCCGTACGTGATCAGGTGAAGTTTGGGCATGAATTCCTGAGAGTTACGGTAGCACACGCGCCGGACCGCCGCTAGACCGCCTCCTCGAAAACTCCGATGCGGCGGAACTTGTCGAACCGGTCCTGCACCAGCGCGTCGCCGGATCGCGAACGCAGGTCAGTCAGCTGCCCGCGTATGGCCTCCCGCAGGTTGGCGGCGGTCTCCTCCCAGTTACGGTGGGCGCCGCCCACGGGCTCGGGCACCACCGCGTCGATGATGCCGAGCCGCGCAAGATCGGGCGCGGTCACGCGCATGAGCGAGGCGGCCTCGGGCGCCTTGGCGGCATCGCCCCAGAGGATGGCCGCGCAGCCCTCCGGCGAGATCACCGAGTAGATCGCATGCTCGAGCATGAGCACGCGGTTGGCCACGCCGATGGCGAGGGCGCCGCCGCTGCCCCCCTCGCCGGTGACGACGGCGACGATGGGCGTGCGGAAGCCCGCCATCTCGCGGAGGTTCCGGGCAATGGCCTCGGCCTGGCCTCGCTCTTCGGCGCCCAGCCCGGGAAAGGCGCCCGGGGTGTCGATGAAGGTCACGATGGGCTTGGTGAACTTGGCGGCGAGCTGCATCAGCCGCAGCGCCTTGCGGTAGCCCTCCGGATGCGGCATCCCGAAGTTCCGCGCGATGTTCTCCCGCGTGTCCCGACCCTTCTGATGACCGAGCACCACCACCGGCTCGCCTTCGAAGACGGCCAGCCCGCCCACGATGGCCATGTCGTCGCCGAAGACGCGATCACCGTGGAGCTCGATGAAGTCGTCGAGGAGGAGGCGGAAGAAGTCGAGGGCGTGTGGCCGCTTCGGATGGCGGGCGATCTGCGCCCGTTGCCAGGGGGTCAGGCTGCCGTAGACGCGCTGCTGGAGGCGGCGGAGCCGCTCCTCGAGCCGGTGGATCTCCTCGCGGGTCGCCGCCTCGTCCTCGGAGGCGCGGAGCTCGGCGATGCGGTTTTCCAGCTCGAGGATCGGTTTCTCGAACTCAAGCTCGTCCGGCATACTCCACGATGATACTGCCCGGTCCCAGCAAGCGCTCCACTTTCGCGATCAGCTCCGGCCCTGCCTCCACCGCGAGGGGCGCGGCCTTGAGCACCACCTCCTGCTCGACGAGGAGCACGTGCAGGAAGAGCGGGGTGGCGCCGCGGTGCTCGTCGCAGACCGCCCGAACCGCCCCGAGCGTGGCGGGCTCCACGGCGCCGCCGTCCCCCGCCCGCACCCGGATGCGGCAGGCATGCGCGTGTCGGGCAGTGCCGTCCTCGCTTCGTCCGTTCACCCGATAGCCGCCGTTGGACAGGAGCGCCTCCTCCAGTGGTTTGACGTCCTCGACGAGCACCACCCGCCCCTTGTCCGTCTCGTCGATGCGCCCCTTGACGAGCACGGGCCCCGGCGCGTGGAGCGCGGAGCCACAGGTCTTGAGCGCCTCCGGGAAGATGGTGAGGGCGACCGCCCCGTCGACCGCGTCCAGCGAGGCGAAGGCCATGCGGTTGCCGCTCTTGGTGGCCCGCTCGCGGAGCTGGCTCACCTGCCCCAGGAGGGCCACCCGCGCGCCCACCGGGCGCGTGGCCACGTCCGTCGCCGAGGCCGTGCCCATCTCGCGGGCCCGGTCGCGGTACCGCTCGAGCGGATGGCCCGAGAGATAGAACCCGAGCACCTCCTTCTCATAACCGAGAAGCTGTTCGGCGGGCCATTCGGGGACCGTGGCCGGGGGGGCGGCCGGCGTCGCCGGGGCGGGGGCCGCGCCTGGCGCGTCGAAGAGGGACGTCTGGCCTTCGTCCCGGTCGCGCTGCCGCCGCTGCCCCGCCTCCATGGCCTGGTCCAGCCCGGCGAGGAGGCCCGCACGGGTGGCGCCGACACCGTCGAAGGCGCCCGCCTTCACCAAGCTCTCGAGCACGCGCCGGTTGAGGAGGCGGAGATCGACCCGCGCGCAGAAGTCGGTGAGCGAGGGGAACGCCTCCCCCTCCTGGCGGACCCGCACGATGGATTCGATAGCCGACTCACCGACGTTCTTGATGGCGGCCAGCCCGAAGCGGATGGTGTCGCCGTCCACGGTGAACCGCGCGCCCGATCGGTTCACGTCGGGCGGCGCCACCCGCAGGCCCATGACGCGGCACTCCTCGATGTACTGGACGATCTTGTCCGTCCGCTCCATTTCCGAGGTGAGCAGCGCGGCCATGAACTCGACGGGATAGTTCGCCTTGAGATAGGCGGTCTGGTAGGCGACGAGTCCGTAGCAGGCGGCGTGCGACTTGTTGAAGCCGTACCCCGCGAACTTCTCGATGAGGTCCCAGATCCGCTCGGCCTTGCGCCCCTCCACCTTGTTGGCCTTGCAGCCCTTCACGAACTCCTCGCGCTGCTGGGCCATGAGCTCGCGGTCCTTCTTGCCCATGGCCTTGCGGAGGATGTCGGCCTGCGCGAGGGAGAAGCCGGCGAGGTCGGCGGCCAGGCGCATGACCTGCTCCTGGTAGACCATGATGCCGTAGGTCTCCTGGAGGTGGCGCTCCATGGCCGGGTGCTCGTAGGTGATCTCGGCGCGCCCGTGCTTGCGGTTGACGAAATCCGGAATGAGGTCCATGGGACCGGGCCGGTAGAGGGCCACCATGGCGATGATGTCCTCGATGCGCTCCGGACGCAGGCGCTGGAGCGCATCGCGCATCCCCTGCGATTCCAGCTGGAAGATCCCGAGGGTCCGCGCCTCGCTCAGGAGCTGGTAGGTGCGCGGATCGTCCAGGGGCAGCCGGTCCGCGTCGAGCTCGATGCCGCGGGCGGCCTTGACGAGGGCCACCGCGTCGGTGATCACGGTGAGGGTCTTGAGCCCGAGGAAGTCCATCTTGAGGAGGCCGAGCTGCTCGATGGGGCCCATCGCGAAGCCGGTGATGAGCTCGGGCCGCTTGGGGTCCTTGTAGAGCGGCACCCGCTCCATGAGGGGCTCGTCGGAGATGACTACCGCGGAAGCGTGCACGGAGGCGTGCCGCGTCCCGCCCTCGAGGGCCTTCGCCACGCTCCAAAGCTCCCCCACCCGCGGGTCACGCTTCACCGTCTGGGCAAGCTCGGGCGACTTCTCGAGCGACTCGTCCAGGCTGATGTTGAGGGGAAAGACGGGCACGAGCTTGGCGAGCCGGTCGGCCTCGCCGTACGAGAAGCCGAGGACGCGGCCGACGTCGCGGATCACCGCCTTGGCCCCCATGGTGCCGAAGGTGATGATGTGGGCGACCCGGTCCTCGCCGTAGCGCTCGACCACGTAGCGGATGACTTCGTCCCGCCGGTCGTCGGCGAAGTCGATGTCCATGTCCGGCATGGAGATCCGCTCGGGATTCAAGAACCGCTCGAAGAGGAGCCCGTAGCGGATGGGATCCACGTTGGTGATGCCCAGGCAGTAGGCGACGAGCGAGCCGGCGGAGGACCCGCGGCCCGGCCCCACCGCGATGCCTTTGCGCCGCGCGTAGGCGATGAAGTCCCACACCACCAGGAAGTAGCCCGAGAAACCCATCCTCGAGATGACACCCAGCTCGTAACGCAGCCGCTCGACCACTCCATCGGAGGGCGCGTTCCCATAGCGCGCGCGGAGGCCTTCGAACGCGAGGTGCTCGAGGTAGGAGTCGAGGGTGTATCCGGCGGGCACCTGGTAGTTCGGCAGGTGGAACTTCCCGAACGAGAGCTCGAGATCGCAGCGCTCCGCCACCGCAAGCGTGTTCCGGTGGGCCTCGGGCAGCTCGCGGAACACCTCGCGCATCTGCTCGGCGGACTTGAGATAGAACTCCTCGGTGGAGAAGCGCCAGCGGTTTGGATCCGACAGCGTGGTCCCGGTCTGGATGCAGAGAAGCGCCTCGTGCGCCTTCGCGTGCGAGGCCTCGAGATAGTGCGAATCGTTGGTGCCGCAGATCGGCGCGCCGAGGGCCTCCGCGATGCGGAGCGTCCCCGCCGTCACCCGGCGCTGGTCCTCGATGCCGTGGGACTGGATCTCCATGAAATAGTGGTCGCGCCCGAACACGTCCTGGTACCAGCCCGCCACCTGCTTGGCCTTGGCGTCCTCGCCGGCGGCGAGGAGCTTGCTCACCTCGGAGTTGAGGCAGCCGGAGAGCACGAGGAGCCCGTCGGCGTGCTGGGCGAGGAGCTCGCGGTCCACCCGGGGCTTGTAGTAGAAACCCTCGAGGTAGGCCTTGGAGACGAGCTTGACGAGGTTCCGGTAGCCGGCCTCGTTCCGCACGAGCACGGTGCAGTGGCTGGCGCCCTCGTAACCGCCGTCCTGGCTGGAGCGCTCGAAGCGGCTGCCCGGCGCCACATACAACTCGCAGCCCACGATGGGCTTGATGCCCGCCTTCTTCGCCGCGGTGTAGAAGTCGATGGCGCCGAAGAGGTTGCCGTGATCGGTCAGCGCGATGGCGGGGAACCCCAGCGTCTTGGCGGCCTCGACCAGCTTGTCGAGCTGAGCGGCGCCGTCGAGGAGGCTGTACTCGGAATGGACGTGGAGGTGGACGAAGTCCCCGGCTCGGGCGGACTTACCCGCCTCGCTCCGCTCGGCACCCATTATGGATCCGCTCGCCTTGCCGGCGGCTGCGGCTCGCCAATCATTGCCTCCGCTCGCCTCGCCGGCGGCTGCGGCTCGCCAATCATTGCCTCCGCTCGCCTCGCCGGCGGCTGCGGCTCGCCAATCATTCCCACTCGATCGTGCTCGGCGGCTTGGAGGAGATGTCGAACACCACGCGATTGACGCCCTTGACCTCGTTGATGATGCGGCTGCTGATCCGCGCGAGGAGGTCATAGGGCAGCCGCGCCCAGTCCGCGGTCATGGCGTCCTGGCTGGTGACGGCGCGCAGCGCGATGACCTGGGCATAGGTGCGGAAGTCGCCCATCACCCCCACCGTGTGCACGGGCAGCAGGACCGCGAAGGCTTGCCAGAGCGCCCGCTCGAGCCCGGCATCCCGGATCTCGTCTTGGACGATGGTGTCGGCGCCCCGGAGGATGGCGAGCCGGCCCTCGGTGACCTCACCGAGCACGCGGATGGCGAGGCCCGGGCCGGGGAAGGGCTGGCGCCAGACGATCTCGGCGGGCAGGCCGATCAAGGTGCCGACCTCCCGCACCTCGTCCTTGAAGAGCTCTCGGAGGGGCTCCACCAGCGCGAAGTTCATCCGGGTCGGGAGCCCGCCGACATTGTGATGCGTCTTGATGGTGGCCGACGGCCCCTTGAACGAGACCGACTCGATCACGTCCGGGTACACCGTGCCCTGGGCGAGCCAGGGAATGTGGCCGAGCTTTCGCGCCTGCTCCTCGAACACGGCGATGAACTCCGCCCCGATCGCCTTGCGCTTCACCTCGGGATCCGTCACGTCGGATAAACGATCAAGGAAACGCTTGCTTGCGTCGACATGGATCAGGTTGATCTTGAACGTGTCCCTGAAGGTCTTCACCACCGCTTCCGCCTCGCCAGCGCGGAGGAGGCCATTGTCCACGAACAGGCACGTCAGCTGATCGCCGATGGCCTTGTGGACGAGCGCCGCCACGACGGAGGAGTCCACGCCCCCGGAGAGCGCGCAGAGCACGCGATCGCCGCCCACGGTCTGGCGGATCCGCGCGACCGCGGAGTCCACGAAGGAGGTCATGGACCAGTCGCGCTTCACCCCGCAGGCGCGGAGGAAGTTGGCGAGTACGGTCTTGCCTTGCGCGGTATGGGCGACCTCGGGGTGAAACTGGACGGCGTAAAGCTGCCGCTCTGGGTCGGCCATGGCCGCCACCGGGCAGTTGGCCGTCGACGCCAGGCTCACGAAGCCTTTGGGGGGACGCAGCACGGTGTCGCCGTGGCTCATCCACACCGTGATCTGGTCCTCGCGTTCGGGCACGATCCCATCGAGGAGCCCGCCGCTGCCCTCGATCCGCAGGTCGGCCGGACCATACTCGCGCCGCTCCGCCGGCACGACCTGGCCGCCGAGGAGATACCCCATCGCCTGCATGCCGTAGCAGATCCCGAGAACGGGAATGCCGGCCTCGAGGAGCCTCTTGTCGGGGAGCGGCGCGCCGTCGTCGTAGACGCTGGAGGGCCCCCCCGACAGCACGATGCCCCGATATCCCGCGGCGAGCACCTCGTCGACGGGATGGGTGCACGGGAGGATTTCGGAGTAGACCGACATCTCCCGGATCCGGCGCGCGATGAGCTGGGTGTACTGCGCCCCGAAATCAAGGATCGCGATCTTGTCCAGGCCCTACCTCCCGCTAGCGCGGGGTGCCCAGCTTCTGGGCCCGCTGGAAGACCTTCCCTTCCGTCTTGATCGACGGGGCGATGATCAGCTCCGTCTGCTGTAGCTCGCGGATGTTCATGGCGCCGACGGACCCCATGCAGGTCCGGATCGCGCCCACGAGGTTGAGAGTGCCGTCCTCGGTGAAGGCAGGACCGAAGAGGATCTGCTCGAGAGGGCCCGCGACGCCGACGCGGATGCGGGTGCCGCGCGGCAGGTTCGAGTGCGGGGTGGCCATGCCCCAGTGATACCCGCGCCCCGGCGCCTCGGTGGCGCGCGCGAAGGCAGAGCCGATCATCACGGCGTCCGCGCCGGAGGCGAGCGCCTTGCAGATGTCCCCGCCGGTCGTCATGCCGCCGTCGGTGATGATGGGCACGTAGCGCCCGGTGCGCTTGTAGTAGAAGTCGCGCGCCGCCGCGGAGTCGGCGGTGGCGGTGACCTGCGGAACGCCGAGGCCGAGCACCTCGCGGCTCGTGCACGCCGCCCCCGGCCCGACGCCGATGAGGAGGGCGTCCGCGCCGCAATCCATCAGCTCGAGACAGGCCTCGTAGGTGACGACGTTTCCGATGATGAGGGGAATGGCGAGGTTCCGCTTGAGCTTCTTGAGGTCCATCGGGGTGTACTCGGTGGCGACGTGCCGCGCGGTGGTGACGGTGGACTGGACCACGAAGAAGTCGGCGCCTGCTTCCTCGGCGATCTTGGCGAAGCGCTCCGCGCGCTGGGGGATGGAGGAGACGACCACCGGCCCGCCGCCCTTCTTGATCTCTGAGATTCGCTTGTGGATCAGCTCTTCCTTGATGGGCTCGCTGTAGATGCCCTGGATGATCTTGGTGGCTTCCTCGAGGCTGGCCGAGGTGATGCGGTCGAGCACCTCGTCGGGATTCTCGTAGCGCGAGAAGATCCCCTCGAGGTTCAGCACGGCGAGCCCGCCGTGCTTGCCCATCTCGATCGCAAGCCGGGGACTGACCACGCCGTCCATCGCGGCGGCGATGATCGGAATCTGGAAGCGGTGGCCACCGAGGTCCCAGGAGATGTCGACCTCGCTGGGGTTGATCGTGAGTGAACCGGGAACCAGCGCGATGTCATCGAACCCATACGCCGCCCGCGCCTTCCGGCCACGCCCGACCCACATCCCCATGCTGTCGTCCCCCCCCGAGCGCGCCGCGCGGGCCGGCCGCCCCGGACCCGATATTTAGATAGCTCTCGCCGGACCCATACCGTATTTAGTAGGCACTGAGTATACGGGCGCCCCTCCAGCCTGTCAACCCTCGGGCCGCGGATCGGCCTTGTTTCCGTGCTCCCAGATCATGCGGAGACCCTCCAGGCGGAGGTCGGGATTGACGATCTGGATGCCGCGCGCGACCTCGCGCATCTGCGCGGCCAACCCGCCGGTGCCGATCACCTTCACGTCGCCCTCGATCTCCCGGCGCATGCGCTCGATGAGGCCGTCCACGAGACCGGCATAGCCCAGCACCACCCCCGACTGGATATTGGTCACCGTGTTCCGGCCCACCGCGGTGGCGGGCGCGGTCAGCTCCACGCGATAGAGCCGCGCCGCTCTGGAGATCAGGGCGTCCGCGGCGGTCACGAGGCCCGGCGCGATGGCGCCCCCCACGAACTCGCCGCGCGCGTTCACGCAGTCGAAGTTCGTCGCCGTCCCGAAGTCGACCACGATGCAGGGCGGGCCGTAGAGGGCGATAGCGGCGACGGCGTTGCAGACGCGGTCGGATCCGACCTCGCGTGGATGATCCACCGCGAGCGCGAGCGGTACGTTGACGCCCGGCTGGACGGTGAACGGCGCCACGGTGAAGTACGCCTCGACCATCCGCTCCAGCGTGCCCTGCACCGGCGGGACCACGTTGGAGATCGCCACGTCGGTGATCTGGCGAGGCTCGATGCCGCGTGAGCGCAGGAGGGTGTGGATGAACAGGCCGTACTCGTCGGATGTCTGCTCGCGCCGGCTCGTGAGGCGCCAGGAGGCGACCAGGCGCGCCTCGTCGTGGACGCCGACGCCGGTGTTGGTATTGCCGACCTCAAGCAGCAGGAGCACCCGCGACCTCCCCGGATGCGACCCGCATCACCGCCCCGTCCTCCGCCCGCACGAGGAGCGCCCCCGTCTCGTCGAGATCCACCGCCACGCCCTCGCGCCCGTCCGGCGTGCGGACCCGCTCGCCCAGGGTCACGCTGCGCTCCCGCCACGCCGCGCGCAGCGCGGCTCCGCCCTCCGCGAGGAACGCGCGATAGCGGGCATCCAGCGCGGCGAGCACCGCCTCGAGCAGCCGCTCCCGCTCGTGGACGCGTCCGGTGACCAGGCGAAGCGATGCCGCGCGCTCGGCGACGTCCGGAGGGAAGGCGTCCTGGTTGACGTTCAGCCCGATGCCCAGGATCACCCGCTCGAGCCGTCCGTCCGCCTTGGTGGCCGCCTCGGCGAGGATGCCGCAGATCTTCCGTCCCGCGACGAGGACGTCGTTCGGCCAGCGGATGCCCGGCGTGAGGCCGGTTTCCGCGGCCACCGCGTCCACCACCGCGAGGGCCCCCACCAGCATGAGCTGAGGGGCCCGCCCCGCGGGAATGGGGGGCCGCAGGAGGACGGAGAGGAGGAGGCTCTCCCCCGCCCGGTCCCACCAGGCGCGTCCGAGCCGACCGCGCCCCTCGCGCTGATGCCGCGCGGTTACCACCACGCCCTCGGCCGCGCCCTCGGAGGCGAGGCGAGCGACCTCCGCCTGGGTGGAGCCCACCTCGTCGAAGGCGTGGACCGCCCTGCCGATGACGCGGGGAGCCGCGCCGACGGCGTCGCGCGCGCTCACGTCAGGGCGGCGAGACTGGCGGTGAGCTTCTCGCGTACCGCCTGCTGCTCGGCGAGGCGTTCGCGCTCGCGGGCCACGATCTCGGCGGGCGCGCGCTCGACGAACTCCGCGCGCCCCAGCTTGCCCTCGATGAAGGTGATCTCCTTGGCGGCCTTCTCGATCTCCTTGCCGAGGCGCTGGCGCTCCGCGGCGAGATCCACGACTCCCTCGAGCCGCACGAACACCTCGGTACCCTGCGCGACCGCGAGGGCGGACTGGGGAGGACGCACCGCGGCGGAATCCACCGTGATGGTGGCGCGCGCGAGCGCGCCCATGAGGGGCGCGGCCTCGGCGAGCATGGCCGCGTCCATGCCGGGGGCCGGCCGCAGGATGGCGGACAGCTCCACCGCGGGCGGGAAGCGGCTCTCGCTCCGGATGGTCCGGATCGCGCTGACGATGGCGATCACCGCGTCCATCCATGCCTCCGCCTCGGCGTCGTGTCGTTTGCCCGACGCCTTCGGGAAGGGCGCGATCATGATGGAGTCCGGCCCGCCCGCGCGCGGCAGCCGCTGCCAGATGTCCTCGGAGACGAACGGCATGAACGGGTGGAGCAGCCGGAGCGTGGTGTCCAGCGTCTCCACCAGAGTCTGCTGGGTGACCGCGCGCGACACCGGATCGTCCTTCTGGTACAGGCTGCGCTTCGCGATCTCAAGATACCAGTCGCAGAGCTCGTGCCAGAGGAACTGGTAGACCGCGGATGCTGCGTCGTTGAGTCGGTAGCCGTCCAGCGCACGGCGGATTTCGCGCACCGCGGCGGCGGCGCGGCTCCGGATCCACCGATCGGCGATGGTCGGCTTCCCCTTCCGGGCGAGCCGAGGGTCGTACCCATCAAGATTGGAGAGGATCAGCCGTGACGCGTTCCAGAGCTTGTTGGCGAAGTTCCGGTTGCCTTCGATGCGTTCTTCGGAAAGCCGGACGTCTCGGCCCTGGGCGGCGAGCGCGGCCAGAGTGAATCGGAACGCGTCGGTGCCGAACTGGTCCATGATGGTGAGCGGGTCCACCACGTTGCCCTTCGACTTCGACATCTTCCGCCCTTCCGCGTCGCGAACGAGGGCGTGGATGAAGACGTGGTGGAACGGCACGTCGCCCATGAACTTGATGCCGAACATGGCCATCCGGGCCACCCAGAAGAAGATGATGTCGAAGCCGGTGACGAGACAGGAGGTCGGATAGTACGTCTTCAGCTCCGGCGTGGAGTCGGGCCAGCCCAGGGTCGAGAACGGCCAGAGCCCGGACGAGAACCACGTGTCGAGCACGTCGGGGTCCTGCCGGAGGGGGCCGCCGCATTTCGGGCAGTCGGTGAGATCCACGCGCGACACGTATACACCGCCGTCCCGATCGCAGTGCCAGGCGGGAATGCGGTGGCCCCACCACAGCTGCCGCGAGATGGGCCAATCCCGGATGTTCTCCATCCAGTGAAAGTAGGTCTTGGTCCAGGCGCGGGGGATGATCCGGATCTTCCCCGAGCGCACCGCCTTGATCGCGGGCTCGGCGAGCGGCTTGGTCTTGACATACCACTGCTTCGAGATCAGGGGCTCCACCACCGTCTTGCACCGGTAGCAGACACCGACCGCGTGGCGGTAGGGCTCGATCCGGTCGATGAGCCCGAGGGCCTGCATGTCCTCCATGATCCGCTTCCGGCACTCGAACCGGTCGAGCCCCGCGTACTTGCCGGCCGCCGCCGTCATCTTGCCGTCGAAGCCAATGACGGTCC
This sequence comes from Candidatus Methylomirabilota bacterium, assembly GCA_046728035.1. Classification (GTDB taxonomy): domain Bacteria; phylum Methylomirabilota; class Methylomirabilia; order Rokubacteriales; family CSP1-6; genus DASRWT01. The sequence continues at coordinate 919 of JBKPDT010000371.1, read as the reverse complement.
GCACCGGCAGGTTGTGGCGCTTCCCGATCTCGAAGTCGGTGGGGTCGTGGCCGGGGGTGACCTTGATCACCCCGGTGCCGAACTTCGGGTCCACCGCCCCGTCGGCGACGACCTGGATGGAGATCGTCCCCTCCACCGAGGGCACCTCCAGCGTCTTGCCTACGTACTTCCGGTAGCGCTTGTCCTTGGGGTGAACGGCAAGCGCGGTGTCGCCGAGCTTGGTCTCAGGGCGGACGGTGCCCAGGGTGAGCGGCCCGTACTTGATGTAGACGAACTCGCCGTCCCGCTCCTCGCGCTCCACCTCGAGGTCGGAGAGCACGGTCTGACAGCGTGGGCACCAGTTGATGATGTAGTCGCCCCGATAGATAAGGTCGTCTTCCCAGAGGCGCACGAAGACTTCGCGCACCGCCGTGGACAGACCCGGATCCATGGTGAAGCGCTCACGCTCCCAGTCGCAGGAGGCACCCAGCCGCTTGAGCTGCTTGACGATGGTCCCGCCCGACTCTTCCTTCCACTTCCACACGCGGGCGAGGAAGGCCTCGCGGCCAAGATCCTCCTTGGTCTTCCCCTCCTCCGCGAGCTGACGCTCCACCACGTACTGGGTGCCGATCCCGGCATGGTCGGTGCCGAACTGCCACAGCGTGTTGTAGCCGTCCATCCGCTTGTAGCGGATGAGGATGTCCTGGATGGTGAAGGTGTAGGCGTGACCCATGTGGAGGACGCCGGTCACGTTCGGCGGTGGGCAGACGATGCAATACGGCTTGCCGGGCGCGTTGGAGTCGGCGCGGAAATAGCCCCGCCGCTCCCACTCGGCGTACCACTGCGGCTCCACGCGGGTGGGATCGTAGCGGTCGGAGATTTCCGTCATGATTATCGCGTCATTGTAGCACGGGGGCCGCGCCGGCCAGCCGCCACCCGC
>JBKPDT010000370.1:0-8098 GCA_046728035.1 Candidatus Methylomirabilota bacterium | reverse complement strand
AGCGCGGACACGATCAGCGGCACCGAGCGGCCGCCCGGCCCCCGCGTGGTGGCGGTCAAGACCGCGACCGTCGCGATGGGGAACTACACGGTGGAGACGATCGAGCTGATGAAGGAGCTGCGCGACACGCGGGTACGCGCCCAACGCAACGTGGCCGCCTGCCAGCGGCGGCTCGCCGAGTGCCCGGGCGCCCCGCGGGTGCCCGGCTTCGCCGGCGACATCGAGCCCTTCGTGATCGAGGTGAACTTCGAGGCCATCCCCGATCCGGCTCGCCGGGTGACCTTCCTCCGGCTGCCCACGAGCTTCGCTCTCACCCGCGAGCAGGTGGACGCCCTCGTCGGGATCGGAGGCGAGCTGCTCCAGACGGCGCCCGAGTGGACGATGCTGCTCGACGGCCTCGCCCGCCCGTAGCGGGCGCCGCGCGGCCGCGGCCCTTCAGCGCCTCGCGGAGGCGAAGGTGTCGCACTGCCCCGCGTCCCCGCCGTCGAGGCCCGTGCGGAACCAGCGCACGCGCTGCTCGGACGAGCCGTGGGTGAAGGATTCGGGCGACACGTAGCCACGGGATTGCCGCTGGATGCGGTCGTCGCCGATGGCGGCCGCCGCCTGGAGGCCCGCCTCCACGTCCCCCGGATCGAGCAGGTTGCGCCGCCGCGCGTAGTGCCCCCACACCCCGGCCAGGCAATCCGCCTGGAGCTCCAGCGCCACCGACAGCGCGTTGCCCCGCCCGCCGCCCGCGCGGTCGCGCTGGGCCGCGACCTTCTCGGTGACGCCCAGGAGGTTCTGCACGTGGTGACCGATCTCGTGCGCGATCACGTACGCCCGCGCGAACTCGCCGGGCGCCCCGAACTTGGCGGCGAGGTCCTCGAAGAACGACCGGTCGAGGTAGACGCGGCGGTCTCCCGAGCAGTAGAAGGGACCTACGGCGGCGCTGGCGAAGCCGCACGCGGACTCGACGGCGCCGCGGAAGAGCACCAGGCGCGGCGGCTGATACTCCCCGCCCATGCGCTGGAAGAGCCCGCGCCAGGTGTCCTCGGTGTCGCCCAGCACGCGGGCGACGAACTCCTTGGTCTCGTCGCCCTGCCCCGGCACGCTCGGCCCGGAGGGCGGCGGGGCCGGGCTCTCCACCGAGGGGGGCGCGCCGCCCTGCAGCCCGATCAGGACGTCGAGGGGATTGAGCCCGAGCAGGAGGCTCACCACCACCACTGCGATGAGGCCGGCACCTCCGATCTTCATGCCGCCGCCGAGCCCCCGGGCGGGCCCCGCGCTCTCCCGATCCTCGACATTCCCGCTGCCGCGCATATCACGCCATCGCATGGGGAGCCCCTCCTCCCGATCGAGCATACACCGGGATTCGCGGGCGGCCGGGGATGCGGTAGGATCATCCCCACATGAGCGCGCCGACCGCCGAGGTCGTCATCTGTGGCGCCGGGATCGCCGGCATCGCCGCCGCCTACCACCTCGCCGTCCGCCGCGGGATCGGCAATATCGTCCTCGTGGACGAGCGGTCGCCGCTGTCCCTCACCAGCGACAAGTCCGCCGAGTCGTATCGCAACTGGTGGCCGGGGCCGGGCGGCGACATGGTCGCGCTGATGAATCGGAGCATCGACCTTCTCGAGGAGCTGGCGCGCGAGAGCGAGAACATCTTCCGCATGAATCGGCGCGGCTATCTCTTCGCCACCGCGGACCCGGCGCGGGTGCCGGACTTTCTCCGCGCCGCCCGCGAGGCGGCCGCGCGTGGGGTGGGGGCGGCGCGCGTCCACGCCTCCGCGGGCGCGGAGTATCGTTCCGCGCCCGCGGAAGGCTTCGAGGACCTGCCGGTAGGAGCGGACGTCATCACGGACGCGGCGCTCATCCGGCGCCACTTTCCATATCTCGCCGAGGACACGGTGGCGTTGCTGCATGCGCGGCGCTGCGGCTGGTTCAGCGGCCAGCAGCTCGGGATGTACCTCCTCGAGCGCGCCCGGGAAAAGGGTGTGCGGCTCGTCGAGGGACGGGTGGAGGCGGTAGAGACCGGGGGTGGCCGGGTGCGCGCGGTGCGGGTGACCGGGCGGGGAGGCTCCGCGTCGATCGCGACCCCGCGCTTCGTCGCCGCCGCCGGCCCCTTCCTCAAGGACGTCGGCCGGCTCGTCGGGGTCGAGCTGCCGGTCTTCTGCGAGCGTCACGCCAAGGTCGCGTTCACCGATTCGCTCGGCGCGGTGCCGCGGCACGCGCCGATGATGATCTGGACCGATCCCGTCCGGCTGCCGTGGTCGCCCGACGAGCGCGCGGTGCTCCGGGAGGCGGCCGAGACCCGGCACCTCCTCGAGGAGATGCCGGCGGGCGTGCACGGCCGACCCGAGGGCGCGGGCGACAGCCCCATCGTGCTCGGCGTCTGGACCTACGACGTCGAGCCGATCGAGCCGCGATTCCCCGTCGAGTTCGACGCCTCGTACGCCGAGATCGTGGTCCGCGGCCTGTCGCGGATGATCCCCGCCATGGCCGGCTACGCCGAGCGCCTCCCCCGGTCCTTCGTGGACGGGGGCTACTACACCAAGACCGTGGAGAATCGGCTGCTGGCGTGCCCGCTGCCGCTCGACGGCGCCTACGTGCTCGGCGGGCTGTCCGGCTATGGCCTCATGTCTTCGAACGGCGCGGCCGACCTCCTCGCCGACTACATCGCGGGCCGGCCCCTCCCCGCCTACGCGAAGGCCTTCCACCTCGATCGCTATGGGGATCCAGCCTATCGGGCCCAGCTCGAGGGCTGGGGAGACTCCGGCCAGCTCTGACCCGGCCCGAGGGTTGCGATCTGACTCGAGGTGAAAGCGTCCAAGTTGCCGTCATTTTGGATGATATAGCAGAACTCTTCCCGGCCTTCCCCGCCGTTTCACATCGTCCCCGTCCCGGTGTCTCATGGGTAGAGTGATGGCCGATCAAGCATTCGAGGCCGTGGTGGCGGCCCACCACGCGGAGATACACCGGTACCTCGCGCGGGTAACTCGGCGTCCGGCCGAGGCGGACGATCTCTCCCAGGAGACGTTCCTCCGCGCCTTCCGGGCGCACGGCGCGCTGGCGCCCGGCGCCAACGTCCGGGCATGGCTCTTCGCAATCGCGACCAATCTCTGCCGCAACCACTGGCGGATGGAGGCGCGGCGGCGGCGGGCCCACGAGGCGATCGGCAGCCGGCGCGAACGTGAGGATGCGGGCGGACCGGAAGGAGAAGCGGTGCTCGAACAGGCGAACCTCAGGGTGACGGAGATCGTGACGGCGCTGCCTCTCAAGCAGCGCCTGGCTTTCACCATGCGAAAGATCCACGACCTCGACTACGACGCGATCGGGCAGAGCCTCGACTGCTCGGCGGAAAGCGCGCGCGCCCACGTCTTCCAGGCGCTGCGCAAGATCCGCCGGGGGCTCGGCGAGCTCGCGATCGCCCAGGCCGGAACGGGGGAGCGACGGGCATGACTACGTCATATCCAGCGTGCCGGGAGATCGAGCCGGATCTCATCGCGGTGGCGACCGCGGAAGCGAGTCCCGCCGCGACCCGGCGCGTGGAGTCGCACGTGGCGCGGTGCGAGGGCTGTCGGGACGAGCTCGGCCACTACCGCGCGGTCGAGGGCGTGGTGTCCGGACTGCGCGGCGCGCCCGCGCCGGGGGCGGGGCCCACGCTCGCCCGCGCCGAGCTGGAGAACCGGCTCGCCGATCTGCGGAGCCGGCTGGTGCGCTTCGGGGTCTTCGAGTCGGCACTCGGACCCATCCTCATCGGCTGCTCCGAGCAGGGCGTGTCGGTGGTCGAGTACCTGTCCGCGCGCGACTCCGGGAGCGTCAAGCTGGCGCGGCGCGGGGCCGAGGCGGTGGAGGACCGGGCCCGGACGGAGGGGCTGTTCCGCGAGCTCGCGGATTATCTGGACGGGCGCCGGACCCGGCTCAACTGGCCGCTCGACCTCCGCCTCGCGGGCAGCGCCTTCCAGCGCCGCGTGCTGGAGGCGACGGCGCGCCTGCCCTATGGCGCGGTGGCGTCCTACGCGGGCGTCGCGCGTGAGATCGGCGCGCCCCGCGCCAGCCGCGCCGTGGCCCAGGCCCTCCGTCACAATCCGCTGCCGATCGTGGTGCCCTGCCATCGCGTGATCGGGAGCGACGGCGACCTCACCGGATATGCCGGCAACAAGGTCGGCCTAAAGCAGCGCCTGCTCTCGCTCGAGGGGATCCGCACGGCCGGCGACCGTCAGGGCTATCACGTCGAGCGGGACGCGGTGTACTACTGCCACCTCGACGACACCGAGTACTGCCTGCCCACGTGCGGCTCGATCGGTCGGAAGCCGCTCGGGGAGTTCATGCTCTACGCCTCGCGCGCGCGCGCGGAGGCGGTCGGTCTGGCCCCGTGCACGACGTGCCGGCCGGACCTGCACGCGCTGCCCGCCTAGCCTTTCCACCTCGGGCCGCGACTTCCTTTCACGCCGGGCGCGCCCCGGTGTCTTACCGGTAGAGAGACGAAAGGGGGACGCGGTGATGATCCTGATGACACTGCTCGTCGGACTGGCGCCGATCGCGGCGCTGCTGGGGCTCTTCTGGATCGTGGACCACTGGGATCGGCGGCAGGTCGCGCGCGTACGGCTTCAGATCCTGGTGACCGACGCCATCCATCGCGAGCTGGGCGCGGTCGCGGCGCCCGAGGTGCGGCATCGGCCGGACGGTGGGTGGCGCGTCCGCATGCGAGTGCCCGCGGGGCGTCCGGGCATCGTCGGCCCGCTCGTCCAGGTCACCGAGCGAGCGCTCACGGGCGCGACGCTCCGGCCGTTCGAGATCGTGCTGCTGCCGCCCATGACGGCGCAGACCGCTGCGCGCGGCTCCCGGCTCGTCAGGCCGCTCGCCGCGGCCGCTCGCTGAGGAAGGAGACGACCGTGTACGTGAACACGTACGTGCTCGAGAAGCTGGTGAATGTCTGGCTGGCCGAGCGCCGCGCGGAGGCCGCGCGGCTGGCGTTGATCAAGTCCGCGGCGTCCCCTGCTCCCCCGAAGGAGCCGCGGACGATGCGCTGGATCCAGGTGCAGTTCAGCCGATAGGCTCGCCCCGCTACCAGTACTGCATGGCGTCGCGGAGAATCCAGTCCAGATCGGCGGCGGCCACGGCGCGCGGTGCGCCCGCGAGGAGGCGTGGCTGCTTGAGCGTGCCCTCCACGAGGGCGGGGATGTCGCGCTCGGTATAGCCGACGGCACTGAGACCGTTTGGGATGCCGATGTCCCGCATCAGGGCGATGAGAGCGCGGGGAAGCGTCTCGCGACGGTCGGCCTCGGAAAGCCCGCTCACCGGGACGCCCATGAGCTCGGCGGCGCGGAGGTGTCGCTCGGGGGCCGTCGCGTAGGTGAAGCGGAACGCGGAGGGTGCGGTGAGGATCACCGCCATGCCGTGCGGGACCATGGGGTGGCGCGTGCGGTAGCCCTGCGGCACGTAGTCGCGCACGAGGCCGGCGATGGGGTAGGCGAGGGCGTGAGGGATGTGTACCCCCGCGTTGCCGAAGCCGATGCCGGCGTAGTTGGCGGCCAGCGCCAGGTTGACGCGCGCCTCGAGGTCCAGCCCGTTGAGTACCGCGCGGCGGAGATAGCGCGCCACGTACTCGATCGCCTTCTCGCACCAGATGTCGCTCGCGGGATTGGCCCCGATGTACGCGGGGCGGTCGGGCGGATGATGCTTGGCGCGGGCATTGTAGGGGCGCGTCGTGTACGACTCGATGGCGTGGGTGAGGATGTCGGCGCCGGCGGCGGCGGTGACCTCGGGCGGCGCGGTGACGGTGTTGAGCGGATCCACCACGCCCAGGGCGGGGCGGAGCAGCCGATGCGACACGCCCGCCTTCACGTTCTGGTCCAGCACGTGCGTCACCGCCACCGCGGTGGTCTCGCTCCCCGTGCCCGCCGTCGTCGGCACCGCGATGAGGGGCCTGAGAGGACCGGGCACCGTCACGCCCCTGCCCACCGGCTTGTTGAGGTAGTCGAGGAGCGGCGCCGGATGGCAGGTGAGGAGATTGGCCGCCTTGCAGGTGTCGATGGTACTGCCTCCGCCCACCGCCACGAGGCCGTCGAACTCCTTGGTGCGCGCGTACTCGGCGGCGTCCTCCATGGATCGGTCGGTGGGCTCGACCTCGACGCCGTCGTAGACGTCGGCCTTGACGCCCTGCTCCTCGAGGAGGGCACGCACGCGGTCGGGCAGGCCCGCCGCGGCAAGGTTCCGGTCCGTGAAGATCAGCGCCTTGCGCAGCCCCAGCCGCGCGGCGTCGAAGCCGATCTCGTCGGTGGCGCCCAGCCCGAACTTGATCGGCGACATCTCCATCACGAAGACCGTCTCCGTCGGCAGCGTCACTCCATTCATCGCCCGCCTCCTCCCAGCAGCTCCTCCGCGATGCGCTTGACGTCGGCTGCCTCGACCTGGCCCTTGTGCGTCTTCATGACATCGCCGACGAGGCGGCCCACCTGCTTGGGATCGGCGATCGCGAGGGCGGCGAGCCGGTCGCCGACGAGGGCGCGCAGGGCGGCCTCATCCATGCCGCGGGGCAGATAGCGCTCGCAGAGCTCGATCTCGAAGCGGAGCTGGGCGGCGTGGCCGGCTCCGCGCTCGCCCACCTTCTCGTACTCGACGAGCGCCTTCTGCAGCTGCTTGCGGTAGGCGCCGACCACCTCGAGGACGAGGGCGTCGTCCACCGTCCCCGAGAAGCCCTTGGCCGTCCGGCGCTCCTGCAGCTTGGTCTTGAGCATGCGGACGGCGTCCGCGGTCCGCGTGTCCTTTTCCTTGATCGCCTTCGTCAGCGTGTCGGTGAGCTGCTGCTCGAGTCCCATGCGCGCCATCCTATCATCCCCGCCCGCTCTTGCGCGGACGGGGCCGCGCGTGCTTTCATTCACCCCATGCGTCTCCCCGGCGTCGTCGCGCTCGTCTCTCTCGTGCTCGTCTCTCTCACGGTCGTTTCCGGCGCACCGGCGGCCGAGTTCACCCTGCCGCCCGGCTTCTCGGCGCAGACCTACGTGACCGGCGAGGGCTTCACCGCCGACTCGTGGCGGGGTCTCCCCGGCATCCCCTCCACCTCGACGCTCGCGGTGGACGCCGACGGCGTTCTCTATCTCGCCCGCAGCGGGCGGCGCTACTCCGGCGGCGAAGCCGAGGACCTCACGCGCCTCTACCGGATTCCGCCAGGCGGTGCGCGGCTCACGCCGCAAAGCGAGCCGCGGTTCCTCGTCGGCCCGCCGCTCCCCAACCCGCAAGTCGGCGCGGTGCGGGGCGGGCGCGAGCTCCTGCTGACCACGTTCGATCGCGACCGCTCCGTCGGCGTGCTCTACCGCATGCTGGACGGGCGCGTCGAGCTACTCGCCGGCGGCACGCCGCCGCGCGGGACCGCGCCGCTCTTCAAGCAGCCAGAGGGCGCCGTCGTCGACGCCAGGGGCAGCCTCCTCGTCGCCGATCGCGTCCAGGGGACGGTGGTGCGGCTCGACGCCCAGGGCGAGGTGCTGGACGCGAGCGTGGTGAAGGTCCCGCGGCCACGCCTCCTCGCCGCGGGCGCCGAGCATTTCTGGGTGGCCGCCGACGGCTCCGCGGATGCGCCCTGGCAGCGCGGGCCGGGCGAGTTCTGGCGCGTCCGCTCGGACGGCCAGGCCACCCTCGTGCTGCGCGGGCCGGTAGCGGCCGGGATGACGATCGGGCCCGCGGACTGGCTGTTCGTGGCGGACCGCCAGGGGGCGCGGATCTTCGGGCTGAGCCCGGAGGGGCAGCAGGCCGAGTTCGCGCGCTTTTCCGAAGGTGATGCCCCCCGCACCTTGACCTTCGTGCCGGCGACGCCGGAAACGCGGCGGGCGGGCATCGCCGGCGATCTCTTCGTGGTCACCGTGACCCGGGGCGCCTGGCCGGTGAACGAGGTGGTCCGGATCTCGGGACCCTTCGAGCGCTTCATTCGCGAGAGCGACCCCCGCCCGCGCTGAGGCGCGCCCGGCTCAGCGTCGCGCGCTCGAGCTTTCCTTCAGCAGCCAGTCGATGATGGCGCCGCTGTCCTCGCCGCTGTCACGGGTCGCCGCGGCGGCCGGCGTCTCCGCGGCGCGCGCGGGGGGTGCGGTCTCCTCGCGCGATGGCGCCGGGCTCGGCGCCGGCG
>JBKPDT010000369.1:0-5502 GCA_046728035.1 Candidatus Methylomirabilota bacterium | reverse complement strand
CCGAGGCGGAAGGCCCAGGTCTCGTAGGGCGTGCGGCCCATCTCCGGGTGGTCCACCCACGCGAAGGCATGCCGCGCGGCGAGCCCGGGATCGCGGTGGAGATCGGCGCAGGACTGCACCGGCCCCGCCGCCACGCCCGCCGTCTGGAGGCGCTCCGCGAGCGCGCCCGCCGGCTGTGACGCCGTCCACTCGGCGAGGCGCGCGTCCAGCATGGCTTCCTGCGCTTTTCGGCCCGCCGCCGTCGCCAGGCGCCCGTCGCGCGCCCACTCGGGCTTCCCCATCGCGTCCACGAGCCCGCGCCACTGCGCGTCGTCCTCGCAGACGATGGCGCACCAGCGCTCACCGTCCTCCGCCACGCAGGGATAGATGCCGTGCGGGGCGGCGACGGCGTCGGCATTGCCGCGCGAGCGCGGGACGCGCCCGTTCACGGTGTACTCGAGGATCTCCGGCGCGAGGAAGTGCAGGCTCGACTCGAGCTGGGAGAGATCGATGTGCTGTCCGTGACCGGTGCGCCGGCGGTGATCCAGAGCGGCCAGCACCGCGGCGGAGGCAAAGTGATGCGCCACGAAGTCCGTGTAGGCGCCGTAGATCATGGCGGGCTCGCGATCGGGCCAGCCCGTCACGGAATAGAAGCCGGCGAGCGCGGCGGCGAGCGAGCCATAGCCGCGGTAGTGCGCGTGCGGGCCCGTCTGTCCCTGCTGGCAGGAAGAGAGATAGATCAGGCCGGCGTGCTCGCGACTCAGCGTGGCCCAGTCCAGCCCCCAGCGCCCCGTCGTCCCCGCGCTGAAGGACTCGACGACGACGTCCGCGGTGGCGATGAGGCGACGCGCGAGGTCGCGCGCCTCGGGCTTCGCCAGGTCGAGGGCCACCGAGCGCTTGCCGGCATTGTAGTTGGCGAAGCCCTGACTCCGATTCGGTCCGGCCTTGCCCTCGGCCCAGGGCGTCAGGGTGCGGCCGGGGTCGAGACGCTTGGCCGACTCGAGGCGGATCACATCGGCGCCGTACTCCGCGAGGAGACGCCCGGTGAGCGGGCCCGTCGCCACCCAGGCGAAGTCCACCACCCGGATCCCCTCGAAAGGCCGTCCCGCCCGGGCCGGATCGGGCGCCGTCTCGCGTGCCGGAAGGCCGTGCCGCGTCCACTCGTCGAGCACCTCGGCGGTGTGCGCGCCGAGCCGCGGCGCGGGGCGCGGCGCCTGGAGCGGCGTAAGCGAGAGCCGGGCCCAGGCGCCCGGAAAGGCCACCCGGCGCCGCACGCGCAGCTCGGCGACGGGCACGAAGAACTCGCGCGCGGCGAGCTGACGATCCTCGGCGAGGTCGGCCATGTCGGCCACCGGCGCGATGAGGAGCCCGCGCGCGAGCGCGGCGTCGTAGAGCTCCGCCTTGGTCCGCGTCGCCGCGAAGGCGGCGATGGCCTCGGTGACGCGATCGATATCCTCCTGACCGCGCGGACCCGCCGCGAGGAGATAGGCGTTGTCCCACGTGCTCCAGTCGCGCTCGCGCATGAAGGCAGGCGCCATGTCCTCCTGGGCCATCCAGGCGACGAGCGCCGTCATCATGGCGCCGGCGAGCGCGCCCCCGCCCACGGTGAGGGCGACGAAGCCGTCCTTGGCGTGGAAGAGGATGCGCCGGCGAAAGCCCGAGGTGCGCACGGCCGAGCCCTCGCGTCCCGGCGTGAAGCCGTGGAGCGCGGGCAGCGCCGTCTCGCTCAGCAAGGAGATGGCGAGCGCGTGCTGCGCCGCCGCGTCCACCCAGCGCCCGCGCCCGGTCTGCTGGCGCTCGAAGTGGGCGACGAGCGTGCCGAGCACGGCTTGCCCGGCCGCCTGACAGGACGCCTGGCTGCCGCCCACCCGCACGGGCGGCCGATCGGGATCCCCGACGGGATGCAGCATCCCACCCATGGCCTGCGCCACCAGCTCGGGCGCGCGCCACTCGCGATGCGGGCCCGACTGGCCGAACGGGCTGATCGAGGTCAGGACGAGCCGCGGGTTCTCGCGCCGGAGCGTCGGCCAGCCGAGGCCGAGGCGATCGAGCGTGCCGGGCGGCAGCGACTCCAGCAGGAAGTCGGCGGCCCGGACGAGGTCGACGAAGCGCGCGCGGCCCTCCGCGGCCTCGAGATCGAGCACCACGCTGCGCGTGCCCGCCGCGTACGCCCACCAGGCGAGGCTGCGCTCGGGATCGGTCACGCCGTCGGCGAAGGGCGGCAGCCGTCGCAGCGCGCTCCCGTCGGGCGGCTCCACCCGCACCACGTCGGCCCCGAGGTCGGCGAGCATCTTGCCGGCGAGCGGCCCGAGCGGGCCGACGAGATCGAGGACGCGGTAGGGGGCGAGCGCGCCGGCGGGAGCGGTCACTTGGCGATGCGGGCGAGGAAGCCGGCGATGGCGCGGCCGATCTCGTGCGGGGAGTCTTCCTGGATGAAGTGGCTTCCCCGGACGGTCACCTCGTCCTGGTTCGGCCAGGTCCGGCAGAACTCGCGCGCGGCGCCGGTAAGGATGGAGCCGGGCTCGGCGTTGACGAAGAGCTTGGGGACGGGGCTGCCGGCGAGCCAGCGACCATACTCCTCGACGATGGCGACGACGTCGGCGGGCTCGCCTTCGATGGGGATCTGCCGCGGCCAGGTGAGGGTTGGCCGCCGCGACTCACCGGGCTCGGCATACGGCCGGCGGTACACCGACATCTCCGCCTCCGTCAGCCCGCGCAGCACGCTCGCCGGCAGGATGCGCTCCACGAAGACGTTCTTCTGGAGCACCATCTCCTCGCCGCCGGGCGAGCGCATGGCCTGGAAGACCTTGCGCGCCGCCTCCGGCCAGTCCGCCCACGTCACCGGGCGCACGATCGCTTCCATGTAGACGAGTGCGCGCACGCTATCCGGATGCCGGCTCGCCCAGTGAAACCCCAGCGCCGAGCCCCAGTCGTGGACCACGAGGGTGACGTTGCGCGTGAGGCCCAGCGACTCCAGCCAGGCGTCGAGGTACCTCGCGTGATCGACGAAGCGGTACGATCCGTCCGGCGCCTTGCCGGACTCGCCCATGCCGACGAGATCAGGCGCGAGGCAGCGGTGAGTGGGCGCAACGTGGGGGATGACGTTGCGCCACAGATAGGACGACGTGGGGTTGCCGTGGAGGAACACCACCGGCGAGCCCGCGCCCGTCTCCACGTAGGCCATCTCGGTGTCGAGGACGGGCACGCGGCGCCGGGGATGCGGATCGGCGGCGGAGACAGCCTCGCTCATGCCGGCCGCGAGCTCACGCCGGTCGGCGCCCGAGGAACTCGCGGATGTAGCCGTTCACCTCCGCCGGCTTTTCGTGGGCCACCCAGTGCGTGCCGTCGGGAATGCGCCGCACCGTGAGATCGGGCACGAGCTGCTCCAGCCCGTCGAGGTTGGCGGGCAGGAGCGCGCGGTCCTTCTCGCCCCAGATCACGAGGGTGGGGACCTTGACGGTCATGCCGGCGAGGTCCGACGAGATGCCCCGCGCGGCTTCGCCCGGGGCGGGCGGGCCCACGCGGGCGGCGCGGTAGAAGTTGAGCCCGCCCGTCAGCGCGCCCGGCTGCCCCCAGGCCTCGAGATACGCCTTGGCGTCGTCGGGCGTGGCCCAGCCCCATGGCTGCCCCTCCCCCAGCACCATCTGACGGAGCAGGGCGAAGTTGTCCGCGCTGAGAAGGCTCTCCGACTCCGGGCTCCGGAACATCAGCATGTACTGGCTGGCCTTTTGCTGTCCCGGATGCTCGGCGAGCAGGCGCTGGAAGATGGCGGGGTGCGGCGCGTTGACGATGACGAGGCGGTCCAGCCGCTCGGGCTTCATGAGGGCGAAGGCCCAGGCCACCGCCCCGCCCCAGTCGTGCGCGACGAGCGTGAACCGGGGCGCGCCGAGATGGTCGGCGAGGGCGGCGAGGTCCTCCACGAGGAGCGGCACCGCGTAGTCCTTCACCTCCGACGGCTTGGAGGAGAGGTTGTACCCCCGCATGTCGGGCGCCACCGCCCGGTGATCGCGCCCGAACTCGGCGAGCTGCCCCTGCCACGCGTACCAGAATTCCGGGAAGCCGTGGACGAACATGACGAGCGGGCCCTGACCCTCGGAGACGTAGTGCAGCCGCTGGCCGTTGACGTCCGCGTAGTGATGGGTGGGCATCGAGACTCCTCCTACTTCGAAGGCGGGGAGCCCGCCGCCTCGAGCGTAACCGCGTCGCCCACGATGACGTAGACCACGTCGCCGTTGGAGGCCTTGTAGGTCCACTTCTCGAGGGGGCCGAGCTTGGTGATGTCCGACGGCTTGCCCAGCGCCTTCTCCAGCTCCGCCCGCGTGGTCACCCCGCGCGCCTTGGCGACGAGGTCTTCCTTGGTGGAGGGCCCGCACCCGGCGAGCGCGAGCAGGACCAGACCGATGACGAGACCGGCGAGCGTGTGGGGGGTCATCCGACGTCTCCTTTCGGCACACGGATGATACGCCATCCCCGTGCCGATGGGGAGTCAGCGCGCGGCGGCCGTGATCTGGGCCGCGTGCTCCTCGGCGTGCTCCCCGACGCGCCGGGCGAGGAACTCGATGGACTGCACGCCCAGCGTGGGATGGCGTCCTTCACGAGACCACTCGGCGTCGGGCAGGGTCTGGAGCAGGCGGGCGAGCTGCTCCTGCTCGGCGATCACGGTGTCCAGGAGGTCCCGCGCCGTCTCCCCGCGAGCGAGGCTCGCGCGGCGATAGCCTTCCTCGTCGAAGTCGGCGAAGAGCGGCCCCGGCTCGTAGAGGAGCCGCCGAATGCGGAGCCCGTAGACGTGGACGACGACGTCGCGCACATGGGTGAGCGTCTCGAGCGCCGACCACTCGCCCTCGCGGGGCGCGCGCGTGAGCCGGTCGGCCGGCGCCGTCTCCACCGCCCGCCGTACCGCGGCGGCGGAAGACCGCATGCGCTCGACGATCGTGTGATGCTCGGGAGTCATCAGACGGCCCCGGTCCCTTTCATCGTGACGCCTCCTTCGAAGGACTCTATCCCTTCACCGATCCTGCCACCAGCCCCTCCACCATCCAGCGGTGGATGAAGACGTAGAGCGCGACCACCGGGATGGTCGTGATCACCGAGGCGGCCATGAGCTGCCCCCAGTGGAAGACGTCCCCGTAGATGAGGAGGTTGAGGCCCACCGGCACCGTGATCAGGGTCTCGTCCTGGATGAAGACGAGGGCGTACAGGAACTCGTTCCAGGACAGCGTGAACGCAAAGATGGCCGAGGCGACCAGCCCGGGGGCGGCGAGCGGCAGGAGCACCCGGACGAAGGCGGTGATGCGGCCGGCGCCGTCGATGAGCGCGGCTTCCTCCAGCTCGTCGGGCAGCGCCTTGAAGAAGCCGATGAGAAGCCAGGTGCAGAAGGGCACCGTGAAGGTCGGGTAGGCGAGGAACAGCGCGGCGAGGTGATTGGTCGCGCCGAGCTCGGTGAGGACCCGGTAGAGCGGGATGAAGAGCAGCGCGGGCGGGATCAGGTAGAGGATCAGGATGAGGCTCGCCACCGCCTCGCGG
>JBKPDT010000368.1:0-3561 GCA_046728035.1 Candidatus Methylomirabilota bacterium | reverse complement strand
CAGCAGGTTGTCAACGATGGTCGCGTGCACCTGGGCCGCCGGGACATGGGGATCGACTGGCGTGGCGACGGCCTGCTCCACGCCCAGGGCAGAGATCCCCACAACGACCAGCCGGTCCCGGAACGTGGTCCCCGTGGGCAGGCGGTCGGCCAGCACATCGGCTGCCGAGACAGTGGGGAACTGATGTTGCGCGCGAAAGCGTACGAGCATGTTGCCCCTGGCGTCGAGCGGGATGCGGTGGGACCCGAGCGTCAAAGCCCAAGCGCCGCCTGGCTCTGACACGATGACCAGGGCGTCGGGCTTGCCGGCCTCAAGCACGGCGGCGAGCGTCAGGCTCGCATGGAGCCCGCCCTCGTACTCGATCAGCAAGGGCACGCGCCGCAGGAGGCCGTCACGGTCCGCCGTCGCATTCAGAAAGCCGTTGCCCGGGGCGCTGGTACCGATCGGCGCCACATTGCAGAGGGTCCCGCTGGCGCGGAAGAAGCCACCGGTTCGGGCCCCGGCGGGGCCCGGGGGGGAAGGGGCAGCGGCGACGGGCCGCATCGGGCAGCGGGGCGCGGTCCCCGGCGGATCGCCGAAGGTGAAGGCATAGCCGATGACGAACGGGCCCGCGCGTAGCACGTCGCTCAGGTGCTGGTCGCTCTCAGGGGACTCGCTCTCCGGAAACATCATCCCGACGGCGATCGCCTCGGCGCCCCGCGCCCGCACGCCAGCGAGAAGCTGCGCGAGCCGCGTCCGCGGCCACGGCCAGCGACCGATCTCGGCGAGGCTCCGCTCGTCGATGTCGACGACGACCACCCGGCCGGACGTCGGGGCCGGTGCGCTCCGCCGGAGCAGGAGATCGGTGAGATTGGCCTCGAGCTGCATGAGCGTCGCCGTCGGGCGGAACGACAGTGTCGCGACGCCGAGCGCGACCGCGCCGCCGACGATGAGGGCCCGACGCCACGCCCGGCGGCTCAACGCACCGTCACCTCCACCCGGCGGTTCCGCGGCTCGGGGACATTGTCGCCAGTTTGGACCAGCGGCGCGTCCTTCCCATGCGAATCGACCCGAAGAATGCGGACGTGGGGGGGACCCAGCGCGGGGATCTTGCCCGATGTGTAGGAGGCCGCCCGCCGGGCGATGTGAAGCACGAAGGCCAGGTCGTCCCGCTTGGGCTGAAACCGGAACCGGATGATCTTCACCTCGCTGGCCGGGCCGAGACCCACGCGCGTGTCGTCGTGGAACAGGACGCCCACTCGCCCGTCCGGGGCCGTCCGGACCACGTCGCCCTCGACCAGCACGAGGCCCTCGCGAGCGACGAGCTCCTCGCCCGCGCGTCGCACGACTGCGGCCCCCTGAGCACTGCGCACGAACCCGACCGGGTCCGCACTCGGGGCGGGCGAGGCCGCGCCGCGGAGCACGAGCAGGGTGAGGAGCATCGAGACCGCGGCAGATAGGACGCGCATCGGGCTCCCCGGCGGCACGCGAGCTAGGAGAGTTGAGACTTGAGGAACACGGATACGATCTCCGGATCCCAGGCCCCGGCGTCGGTCTCGCGGCGCAGGATCCTCTGCGCCTCCTCCGGCCCGAGGGCAACCTTGTAGGGGCGCGCGGTGACCAGGGCATCGTAGACATCCACAACCGCCATGATGCGGGCTCCCAGCGGGATGGCCTCTCCGGTCAGGCCGTCGGGATAGCCGGAGCCGTCGAGCCGCTCGTGGTGATGGCGCACGATTCCGCGCACGAGCTTGAGGCTACGCAGCCCGGACACGAGCTCGGCGCCGCGATTGGGATGCTGGCGGATCTTCGCCCGCTCGGCCTCGTCCAAAGGCCCCGCCTTGAGCAGGATGCTGTCGGGGACCGCGATCTTGCCGAGGTCGTGGAGGTACCCGGCGACGGTCAACGCTCGGACCGTCTCCGCGTCGACTCCCAGGGCGCGGCCCACGGTGGCCGCCTGGTTGGCGAGGCGCGCGCAGTGGCCTGCGGTGTAGGGATCCCGCGCCTCGATGGTGAGGGCCAGCGCGCGGATGATGCGCTCCGCCTGCTCCAGCTCGTCGACGAGCGCCTTCATCCGGGCCAGCGCAGCCAGCCGGGTGTGGAGCTCGAGCAGGTCCACGGGCTTGGCGAAGAAATCGTCGGCGCCGGCATCGAGTCCGGCCACTCGCGCGTGGAGGTCGTCGATGCCCGTGAGGATGACCACGGGCACCAGCTGTAGGTCCGGATGCGCCTTGATGTACCGTGTGAGCTCGAGCCCGTTGATACCGGGCATGTCCACGTCCGTCAGGACGACGCTCGGAACCACGCTCTCGAGCAGGCGCAACGCCTCTTCCCCGGACGCCGCGCTGAGGGGCCGGTAGCCCTGGGCGATCAGCGAACCCTCGAGAAAGCTCCGGACGTCCGGCTCATCGTCGACGATGAGCGCCACCCGCGTGCGTGGCATCCGATCCTCCTCAGCCACCACGTATCACTGCTCAAGCGCTTGAATCTCTGGGCCGAATCCGCCGACCTCTCCTTTCCTCGTCGCCGTTTCGCTTCTTCTACCTCGAACGTTCGACGCTACGCCGACAGTGGATTTCTGCATGCATCACACCAATCGTCGTCTCTGCTGGTGGTGAAAGTCAACTGCCGCGTCGCGAGACTCTTGAACCGTTCCTTCACCTACTTAGCAGATTGCCTCGCGGATAGTGCGAATTGGCCATTCCTCGGGCGCTACGTCGGCGAGCTCAGGCTCCTGTCGCTGCCGGACGCCCTTTGGAGTCCCCTTGCCGGTCACGGTTACTTCACCGCAGCGTCACGAAGCCGAGCACATGATGGCGGCATATTCGGCGGAGGCGCGCAGAAGGACCAGAACGGAGGCGTACCGCGATGATCGAGTGGTGGTCCGAGATCGAGCACGGAATCATCGAGTGCCTGGCAAGCGGTGGACCATTGAGCCCGCGTGAGCTGGGGCGCCGTGTCGGACTTTCCGAGGGCGAGGCGATTGCCTTCGTGCACACCGCGGGCGCGGGAGGAGACTGACTTGTGGCCCGCCGGCTCGCCTTGATCGCTCATGACAACAAGAAGGTCGACTTCGTCGCGTGGGCGACCTTCAACCGGGAGACGCTGGCCCAGTTCGACCTGATCGCCACGCGGCACACGGCGCGGCTAGTTCGAGACAAGGTGGGCCTCGACGTCGAAGAGCTGCTGAGCGGGCCCGAAGGGGGAGACGCGCAGATCGCAGCGCGAGTGGCGACGGGCGCCGTCGACGTCGTGTTCTTCTTCGTGGATCCGCTGTGGGCCCAGCCCCACGATCCCGACATCCGGGCGCTGCTCCGGGTGTGTAACGTCCACCGCGTGCCCCTGGCAACGAACCTCGGCACGGCGGACCTGATCATCACCGCGCTCAGCGCCCACGTGGCGGCGCATCGAGGCTCGGGATCGACGGGCGCCGGATCTCGTGTCTGACCGTCAGCCGGTGAGGAGGTGCCTCGGCGGCGCTCGCTGGCTCAACGTGTCCTCGACCGGGTACGCGGGATCGGAGGGCCCCTGCGGTCGGCGCTGCGCATCCGCCGGGGCGAGGCGCAGCCGTGAGTCCCCGGA
>JBKPDT010000367.1:0-3949 GCA_046728035.1 Candidatus Methylomirabilota bacterium | reverse complement strand
GCCTCGCGGGTCGCGGGCGCCGCCGGCGGGGGGGCGGGCGGCGCGGGCGGCGCGGCGACGGGAGCCGTCTTCGCCTCGCCGGGGGAGGACAAGCGCTGGCCGCAGCGGGGGCAGAACGCGAAGTCTGGAGGGGTCTCGAAGCCGCAGCCGGTGCAGATCATGGGCCTGGATGCCTACGATAGCACCGATGAGGGCAGGCTCTTGACGGGGCGGGGGACCGCCCGTCCGCTTGCGGCGTACTTCGCGGGGCGGGGAGGTCAGACAGACCGCCAAACGCGCGGGTGCTGGGGTTCTCGGCGGTGCGGCCGGAGGCGGGGCGGCGCATGGAGCGGTTGGCGGGGGCAATTGAGGGGGTGAGGCGGAGGAAAGCGGACCCAGCGCCCCGATCCAGCCGCCGCTCGATCGGATAGCGGCCTACTTCGCCTTCGCCCAGGTCTGCGTCTTGTAGAAGGGGCCGAGGTAGCCGCGGACCTTCAGCTTGTCGCTCTCGGTCCACACCTCGGCCTTGTACACCTTGCCGTCCTCGGGATCGAGGATGGTGCCGCCCTTGAAGCGCTCGCCGTCCGCGGCGAGATCCTTGATGATGACGAGCCCCACGATTGGCTGGTCCTTGTCCGCGCCCTTGCACGCCGTGCACACCTTCGGCTTGCCCTGCGCGTCGTTCGGCTCGGGCAGGCCGGTGATCTTGCCGTAGAGCTTGCCCCCCTGGTCGTAGAGCTGCACCTCGGACTTCACCTTGCCGGTCTTGTCGTCCACCGTGTTCCACTTGCCGAGGGGCAAGTCGGCCCCGAAGGCCAAATCCACGGCGATCATGAAGCCCACCGCGGTCGCGATCCACTTCAGCATGGCCCTGCCTCCTGGGGTTGGAAGTTAGGGCGAGGGTGCGCGATCCGAGAGGCCGCGCGCTATAGGACCTGGGTCCCATGCGGGTGATCGACGGGTGGCCTACTTCCGCGTCCCGGCCGAGCCGAAGAGGAAGGCGAGCACGAGGACCTTCTGCTCCTCGGCCTCGGGGTCGCCCGGGCGGCGCGCCTGCGCGCGGACCGCGGCCTCAGAACCTCCGTTTGCATCAAGCTATCCGCTGCCAGGCGGTGCCCTCCCACCGTGCTGGTGACAGTTCGGGCTGGATGATCTCCAGGAGAATCTCCAGGCCGTAGACGATCCGTGGTCCGGGCCGGTTGAAGTACGCGGAGCCGTTCACGGCATACACCTTCGGAGCTCTGCCCGCGGTCCGCCGTACCCACTCCTCCACGAATTGCACCCGCGCTGACTCATTCACGGTCTGTTCCAGTGTGAAGCCGCACGGCATCAGCACGATCAGCTCGAAATCGCCCTCGATCACCCGAGACCAGGCGATCTGCGCCGAGGGCCGGCCCTCGATCCCTACCAATTCCTGGCCGCCAGTCAGACGGACCATCTCCGGTACCCAATGGCCGGCCGTGAACAATGGATCGAGCCACTCCAGCGCAAGGACGCGAGGTCGGGCCGCCACTCCACCGGCCTTCGCGGTCACCGCCTCGATCCGCCGCCGCAGTCCGGTCACCATCGCTGCCGCGCGGTCAGGGACACCGGCCGCGTCAGCCACTTGCTCGATGCTCGCCAGTATTCCACTGAGGCTCGTCGGCTCGAGCGACAGGACCTGACGCTTGCCCTTGAGCCGCAGCACGGCCTTCGCCACGAGCTCATAGGAGACCGCGCACACGTCGCACAGCTCCTGCGTCAGCACCAACTCCGGATCGAGTCGCTCGAGGAGGCCCTGATCGAGCAGATAGAGGCTGCTTCCCTCGTGCAGCGCAGTAGCGATGTGCCGGTGGATATCCCGGCTGTCGCGCACCTCGTGGCCCAGGATGGTCCGGGTCACAGCGGGAAGTCGCCGCGCCGCAGGGGGGAAGTCACATTCGTGCGTCACGCCGACCAGCCGGTCGTCGAGGCCGAGCGCGAAGACGATCTCGGTCGCGCTGGGGAGCAGAGAGCAGATCTTGCCTCTGATCTGTTGCGTCATGTCGTCCGCGCCTCGGCGCACGCCCGCACGAAGCTCGCGGCAATCCGAGGATTCGAGGCGAAGTGCAGGTGGACGTAACTCAGGAGTGCGTTCCCGATCAGGTACCCTTCCTCGCGCTCATCGCCACGTCGCCGGCGCAGCCGGTACACGCGGGAGACCGACGCTGGCACCGGATCGAGGGACGAAAAGTGAAACTCGTGGCCGCGGGCGACGGTCCCGGACGGACCGAGCGATGAGTCTGCCTGAAGCGTGACCTCCGTATAGCTCAGGGACAGACGCCGCGGAGGCATGCGGACGGTGGCAGGCAGCAGCCCCACCATCGGGTGGATCGTGCCGTCCAGATCCTCGAGCGCCTCCGCCAGATACATCAGACCGCCGCACTCGGCATAGATCGGCCGGCCCTCGTCTGCGAACATCCGCACGGCATTCCGAATCGCCTTGTTCGCTCCGAGGGCCGACGCGTGGAGCTCCGGATAGCCGCCGCCCAGGTACAGGCCGTCGACGACCGGTAGGGTGTTGTCGGTGAGCGGACTCCAGTACACAAGCTCGGCGCCCGCCGCTCTCAGGAGGGCCAGGTTGTCTCGGTAGTAGAAGCAGAATGCGGCATCGTGAGCGACGCCGATGCGGACGCGCGGGGCTAGCGGCATTCCCGGGGCTGCGCCTTCGGTCAGTACCTGCACCGGTGCCGCCAGTTCCAGTAGGACGTCGAGGTCGACACTGCGCTCGACGAGGTCGGCCAGCCGGGTTCGCTTGTCCTCGGTGAGACCCCCTTCTCCCGCGGTCACGAGGCCCAAGTGGCGTTCAGTCAGCGTCACCAGCTCGTCGTACGCGAGGGCGCCGACGACACGCGCTCGGCACCCCGCCGCGATGGCTTCCCGAATCCCGCGCGCGTGCGCATCGCCCCCGACACGGTTGGCGATCACCGCCGCAAGGTTCAGCTCCGGATCGAACGTCTCGAACCCGAGCACGACGGCGGCCGCGCTACGGGCCTGAGCCTGGACATCGATCACCAGGACGACGGGGGCGCCCAGCCACTTCGCCACCTGGGCAGTCGACGCCTCGTCACTGGTGGCGTCGAGCCCGTCGAAGCAGCCCATGACTCCCTCGACGATCGCCAGATCAACGTCGGCGGCATGCCGGGCGACCGTCGCGAGCACATGATCGCGCCCGCACATCCATCCATCGAGATTGTAGGAGCCGCGGCCGGTGACGACCTCGTGGAACCCGGGGTCGATGAAGTCGGGACCGACCTTGAAACCCTGGACGGCAAGCCCGCGGCGGCGGAACGCTTCCAACAACCCAAGCGTGACGGTGGTCTTACCCACCCCGCTCGCTACGCCGGCGATCACCACAAGGCGAGGGGTCTTCACGGACGGACACTACCAACCGCAGACTGCTGGTGCAACTTGACCTCGCCGTTCCCGCCGGGCGAAAAAGGCGGGGTGGGTGAGCCAGTCGTTCCGACGGGTGGCCTACTTCCGCGTCGCGGCCGAGCCGAAGAGGAAGGCGAGCACGAGGACCTTCTGCTCCTCGGCCTCGGGGTCGCCCGGGCGGCGCGCCTGCGCGCGGCTGAAGCGCTGCATCCGGTCGAGGAGCTGGGCGAAGGACGACGTCCGGATGATCGACTCGAACTGGTTCCGGTAGTTGGCTACGACACTCATGTCGTCGACCACGGCGTCGTACACCGCCCAGCGTGAGCCGTGCTCGAGCATGCGGTAGTCGATCGAGACCACCGTGCCGCGCGTGGTGAGCCGCGACCGCACCTCGGCGTGGGTCCGCGATACCTTCTCCCCGAGGAACACGACGTGCTCGCCCGCATACCGCTCCATGGCGATCCCGTAGACCTGCTCGATCATGTCCGTGAAGAGCCGCAGGAACTCCTGCTGGCTCGCGGCCGGGAGTGTGGCCCACTGCGGCCCCAGCACGCGGCGCGCCATCGTGTCGAAG
>JBKPDT010000366.1:0-4489 GCA_046728035.1 Candidatus Methylomirabilota bacterium | reverse complement strand
CTGCACCACCTGGCACTACAACGTCGACGGACCCGGCTCGAAGGAGTTCGTGGATCGCTTTCGCAAGCGGTGGGCGAACGCGCCCATCCCCGTCCCCGACAATGTGTCGTCCAACGGCTACATCGCCATGCGCGAGATGCTCCGCGCCATCGAGCGCGCGGGCACCACGCGCAACCACGAGGTGATCAAGGCGCTGGAGGGCCACGTGATCCGCGACAATTTCCGCAAGTACCCTTCAGCTATCCGCCCGTGGGACCATCTCGTCGGCCAGATGGTCTCCCTCGCCCGGACCAAGCGCGAGGACAAGATGAAGGAGCGGTGGGACATGGTTGAGATGATTGCCGACATCGCGCCGGAGCAGGCGGCGCCGCCGCAGGCGCTGTCCAAGTGCAAGATGCAGGCGATCGGCGACACGCCCGTCTACGGCGGCTAGACGCGAGCGCGCGTAGATATGCGCGTAGATAGGAAGGTGGCCGGAGGGGGGCAGGGGCGCACTCGCTTGCTCAGTACAGCATTCGCCGCGAGCGCGGCCCCGCCGCCCACCCCCGCCCCTGCACATCGATCAACTACCCGCGCTCACCGTTACGGTCTACCCACCGTAAACGGGCGTGTCGGCGATCGACTGCATCTTGCACTTGGACAGCGCCTGCGGCGGCGCCGCCTGCTCCGGTGCGATGTCGGCGATCATCTCGATCATGTCCCACCGCTCCCTCATCTTGTCCTCGCGCTTGGTGCGGGCGAGGGAAACCATCTGGCCGACGAGATGGTCCCACGGGCGGATGGTCGAGGGGTACTTGCGGAAATTGTCGCGGATCACGTGACCTTCCAGCGCCTTGATCACCTCGTGGTTGCGTGTGGTGCCCGCGCGCTCGATGGCGCGGAGCATCTCGCGCATCGCGATGTAGCCGTTGGAGGACACGTTGTCGGGCACGGGGATGGGGGCGTTCGCCCACCGCTTGCGGAAGCGATCCACGAACTCCTTCGAGCCGGGCCCGTCGACGTTGTAGTGCCAGGTCGTGCAGAAGTGGCCGAACGCCTTCTTGGGCCCGAGCGCCACCAGGTCGGGGAAGTCCTGCTGGGGGAACACCCAGTGGGCATCCTTGTCGGCGCCGAACTCATAGGCCTGCTCGCGGAGCGCGGTCTGCTCGATGCCCGCCACGTTGGCCATCACCACCTGGGGCTTGGCATTGCGGATGCGGACGAGCTGGGCGGAGAAGTCGCGCGTGCCCTGGGGAATGAGCAGCTCGCCCACTTCCTCGGCCCCCACCTTCTTCATGCTCTCACGCGAGGCCGCCGTCGCGTTCTTCCCCCAGACGTAGTCGTGAGTGAGGAGAAACCATCGGGTCCCGAGGTTCTTGACCACGAGCGGCCCCAGCGCGTTGGCGAACATCCAGTTGTTGGCATCCCACACGAAGTTCACCCGCTGGCACTTCTCGCCGCTCACCGTGTCCGCGCTCGAGTTGCTGTTGAAATAGATGATGCCGTAACGCTGGGCCAGCTCGGACAGGGGCGCCGCCACGCCGCTGCTGAGCGCGCCGATCATGAAGTCGATCTTGTCGCGCTCGATGAGGCGCTGGGCCTTGCGCACCGCCACCGAGGCGTCCGTCTCGGTGTCCTCCCACCGGTACTCGACGGGCCGCCCGAGCACGCCCCCCTTGGCGTTCTGCTCCTCGATTGCGAGGATCATGCCGCGGCGGTCGGCCTGGCCGCTGTCCGCGAAGGTGCCGGTGGCGTCGCAGGTGAGGCCGATCAGGAGGGGCTTCTTGCCCTGGGCGCGCGCCCAGCGCCAGGGTCCGATGAAGCCCACGCCCGTACCGACGGCGGCGGCGCCCTTGAGCCAATGCCTACGCGTGACGGTCATGCGTTTCCCCTCCTCTTGGGGTCCTACGTGGTGTGGGCCAGTCGCCCCATGGCGTGCATGCGGTGATGCTCGATGGCGCGCGCCGCCCGCTCGAAGTCGCGCTCCTCCAGCGCGCGCAGGATCAGCTCGTGCTCGGCCAGCGACTCCCGGGCGAAGCCGCCCCGGCGAGCGTGCATGATGACGCGGTAGTATTCCCCGCGGTCCCAGACGTTCTGCAGGGTCTGGACGACCTGGCGCAGCCCCGAGGCCTCCCAGAGGAGGCGGTGGAACTCGCTGTCCGCGGCCACCGCGCGGGTGGCGTCGCCGGCGGTGCGGCTGGCCGCCATCTCCTTCTGCAGCGCGCGAAGGCGCCCGATCAGCTCGGGGGTGATGTTCTCGCGCGCCTCCCGCAGGCAGAGGGCCTCCAGCGCCGCCATCATGAGGAAGCGCTCGCGGAACTCGCCGGCGCTGAGGCTCGTCACCACGACGTCCTTGTGGGGCGTGATGCGGACGAAGCCGTCGCTCTCGAGCCGGCGCAGCGCCTGCATGACCGGGATGCGGGAGATCCCGGCGGCGGCGGCGACGGTGGTGGTCACTATGCGCTCGCCGGGGGCGAGACGACCTTCCATGATGGCGCGGCGGATGTCGCGGTAGGCCAGCTCCTCGAGCGTCTGGTGCCGGGCGAGGGAGGGGAGGAGGCTGGTGGGCGCCGCCGCCGTCGCGACGCCGGCCCGCGGCCGCGGCTTCGCATGGGCGCGCTTGCGCGCCGCGCGCGTGCTCATGCCGCCCTCATCGCGTGGTCATGCGAGGCGGAACCCGCGCGCCGTCTCCTCGTCGAGTGCGGGCCGGCAGCCGCGCAGGATGTCGAAGTCCACGCCTTCGTTGGCCTGGAGCACGTGGTCGAGGTACAGCCGCAGGTAGCCGCCGGTGACGCCGTCGGGGCGCGGTCGCCACTCGGCCCGCCGGCGCGCGATCTCGCCATCCGGCAGGAGCAGCGAGAGCCGGCGGCGTGGCACGTCCAGCTCGATCTCGTCGCCGTCCCGGACGAGGGCGAGGGGGCCGCCCACCGCGGACTCGGGCGCCACGTGCAGGATGACGGTGCCGTAGGAGGTGCCGCTCATCCGCGCGTCCGAGATGCGCACCATGTCGCGCACGCCCGCCTTGAGCAGGCGCGCGGGAATGGGGGCCGCGCCCGCCTCCGGCATGCCGGGGCCGCCCTTGGGCCCGGACTGCTTCAGCACGAGGACGCTCGACTCGTCGACGGGCAGCGAGGGGTCATCGATCCGCCGCTCGAGATCCAGCGAGTCCTCGAACACGACGGCGCGGCCGCGGTGGGTGAGCAGATGCGCGGAGGCCGCCGACTGCTTCAATACCGCGCCGTCCGGGCAGAGATTGCCGAACAGGATGACAGTGCCGCCCTCCGGCGCCAGCGGCATGTCGAGCGGCCGGATCACGTCGGGGTCGTGGCAGACGGCGCCGCGGACATTGTCGCCCAGGCTCTTGCCGTTCACGCTCCGGGCGCGATCGTGCAGCAGCGGCAGGAGCGCGCACAGCACGGCGGGCAGGCCGCCCGCGTAGAAGAAATCCTCCATCAGGTGCTTGCCCGAAGGCCGCACGTTCACGAGCAGCGGCGTCGTCCGTGACAGCTCGTCGAAGCGCGCGAGCGGCAGGGTCACGCCGGCGCGGCCCGCGATGGCCACCAGGTGCACGATGGCATTGGTCGAGCCGCCGATGGCCATGTCGGCGCGGATGGCGTTGTCGAAGGCCTCCGCGGTGAGGATGTCCGAGGGGCGCGGCCCGCGCGCCCGCGCCATCTCCACGGCGCGGCGGCCGCTGTCCTCCGCGAGGGCGAGGCGTCGCGAGTCCGCGGCGGGGATGGCGGCATTGCCGGGGAGGGTCAGCCCGAGCGTCTCCGCCATCGCCGCCATCGTCGAGGCGGTGCCCATCACCATGCAGTGGCCGCTCGAGCGCGAGAGGCAGGCCTCCACCTCCGCCATGGTCTCGTCGGTGATCTCGCCGGCGCGGCGCTGTGCCCAGAGCTTGCGCGCGTCCGTACCCGACCCGATCTCCTGCCCGCTCCACATGCCGCGCAGCATGGGCCCGCCCGTCACCATGATGGCGGGCACGTCCGCCGAGGCCGCGCCCATCAGCATGGCCGGCGTGGTCTTGTCGCAGCCGGCGAGGAGGACGACGGAGTCGAGCGGGTAGGCGCGGATGCATTCCTCCACGTCCATCGCCATGAGATTGCGGAAGAGCATGGTGGTGGGCTTCATCAGGATCTCGCCCAGCGAGATCACCGGGAACTCGAGCGGGAAGCCGCCCGCGCTCCATACGCCGCGCTTCACCGCCTCGGCGAGCTGGCGGAGGTGGGCGTTACAGTTGTTCAGCTCGGACCACGAGTTGCAGATTCCCACCACCGGGCGGCCGTCGAAGACGGCATCGGAGAAGCCTTCGGCCTTGAGATAGGAGCGGTGCATGAAGCCGTCGAGGTTCTTCGGCGCGAACCAGTTGCGCGAGCGGAGCGGCGCGGCGGGCGGGGGCGAGGGCATCACCGGTGAATTGTATACAATATACGACCCAGGTGTTGTCAAGGGGGGCGCGAGCGTAGCCGGGGGCGGGGCCCTCGCTTGCTCAGTACAGCATTCGCCG
>JBKPDT010000365.1:0-10102 GCA_046728035.1 Candidatus Methylomirabilota bacterium | reverse complement strand
GAAGCCCGACTTCTGCATGCCGATCTTGAGCGCGTTGACCCCCTCGTAGTTGGACTGCACGTAGCGGTCGGGGAGGGGCCCGGAGGGGTCGATGGCCTTGAGCCGAGCCGTCGAGTCCTCGAGGAACTTCTTGTGGTACGGGGTGTTGAACTGCCCCTCGAGCACGGGCACGTAGCGGTCGACCCCGACGAAGCCTTCCGCCTTGTTCCCCATCGCGGGCAGGTTCACCGAGACGGCGATGGCGCCGTCCCCGGCGATGCGTGCCTTCTTCGAGATGCCGAGGTCGAAGCACTGGTTGACGAAGGAGATCCCCTGGGGCCCGAAGAAGATCCCGAAGATGCCGTCGAAGGCGCCGCTGATCTTGGAGAGGAACGGGGTCATGTCCTGGGTACCCAGCGGCACGCCGATCTTGTCGACAACGTCGCCACCGCTCTTCTTGATCTGCTCGATGTAGGCATCCCGCGTGGATTGCCCCCAGGCATAGTCCGCGAAGCCGATGATCCACTTCTTGCCGATCTTGTTGACGAGGTACGGCGAGACGGCGACGGCCTGAGCGGGGGCGTAGTCGAAGGGCCGGAACGTGTAACGGCTGCACTTCGTGGTGGTGATGGTGGTGTCGAGGCACACCGTGATCATGTTGACGAGCTTGTGCTCCTCGTACACCGGCATGCAGGCCAGGCAGACGTTGGAGAGATACCCGCCGGCGTGGGCATCGATCTTGTCCTCCACCACGAGCTTCTCGGCCTTCCGCCGGCCCACGTCGGGCTTCGACTCGTAGTCGGCGGCGATCAGCTCGATGGGGCGCCCGCTGATGCCGCCGGACTTGTTGATCCGGTCCACCGCCATCTGCACGCCGACCAGCGCCGTCTTGCCCCCGGCCGCCGCCGTGCCCGACAGGGGCTGGAGCGAGCCGAGCTTGAAGGGCTTGGCCTGCCCGAAGGCGGCCTTCCAGGGCGCGGGTACGAGCATGGAGGCGCCGAGCGCGCCGGCGGCGGCCGCGCCCAGGCCGAGGAGATGGCGGCGCGTGACCTTGCCGCTGTACCAGAAATCCTCCGCCTGCGCCCACGATTCGTTGTGCCAATGCTCTGTCATCGTGATCCTCCTGTTGACGGCGCTCCCATCCGGAGGGAGGCCGAGATGTTCGGGACGCTCATGGCCGCCGATCGGCGACCTTCCGGAGCGCGACCGTGAAGGCCTCCACGGTCTGCCGGATCTCGTCCTCCCCGTGGCTCAGGGAGACGTAGAACTTGCCGGCGGCCTTGACGACGCCGCGCCGGATCAGCTCGTCGGTGAATGCGCGGTGGCGCGGACGGTCGGCGGTGAGGGTGGCGCGGTAGTCGGTGATGGGCCGGTCCGTGAAGTAGATTTCGAAGACGGGCGCCTCGCCCGCCACCTGCGCGGGCACACCCGCCGCGTCGGCGGCGTCCTGGAGGGCGGCCTTGATGTGCGCGCCCGTCTGGAAGAGGCGCGCGTAGGTGCCGGGCCGACGCAGCTCGGCGAGCGTGGCCAGCCCCGCGGCGGCGGCGATGGGATTGCCGTTCAGCGTGCCGGCCTGGGCCACGAACTCCGGCGATCCCTCGAGCTCGGGGGCGAGGTGGCGCATGATCTCCCCGCGTCCCACGACCGCGGCGAGGGCGAATCCGCCGCCCACGATCTTGCCGAGCGCGGCGAGATCGGGGACCACCCCGTAATACTCCTGAGCGCCGCCGTAGGCGAAGCGAAAGCCGGTCACGATCTCGTCGAAGACCAGCGGCACGCCGAAGCGTCGGGTGATCTCGCGTACGCCGTGGAGGAACCCCTTGTCCGGCGGGATCAGCCGCTGGAACGGCTCCATGATGACGGCGGCGAGGTCGGCGTGATGCGTGGCGAGGATGGCCTCGGTCTCGGCAAGGTCGTTGAAGGGGGCGATGAGCACGTGCTCCTGGATCGCGTGCGGGATGCCAGCGGAATCCGGCGTCGGCGCGGGATACGCCTTCGGCGCGCGCGGTCCCACGCTCATCAGCGAGTAGTCGTGCGTGCCGTGGAACCCGCCCTCGAACTTGAGGATCTTCTCCCGGCCCCGGAAGGCGCGCGCCACCCGCAACGCGAAGAACGTGGCCTCGCTTCCCGACGAGGTGAAGCGCACCTGCTCGGCGCACGGCACCGCGCGGCAGATCTCTTCGGCGAGCTCGAGGGTGGGCTCGCTCAGCTGGAAGTACGTGGTGCCCTTGGTGAGCTGCCGCTCGACGGCGGCGATCACCGCGGGGTGCGCATGGCCCAGCACGAGGGGGCCCGAGCCGAGGAGGTAGTCGATGTACTCGCGGCCGGACACATCGACGAGCCGGGGCCCGCGCGCCTCGCGCACCACGAAGGACAGGTCGCGAGGCACCGAGTAGCCCCCGAGGACGCCGCCGGGCAGGAGGCGGACGGCTTTCTCGAGGAGTGCTTCCTCTTCTGATTTTCGGCCTGCGGCAGGTGCCATCGGGCGCCTTCTTATACCCTATCGGGGCGAGGCGCGCAAGGTTCGGCGGGGTGGGGCACCGCCGTGGCCGTCACGTCGCCCGGTGCCGCCGTTTCCGCCACGCCGCGAGGTTCGCCTCGATCTGGCGGGCGTGAATCTCGAGGTGATCGGCATAGAGGCCGAGCCAGCCCTCCACGGTGTACGTGCCCATCTCACTGTGCCGGCCGCTGCGGCTCCAGGCCGCCTCCGGGAGCGCGCGCAGGAGGGGCACGGTATTGGCGCGGACGGCGACCACGGTGGCGAGCGCGGGGGCGAGCGGCCGTCGCGCGTACTCGAGGACGCGGGCCCATTCCGCCTGGTCATAGCCCACGATCAGGGGGTCTTTCTCGGCGAGGACGTAGCGCAGACGCATGTGCGCATTGCTCTCGCTGTCGGCGCAGTGGAGCACCACCTCATGCGTCGACCACTCACCGGGGGCGGGACGCCAGTGGAGGGCCTGACGGGGCACGCGGCGCAGCGCGGCGCGCAGGCGTGCCGGACCCGCCGCGTAGCGGCGGATCGCCTTCCGCCGCTCGGCGGGAGTCACCGCTCCGCGCCGGCGGTGACGAGCCGCGCCTCGCGCAGGGCGAGGCGGATGCGGTGGCGCTCGTCGTCCGACACCGGGGTGAGCGGCGGCCGCACGTGCGCGGCGGGGATGCGGCCGAGGAGGGCGAGGGCCTCCTTCATGCGGTTGTGCATGTCCACGAAGGGCGGCGCGTAGAAGACGTTCACGAGGGGGGCATGGCGGTCGTTGATGGCGCGCGCCTCGTCCAGGCGGCCGCCCCTGACCGCGGCGAGCAGGGACGCCTGGAGATCGGCGGCCACGCTGCCCATGCCCGAGATGCAGCCGTCGGCCCCCAGCGCGAAGCTGGCCATGAGCGACATGGTGAAGGACGACAGCATGGCCACCGGCCGGCCCGAGGCGCGCAGCGCGCGGAGATTCCGCTCGTAGGCCACGATGTCGTTCGACCAGTCCTTGACGGCCACGACCGACGGGATCTTGCAGAGGGCGGCCAGGGTCTCGGGGCTGTAGCCGATGCCCGAGGCGGGTGGGTACTCGAAGACGACGAGGGGCAGATCCACGCCGTCGGCCAGCTCGGAGAAGTGGCGCAAGACCATGTCCGGCTTCAGCTGGGCGCCCCACATGAAGAGGGTGGGAGGAAAGATGAGGAGGCCCGCCGCACCCGCCGCCCGCGCGTCCCGCGCCAGCTCGACCGCCTCGCGCGTGCCGTCCGAGTAGACGCCGGCCACCACCGGCACCTTGCCCGCGACCTCGTCGAGGGCCACCGCGAGCGCGCGCTTCCGCTCCTCACGGGTGAGGGAGGACACCTCGGCGGCGTGGCCATTGGCAACGATGCCGGTCACGCCGGGCGCGTCCGCGAGCCACCGGAGGTGCCGCCGGTACGCCGGCTCGTCGATCTCGAGGTCCGCCGTGAAGGGCAGGAGATTGGCCGGCATGCAGCCCTGGAAGCGGAAGTCGGTTCCCATCGCGGCTCCTCGTCGTCCTACCAGTTGGCGATCTCGTCCGCCACCGCCTTGGCGGGCAGCACGCGCGCATAGGCGCGCTGGATGATGTCGAGGGTGGCCCGCTGGATCTCGGGCCACAGCGTGGCCACGCCGTCCTCGACCACCGTCATGCGGTACTCGTGGTTGAATCCGCCCACCACAGTGGCGAGCACGCAGATGTCGGTCATGGTTCCGGTGAGCACGAGATGGCTGATCCCGCGTGCGCGGAGCGCCCGATCGAGCACCGTCCCGTTGAAGCCGTCGTAGTAGTGCTTGCGGACCACGAGCTCGTCGGCGCGGGGCTCCAGCTCGGGCACCGTGGCCACATTGCCCTCGCCGAGGAGGCAGGAGGACGACGGCAATCCGAAGCCTCGGGGGGCGCCGGGGGCGGCGCGGCGGTGCTCCGGATGCAGGGCGCCCACGAGGAGCGGCGCGGTCTCGGCGTAGAGGAACTCGGTGAAGACGGCGGGGAGGCCCTGCTCGCGGAAGATGCCCAGCAGCTCCTGGACGCGGGGCACGATCTCACGTGCCGGCGGCACCTCCATGGCCTCGCCGGGCTCGAGGAAGGCCCGCTGCATGTCCACCACGAGCAGCGCGGTGCGTTCCGGCTGGAGCGCGAGGGCCTCCTCGAAGGCGGCCCGGCGGTCTAGCGGGCCCACGCTCGTTTCCGACGCATTGATCGACGGTCGTCGCAAGCGACGACCTTCATGAGGAGGCGCCGCGTAACTACCACGGCGCCACACTAAATGCGTTCGGGATGTGCCGGATGGCCTTGACGCCGCCCTCGTCGTTGACGATCACCGCGACCACGTCGAAGCGACAGGGCATCTCCCGCATGCGCTTGGCCTTGAGATAGCCGTGCGCGAGCTTGCCGAGGCGGTTCTGCTTTCGGGTGCGCACGCCTGCCTGGGGCGGATCACCCTCCAGCTCCTTCCGCGTCTTCACCTCGACGAAGACGAGGGTCTTGCCCTCCTTGGCGACGAGATCGATCTCGCCCGCCCGCGTCCGGACGTTCTTGTCCAGGATGGCGTAACCGCATCGCGCGAGGAAGCGCGCGGCCTCGTCCTCTCCCTTCACCCCAGTGGCTCTCCGTGTGTCAGTGGGCACGGGTCACTCCTTGACCTGCGCAGGATCGATCATCGGCATGACTCAGCATTCGAACAGCTCACCCTGGTACGCGACCCCCTGGAAGGTGCGCCGGTGCAGGGGACAGGGACCGAACTTCCGCAGCGCGGACCGATGCTCCTCGGTCGGGTAGCCCTTGTGGCGGCCGAACCCGTATTGCGGATAAGCGCCATCGAGTTCCGCCATCAGGCGGTCGCGCGTCACCTTGGCGACGATCGACGCCGCCGCCACCGTGGCCGAGCGCTGGTCCCCGCGGACGAGATTCCGCTGGGGACAGGCGAGCCCCCGCAGGCTCACGAAGTCGGTGAGCACGAGCTCCGGCGCCGTTCCCAATCCCTCCAGGGCCACTCGCATCGCCAACCGCGTCGCCTCCAGGATGTTCACCCGGTCGATTGTCACCGCGTCCACGATCCCCACCGCGAACGCCACCGCCCGCACCTGGATCAAGCCGTACAGCCGCTCCCGCTCCATCGGCAGCAGCCGCTTCGAGTCGTCCAGCCCGTCGATCCGTGCCGCCGGCGCCAGGATCACCGCCGCCGCCACGACCGGCCCCGCGAGCGGAGCCCGGCCAGCCTCGTCTACCCCGGCGACGCGGCCGAGCCCGGCCCGCCAGGCCACCCGCTCGAACCGATACGGGGCGCTCGTAGCGCGCTCCGCCCGCTCTTACGCCTGCTCGCCGGAGGCCGGAACCTGGGCGAGGCGCTTTTCCTTGAGCCGCGCCGCCTTCCCCGCGAGATCGCGCAGGTAGTAGAGCTTCGAGCGCCGCACCGCCGCCCGCTTGGTCACCTGGATGCGGTCGATCCGCGGCGAGTGGAGGGGGAAGGTGCGCTCAACCCCCACGCCGTAAGAGATGCGCCGCACGGTAAAGGACGCGCTCGCTCCTCCCCCGCGCCTGCGGATCACCACGCCCTCGAAGGCCTGGAGCCGCTCCTTCTCGCCCTCCACGACCTTGACCTGCACCCGCACGGTGTCCCCGGGCGCGAACCCGCCCCGGTCCTTCTTCAGCTGCCCCGCATCCACGATCCGGATCGCTTCCATGGCGTCTCCCGCTCCTTCGCTAGATGTAGTCCGAGGGCCCGCGGCCCTGGCTGAATCCGTCCACCCACTTCTGCTCTTCGGGCGAGAGGTCCGCCGTCTCGAGGAGGTCCGGCCGGCGCCGCCACGTCCGCCACACGGACATCACCCGGCGCCAGCGCTCGACCTTGGCGTGGTCGCCGCCGAGCAGCAGCGGCGGCACCTCCCAGTCGCGGAACCGCTCGGGCCGCGTGTACTGGGGGTGCTCGAGGAGCCCCCGCGCGAACGAGTCGTGCTCCGGCGCCGCCGCGTCGCCGAGGGCGCCCGGCAGGAGGCGCGTCACCGCGTCGGCCACCACGAGGGCGGCGGGCTCGCCGCCCGTCAGCACGTAGTCGCCGATCGAGAGCTCCTCGTCCACCAGGTGCTCGCGCACCCGCTCGTCCACCCCCTCGTAGCGGCCGCAGACGAGCACCAGATGCGGGTGCCCCGCCAGCTCGCGCGCCACCGCCTGGGTGAGGCGCCTGCCCGCGGGATCGAGCAGGATCACGCGCGAGGCCTCCGTCCGCAGCATCTCGAGGCACGCCGCCAGCGGCTCGGGCTTGAGGATCATGCCGCCGCCGCCCCCGAAGGGCGCGTCGTCCGTCACCTGGTGCCGCCCCGCCGCGTGATCGCGGAGATTGGTCAGGCGGATGTCCACGATCCCGCGCTCACGTGCGCGCCCCAGGATGGAATCGCGGAGCGGGCCCTCCAGCATCCCCGGGAACAAGGTGACGATGTCGATCCTCACAGCGCGTCCAAACCCTCCGGCGGGCTGGCGACGATCCGCCGCTCCGCCACGCTCACGTCCAGCACGAACTCCGGCACCGCGGGCAGGAGCCACTCCCGCCCCTCCCGCTCGATCACCCACAGCGGCTGCGCCGGCGACTCCTGCACACGGACGAACCGGCCGATGACCCGTCCGTCCGGCGTCTCCACCGTCGCCCCCTCGAGCTGCCAGGGATAGAACTCGCCTTGTCGCGGGGGCAGGGCCTCCGCGCGCGCCACCGCGAGGAGCCGCCCCTGGAGCGCCCGGGCCGCCTCCGGCGACTCCACGCCCTCCAGCCGTACCCGGACGCCCTCCCCGTCGAAGCTCCGCTCGATCACTCGGCACGGCTCCCGCCGGCCCCGGGCGGGCTCCCAGAGGAAGCACGCCTCCAGCTGCCGGAATCGCTCCCTCGGCTGGTCGGTCAGCGGCCGCACTCGCACCTCGCCACGGACCCCGTACGGCCGCAATACCTCCCCGACCGCGATGAGGGGGGCGCCGTCGGTGTCCGGCACGTCAGGCCTTGCCGACCCCGGCGCGGGCCAGGAGGTGCTTGACCGTGTTCGAGGGCTGGGCCCCCTTCTTGATCCACGCCGCGGCCTTCTCGGTCTCGATCTTGATGAGCGGCGGATTGGAGAGCGGGTTGTAGTGCCCGATCACCTCGATGAACCGCCCGTCGCGCGCCGCGCGCGAATCGGCCACCACCACGCGGTAGGCCGGCTTTCTGGTGGTGCCCGTCCGTCTCAATCGAATGTGTACTGCCATTGAGCGCACCTCTCGGCTATGAGTTATCGGGGGAGAAACGGGAGGGAGCCCTTGAGCTTGCCCATCCGCCCCTCCATCTGCTTGAGCCCCTTCATCATCTTCTTCAGCTGCGCGTGCTGCTTGAGGAGCCGGTTCACGTCGGCGACCTGGGTGCCGCTGCCGCGGGCGATCCGCATGCGGCGGCTGCCGTTGATGATCGAGGGCTCCTGCCGCTCCGCCGGCGTCATCGAGGCGATGATGGCCTCGTACCGGCGCAGCTCGTTCTCCTCGCCGCGGAGCTCCTTCGGGACGCCGCCCGCGCCCTTGAAGAGGGGCACCATGTCCATGATCTGCTCGAGCGGGCCCATGGAGCGGAGCTGCTTGAGCTGCTGCGCGAAGTCCTCGAGGCTGAAGCGCTCCGAGCGGATCTTCTTCGCCAGCTCCGCGGCCTCGTCCTGGTCCACCACCGCCTGCGCCTTCTCGACCAGGGAGAGGACGTCGCCCATGCCGAGAATGCGCGCGGCGAGGCGGTCGGGGTGGAACGGCTCGAGCGCGTCCGTCTTCTCGCCCATGCCCACGAAGGCGATGGGACGCCCCGTGACTTCGCGCACCGACAGGGCCGCCCCTCCGCGGGCGTCGCCGTCCATCTTCGTGAGGACGAACGCGTCCACTCCCACCGCGGCATTGAACTTCTCGGCCACCGTCACCGCGTCCTGGCCGGTCATGGCATCCACCACCAGGAGCACGTGGTGGGGGGACACCTCACGCTTAATGGCCTTGAGCTCGGCCAGCATCTCCTCGTCGATGTGGAGCCGGCCCGCGGTGTCCAGGATGAGGGGCGAGAGCCCCCGCTGAGCCGCCTCATCGCGGGCCTGCCGGCAGATCGCCACCGGGGAGGCGCCGGCATCGCCGAGCACGGGCAGCCCGAGCCCCGCGCCGAGCGTCTTCAGCTGGTCGATGGCGGCGGGCCGGTACACGTCGGCGGAAGCCAGGATCGGGTGCTGCCCGCCCTTCTGGAACAGCCGGGCGAGCTTGGCGGCGGTGGTCGTCTTGCCCGAGCCCTGGAGCCCCACGAGCATGATCACGGTCGGCGGATGGGAGGCCATCGCGAGCCGGTGGGCGGAGCCACCGAGCAGCTCGACCAGCTCGTCGCGCACCACCTTCACCACCTGCTGCCCGGGGGTGAGCGACTTGAGAACGTCCTGGCCGATCGCCTTGACGCGGACGCGCTCGATGAATCCCTTGACGACCTTGAAGTTGACGTCGGCCTCGAGCAGGGCGACGCGCACTTCGCGGAGCGCCTCCTGGACGTTGTCTTCCGTCAGCCGGCCATAACCGCGAAGCCGGTCGAAGATCGTGTTGAGACGATTGGTCAGGTTATCGAACATGGCGGACCCCTAAGGCTAAGGGCGGTCGGGCAAAAAGTCAAGCCTAGTTCGCTACTTCCGACGCACTGCGGAGCGCTCGAACCTCCTGGGCCGGATCGGGGCTGCCGAAGATGGCCGAGCCGGCCACCAGCACCGAGGCGCCGGCCTTGGCAAGCGCGCCGGCATTCCCCCGCTTGACCCCCCCATCCACCGAGACCTCGACGGGGCGGTCCCCGAGCAAAGTCCTGATCTCCCGGACCTTTGCGTAGGCGGTCGGGATGAAGGACTGGCCACCGAAGCCCGGGTTCACCGACATGACCAAGACCAGATCCAGGTCATCCAGGACGTACTGGAGATCCATCGGGGGGGTGCCCGGGTTGAGGGCGACCCCCGCCCGCGCCCCGGCCTCCCGGATGTGGGCGAGACAGCGCTGGAGGTGCCGGCAGGCCTCGACATGGACGGTGACCAGATCGGCGCCCGCCCGGACATAGGTTTCCACCCAGCGCTCCGGCTCCTCGATCATGAGGTGGACGTCGAGCGGGAGTTTCGTGCGCTTGCGGATCGACTCGATGACGGGGGGGCCGATGGTGAGGTTGGGGACGAAGTGGCCGTCCATCACGTCCACGTGGAGCTGATCGGCGCCGCCGGCCTCGACACGGCCGATGGCCTCGCCGAGCGCGGCGAAATCCGCGGAGAGGATGCTCGGCGCGATGCGGGCCACGACCCCACCATATCACCGCCTGCCGTTTCCCCAGGTTTGCGTGTCTGCGGCCCGCTCAGGCGCGCTCGACGACCGCCTGTGGGTGCCGCTTGCGTAGCACGACGAGGGCCCCCGCGAGGGCGAGGATGACGCCGGTGATCAGCGCGGTCTCGATCAGGCCCGCCCGGAATGCGTCTCCACCGCGCCGGGCCAGCTCGCCCAGTTCCGCGGTGAGCACGATGACGCGCCGGACCGCCGCGATCAGGGCCACGAGCAGGAAGGGCTCGGGGATGAGGACGTGCTCCCGGAAGGAGACCTGGACGGTGTAGAGGATCTCGACCACCATGAGGACGAGCAGCGCGCGA
>JBKPDT010000364.1:0-3659 GCA_046728035.1 Candidatus Methylomirabilota bacterium | reverse complement strand
TCGATCGCATCATCCTGATCCCCTACCGCTATCAGCCGGAGCAGGTGGAGCGGATCGCCAAGGAGGTCTTGCCGAAGCTATGACGACCTACATCGACATCAACTGCGACATGGGCGAGAGCTACGGCCGCTGGACGCTGGGGGCCGACGACGAGATCATGCCCCATATCACCTCCGCCAACATCGCCTGTGGCTTTCACGGGGGCGAGCCGCACGTGATGCGCAAGACGGTGGAGCTTGCGGTCCAGCACGGCGTGGCGGTGGGCGCGCATCCGGGCCTGCCCGACCTCATGGGCTTCGGGCGCCGGCGCATGGACGTCACCCCCCAGGAGCTGAAGGAGATCCACCGCTACCAGATCGGCGCCCTCTGGGCCTTCACGAAGGCGGCGGGGACCACCCTTCAGCACGTGAAGCCCCACGGCATCCAGTACCACATGTTCGAGGAGAACCTCCCCCTCGGCCGCGCCACCGCGGAAGGAGTCATGGAGCTGGACCCGAGCCTCATCCTCATGACCATGGCGATGACCAAGTACGACGCGGAGGCGCGCAAGGTGCCCGGCGTGCGCGTGGCCGCCGAGGGCTTCGCCGACCGCGTCTACGCCGACGACGGCCAGCTCGTCTCGCGCAAGCTGGGCAAGGATGCGCTCGTGTCCGATCCCGCGAAAGCAGCGGACCAAGCTATCCGAATGGTCATGGAGGGCAAGGTCCGCACGATGAGCGGCAAGGTCATCGACGCGAAGATCCAGACCATCTGCATCCACGGCGACAGCCCCGGCGCGGAGAAGATCGTGGCGGCGGTGCGCGAGGGCCTCGTCAAGGCGGGCGCGGTCGTCAAGCCGCTGCGCGACTGGTTCGGCAAGTAGGCCACCCCCCCTTGCCGGCCTGGTCGCGCTACTCCGCCGCGCTGCCGTCCATCGCCGCGGCCGTCGGCAACACGCCGCTCGTCCGCCTCAACCGCGTGACGGGCGGCGTGAAGCCGGCCATCTACGTCAAGGTCGAGTGGTATGGCGCGACCGGCAGCCTCAAGGACCGCATCTATCTCTACATGTTCGAGCGGGCGGAGGCCCGCGGCGACCTCAAGCCGGGCATGCGAGTGCTCGAGTGCTCGACCGGCAATGCCGGCATCGCCTGCGCCTGGGTGTCCGCGGTGAAGGGCTATCCCTGCACCATCGTCATGCCCGAGGGCATGAGCGAGGAGCGGAAGAAGATCATGCGCGCCTACGGCGCCAGCCTCGTCTTCACGCCCGGCGGCGAGAGCGACGTGGATCTCTCGCTCGCCCGCCTCGCCGAGATCCGCGAGGCCGAGCCCAGTCGCTACTGGGTGCCGGGGCAGTTCGACAATCCCGACAACGTGGAAGCCCACACGCTTTCCACCGGGCCCGAGATCTGGGAGCAGATGGGCGGGGCCGAGGGGAAGATCGGCGCCTTCGTGGACTCGCAGGGCTCGGGCGGCCTCATCACCGGCGTGGGCCGCTACCTCCGCGGCAAGGACGCCGCGGTGCGCCTCTACGCCGTCGAGCCCGCCGAGTGCGCGCTGCTGGCCCGGCGCGAGTGGGGGCACCACGGCATCGAGGGCATCGGCGATGGGTTCGTGCCCCGCAACCTCGACGTCTCCCAGCTCACCGGCGTCATCACCACGACCACCGCGGAGAGCATCGAGGCCGCCCGCCGCCTGGCCGCCGAGGAAGGCATCTTCTGCGGCATCTCCAGCGGCTGCAACGTGGCCGCGGCAGTCAAGCTCGCCTGGGCCCACCCCGAGCTCCCGTCCATCCTCACCGTCATCAACGACACCGGCCAGCGCTACTTCACGACCGCCCTCTGCGGCGAAGACAAGCACGTGGAGATCCCCGAGCGCGAGCATCCGATGGACGCCTACACCACCAAGGAGCTTGACCGCTACCAGAGCGGCTGGGAGATCATCGTCTAGCCGAGCGGCCGGTCCCACCGACGGCCACGGGCTACCCCGCCGGCGCCCCCGCCAGCTGGCGCGACACCAGCCGCGCGTAGAGGCCGCCCCGCGCGAGGAGCGCGGCGTGGGGGCCGGCCTCCACCACGCGGCCCTCGTCCAGCACCACGATCTGGTCGGCGCGGCTCACCGTGGAGAGCCGATGCGCGATGATGACGGTGGTGCGGTCGCGGGCCAGCCGATCCAGGGCGTCGTGCACCGCACGCTCGTTGACCACGTCCAGGTGCGAGGTGGCCTCGTCGAGGATGAGGACGGGCGCATCCTTGAGGAAAGCCCGCGCGATGGCCACGCGCTGGCGCTGCCCGCCCGACAGCCGCGTGCCGCGCTCACCCACCACGGTGTCGAGGCCGTCCGGGAGCGCGGCGACGAACTCGCCGAGCGCGGCGCGCTCCACCGCGAGATCGATCTCGGCAGGCGTCGCGTCGGGCCGCGCGAGCGCCACGTTGTCCCGGAGCGTGAGGTGAAAGAGGTAGGTGTCCTGGGCCACCAGGGCCACGCGACGGCGGAGGTCGTCGAGGCGATAGCGGCGGGCGTCGTGGCCGCCGAGGCGGACGTGACCGCGATCCGGATCCCAGAAGCGCAGGAGCAGCGCGGCCACCGTGCTCTTCCCGGCCCCCGACGGACCCACGATGGCCGCGGTGGTGCCCGCGGGCACGATCAGCGACACCTCGTGGAGAGCGGGGCGTACCCGTCCCGGATACGTGAAGCTGACCTCGCGCAGCTCGACGGCCGGCGTCACCGCGTCGTCGAGCGGCGCGGCGCCGGGGCCGTCGGTGACGGGCACGGGCTCGGCATGGATGGCGTGGAGCCGGCGCGCCGCGCCCAGCGAGTCGGCGAGCTGTCGGCCCACCTGGGCGATTTCCCAGATCGGCACGAAGGCCGATATCGCCAGGAGCGTCATCAACGGAAGAAGGCCCGCGTCCAGGCGTCCCGAGGCCACGAGCACCGCCCCCGTCCAGATCACGGCGAGGCCGCCCACGCCGGTGGCGATCTCCTGGAGCGAGGCCTGGAGCGCGAGGTCGCGCAGGAGCGGCAGGCGCGCCTCGGCATAGCGGCGCGCCAGCGCGGCGAAGGCGACGCCGCGCGCGGGCGCGGCCTGGAAGGCCAGCAATTCGGGGAGGCCCTGCACCGAATCCACCGCGTGCGCGTTCATCGCGCCCGAGGCCTCGCGCGCCGCCGCGCCGAGCCGGTCGATGCGCCCGCGCCCCAGCACGGGACCGAGCAGACCGACCGTCAGGAACGGGAGCAGCACCAGGGCCAGCGCTCCGCCGTGGTAGCCGAGCGTGATGAGGACGGCGAGCGGCACGAGGATGGCGACGAAGGCGGGCGCCACCGTATGCGCGAAGAAGTACTCGACCAGCTCCACGTCCTGGGTGGCCACGCTCACGAGATCGCCGCTCCGCCGGCGGACGAGATAGGCGGGCGCGAGCGACTCCAGCTTCCAGTAGAGGTCGATGCGCATGTGATGCAAGAGCCGATACGCCGCGTCGTGGGCGATCCACGACTCGAGCCAGTGGAGCACGCCGGCGAGCGGCGCCACGATGAGGAGCGCGGCGACGAGGCCGCCGAAGGGCTCGCCTCGCCGCACCGCGGCCACCACCAGGGCGCCCAGCACGCCCACGCCGATGAGGGCGGCCACGCGCGCCACGCCGAGCACGAAGGCGAGCGTCAGGCGCGGCGCCTCGCCCCGGGCC
>JBKPDT010000363.1:0-27152 GCA_046728035.1 Candidatus Methylomirabilota bacterium | reverse complement strand
GCTCCCAGGCGCGCGCGGTGGGATGGCGCGCGCGCCCGGCGAGGAGCGAGAAGCCAAAGATGCCGACGAGGAGGAGGGCGGAGAGGAGATGCGCCCAGCGCAGGGCGGCGGCCGCCCCGCTCACTCGCGTCCCTTCTTCGTCAGCGCCATCACGATGATCACGATGAGGATGCCGGCGGCGAGCGCGGCGCCCGCCGACAGGAGCCCGACGGCGAGCGGGCTCATGGGCGCATCGCGCAGCGGGCCGCCGTGGTCGGCGAGCGCCTGTTCGAGGGGCAGCGCGAGCGTGAGGGCTCCGGTGGCGAGGAGGCGCGTCATCGCCCAGTCATTATAATGAAGCCTCTCATGATGAATTCCCTCTCGTCGCGCCCGCCCCGGGCCGTGCTCTTCGACGCCGGGAATACCCTGATCCGGATGGATTACGCGGCCATCGTAGCGGCGCTGGAGCGGGAGGGAGTCGCGGTGGACGTCGCGGCGGTCGAGGACGCCGAGCTCCGCGCTCGCGTCCGCCTCGACCCGCATCTGGCGCCCGGCGCGTCCACCGAGAGCGTCGCCGTGCACGACCACTACCTCCGCTATCTCCTGGAGCCCCTGGGCGCCACCGCCGCCTCTACCATCGCCGCGGTGGAGCGCTGGCGCCGCGACTACAACGCCCCCACCGGCCTGTGGACCCGCGCGGACGCCTCCGCCGCGCCGGCCCTCGCGCGCGCCAAGGCGGCGGGGCTCGTCGTCGGCGTGATCTCGAACTCCAACGGCACGGTAGAGCGCACGCTGGAGACCACCGGCCTGGCCGCGCGCATCGACTTCGTCCTGGACTCGTCGGTGGTGGGGGTGGAGAAGCCCGACCCGCGCATCTTCCGGCTCGGCCTGGAGCGCGCGGCGGTGGCGGCGGACGAAGCCGTCTACGTCGGCGATCTTTACTCGGTGGACGTGCTCGGCGCGCGCGCAGCCGGGCTCGCCGGCGTGCTCATCGACCCGCGCGGCTACTGGGGCACACGGGACTGTCCCCTCGCACGCGACGCCGACCACGCGGTCCGGCTGATCCTCGGGGACTAGGAGTGCTTGGTCGAAGCGGCGCCGATCCTGTACGCTGGACGCATGCTCGCACCGCCATCAGCGGCAGAGGAGGTCTCCGTGTCTTGGTCCCGTCTCGCCGTGCTCGTCACCGCGGTGGCGCTCGCCGCCGTGGGCCTCGCCGCCGGGCTCGCGCTCGCCGTGGACACCGTGCCGGGCATGCCGCCCGTGGTGGACCCCGCCAACCTCTACAGCGAGACGCGGGCCGGCCAGCTGAGCCCCGCCGTCGCGGGCGCGCTGCCGCGTGTCTACGTGCCGAACCGGACGTCCAACGACGTCTGGGTAATCGATCCCGCGACCCTCAAGGTGGTGGATCGGTTCCGGGTGGGCATCAACCCGCAACACGTCGTGCCCTCGTGGGACCTCAAGACTCTGTGGGTCACCAACAACGCCGAGGGCCGCACCGACGGGAGCCTCACCCCCATCGACCCCACCACCGGCAAGCCGGGCAAGGCCATCCCGGTGGACGATCCCTACAACATGTACTTCACGCCGGACGGCAAGTTCGCGGTGGTGGTGGCGGAAGCGCTCAAGCGGCTCGACTTCCGGGATCCCCAAACCATGGCGCTGCAGTGGTCGCTGCCCACCCCCGAGTGCGCCGGCATCAACCACGCCGACTTCTCCATCGACGGGCGCTTCGTGATCTTCACGTGCGAGTACAAGGGCAGCCTCGTGAAGATCGATCTCGTCGGCCGCAAGGTGCTCGGATACCTCAAGCTGTCCAAGGGCCGCATGCCCCAGGACATCCGCGCTTCACCCGACGGGAAGCTCTTCTACGTGGCCGAGCTGCAGTCGGGCGGCGTCTTCGTCGTGGACGGTGAGACCTTCACCGAGGTGGGCTTCATTCCCACCGGGGTTGGCGCGCACGGCCTGTATCCGAGCCGGGACGGCAAGAAGCTCTACGTGATCAATCGCGGCACCGCGCGGGTGTACGGGCCGCCACGCGGGAAGGGCAGCATCGCGGTGCTGGACTTTGCGACCCGGCGGGTGGAGGCCACCTGGATGATCCCCGGCGGCGGCAGTCCTGACATGGGGAATGTCAGCGCCGAAGGCAAGCACTTGTGGATCTCGGGCCGGTACGACGACGTGGTGTACGTGATCGACACCGCCACCGGTGAGGTCAAGACCATCGCGGCGGGCAAGGAGCCGCACGGTCTCACCGTCTGGCCCCAGCCCGGCCGGTACTCGCTGGGCCATACCGGCAACCTCCGCTGAGCCCAGGCGTCAGCTCGGCAGCGCCACGTAGGGGTAGCGCCGCAACGCCTCGTAGACCTCGGCCATCATCGCGGCGAGAGCGGGCCGGGACTTCGCCTCGAAGCGGAGGGTGAGGTACGGGTTGGTATTGGACGCCCGCACCAGTCCCCAGCCCTCCGGGAACAGGATGCGCACCCCGTCGATCTCCACCATCTCGTAGCGCGAGCGAAACTCGCGGGCGAGCTCGTCCACGACCTGGAACTTCTTGTCATCGGGACAGGGCGCCTTGAGCTCCGGCGTGGCGACGAGGTGGGGCAGGGTGTCGAAGTGAGCGGAGACCGGCTTCGCCTCCCGCGCCACCAGCTCGAGGAGCTTGCACGAGGCGAGGATCGCGTCGTCGACTCCGTACCAGTTCTCGGCGAAGAACATGTGGCCGGACACCTCGCCGCCGAGGAGGATCCCGTCCTCGCGCATCTTGCGCTTGAGGTGGGAGTGCCCGGTCTTCCACATCACCGGCTTGCCGCCGTGCTTGCGGATGTCGTCCACCAGGACCTGGGAGGACTTGACGTCGAACACGATGGCGGCGCCCGGCTGCCGGGTGAGGAAGTCGCGCGCGAGGAGGGCGAGGATGAGGTCGGCCTCGTGGCGCCGTCCCTTTTCGTCGATCAGGCCGACGCGGTCGGCGTCGCCGTCGTAGGCGATCCCCACGTCGGCCCGCGTCTCGCCTACCAGCGCCACGAGGTCGCGGACGTTCTCCTCCATCTCGGGATCGGGCAGGTGATTGGGAAAGCTTCCGTCCGACTCGCAGTACAGCTCGATCACCTCGCACCCGATGCGACGCAGCAGCGAGGGCGCGAAGCTCCCCGCGATGCCGTTACCCGCATCGACGACGACCTTGAGGGGGCGGGCGAGCCGGATCTGCCCGGTGATGGCGGTGAAGTAGTCCTGTCGGGGGTCGCGGGAAGTCCGCCGCCCGCGGCCCGCCGCGAAGTCGGCGGCGTGAATGGTGGCGAGCAGGTCCTGGATCTCGTCCTCGGTCAGCGGGGCCGCGCCCGCATGGACCATCTT
This sequence comes from Candidatus Methylomirabilota bacterium, assembly GCA_046728035.1. Lineage (GTDB taxonomy): Bacteria > Methylomirabilota > Methylomirabilia > Rokubacteriales > CSP1-6 > DASRWT01. The sequence continues at coordinate 23,816 of JBKPDT010000363.1, read as the reverse complement.
CACGCCGTTGTCGGTGACGGGGTTGTGGCTCCCGGTGACGGTGGCGCCGCCGTCGAGCTTCCAGTGGGCGGCGGCGAAATACATGAGCGGGGTGTGGTTGACCCCGATGTCCACGACGTCGACGCCGGTGGCGAGCACGCCCGCCGCGAACGCCTCCTTGAGGGGCGGCGAGGAGAGGCGGTTGTCCATCCCCAGCGCGACCACGCGACCCCCCCGTCGCCTCACCAGGGTGCCGTAGGCGCGCCCGATGGGCTCGAACACCTCGGGGGTGATGTCGATGCCCACCTTCCCGCGCACGTCGTAGGCGCGGAAGATGAACGGATTCAGCTCGGACACGCTCTAGATGACCGCGATCGCTTCGACCTCGATCAGCCACTCGGGCTGGGCGAGCGCCGCGACGGCGACGAGGGTGGAGGCGAGCGTCTTCTTGCCGAAGAACTCCTCGCGCACCGGGATCAGCTCGGCGCGGTGCCGGATGTCGGTGAGGTACGTGTTGATCTTGACCACGTTGGCAAGGGTGCCGCCGCCCGCCTCCACCTGGGCGCGGACCGCCTGGAACACCGCGCGCGCCTGCGCGGTGAAGTCCCCGCGATGCGCCGGCTTGCCCTGAGCGTCATAGGCGACCTGGCCCGCGATGAAGAGGATGGTCTGGGCGCCGGTGACCTTGACGGCCTGGCTATAGGTCGGCGGATTGAAGACGCTGGGGGCGCAGTACGGCTCGATCGTGGTCATGAGCGGCTCCTCGCGCAGGATGATCGTGCTATCGTTCCCCTACGCTAGAAGGCCGGCCCGCCTGAGTCAACCCCCGGGCCCGACGGGGAGCCGCGATGCCCAAGGAATTCGTGCTCGTTCACGGCGCCAGCCACGGCGCGTGGTGCTGGGAGGACGTCGCCGCGCGCCTCACGCGCGCCGGTCATCGCGTCGTCACTCTCGATCTCCCCGGCCACGGCCGACGCGCCGCGGAGGCGGCCCGGGCCAGCGCCGTCAACTACGGGCGCGCCGTCGCCGACGTCATGGCGCGCGAGGGAATCTCCCGCGGCATCGTGGTGGGCCACTCCATGGGTGGCATGGTCATCCCCAAGGCGGCGGAGCTGGCGCGAGAGCGTATCTCCCATCTCGTGTTCCTCGCCGCCGTCGTGCTGCCGAGCGGGGGCAGCCTCGAGCGCGTGCACATGCCGCCCGCCTCGCGCGCGCTCATGCGCGGGCTCGCCGCCGCGCGTGGCGACGGGACCTTCCTCTACCCCGCGGAGACGGCGTGGGCGCGCTGGATGGGCGACCTCCCCCGCAGCCATCCTGCGGTGGCGCGGGCGCTCACGCTCCTGACCCCCCAGCCGCTACGTCCCTTCGTGGAGCTGGTCGACTTGTCGGTGTTCCACACACTGTCCATCCCGCGCACCTATATCCGTTGTCTCGACGACGTGGCGGTGCCGACGGCACGGGCGGCAGGCTATGCGGCGCGACTGGGGGTGACTCCGGTGGACATGAAGACCGCCCACAACCCCATGCTGTCGGCGCCCGAGGCGCTGGCGCGCCTGCTCGAGAAGATCCCGGGGTGACCGCGCGCGGGGCGAGGGCCTCAACCCCGGCGGGTGGCGATGAGGCGCTGGACGAGCTGGCGCAGCCGCTCCTCATGGGGGGGCCCGATCCGCACGAAGCGGACGCCGATGCGCCGGGCCTGGCGCGAGCGCACCTCGCCCACGTCCACATCGATGGGCGGCTCGCCCTCCGGGGACATCTGGATGAGGACGAGCGTCCCCACCGGCACCGCGGCGTCCGTCTCGGCGCCGCAGCCGGCCGCCGAGATGTCGCAGACGATGCCCTGGCCCTGACCGCCGTCCTTCCAGTGGAAGACCACGGGGATCTGGGTGGGAATCCGCTCGAGGTCGCGGCGATCGAGGTGCACGCGCACGTAGCGCTCGCGCCAGCGGAATCGCCGGAAGCGGCGGCGGCAGACCTGGCATCGGAACGGATAGAGGTAGCCGAGGCTGGCCAGCCGCTCGAACATCCCGCTGCGTTGGGTGCGACCGACCAGACTGCTCCCGCATTTCGGGCAGACGAACGCCCTCATCCTGCGGGTGAATCGGGAACGCCGGGATCGCGGCCGGAAAGGAACTTTCGCAGCCGGTCATCGGTCTCGTCCATCACGCGCAGGAACTGGAGCCCCATCCGGCCGGACTGGATCGCGCGGACCACCGAGACCTCGACGCGGATGGGCCGCTCGCCCGGCCCGGGCTGCAGGTCCAGCTCGAGGCGCTGGCCGGGCAGGAGCTGGGCCAAGGTCTCCAGGGCCAGCCCCGTCGCGGAGAGATCCCGCACCCGGGCCGGTTCCGCGCCCGTCGCGAGCCAGAGCGTCGTCCAGAGGTCGACGGTCCGGCGCTGGTCTTTGCGACGCTCCTTGCGCACGTAGCGCTGGCCCCACTGGAGTGCGTGGAACCGCCGCAGACAGGCCCGGCAGCGGAACGGGTAGACGTAGACGATACTGGCGAGACGCTCGAACAGGCTGTCACGGGGGACGCGCAGAGTATCCTCGCTTCGACAGCGGGGGCAGTGGGGATCCGCCATGTCCGCGCGTTGGTCTCCGCTTGGTCAGTGTGAGGGATAGATCGCGATGAAGTCCAGAAAAAAGGCGACGAAGGAGAGACCATGGACGAGGCGCTCAAGGAAACGACCCGCAAGACCGCCCAGAGGCTATTCCACTCTATCAAGGGTGGCGTCGGCTTTGACATGTGGAAGCAGTTCGACCGCGAGCTCGCGCGCGAGCTCTCCACCTTCTTCACCGGCAAGCTCTACAGTCGGGAGGTCATTTCCCAGCAGCAGCGCGAGCTCTGCGCGGTGGCCTCCCTGACCGTGCTGAACCGGCGCAACGAGCTGCGCGCGCACATCCACGCCGCGCTCAACGTGGGCGCGACCCGGCAGGAGGTGGCCGAGGTGATCTTCCAGCAGGTGACCTATGGGGGAATGCCGGTGGTCGTCGAGGGCCTTGCCGTGTGCAAGGAGGTCCTGGAGGAGCGCGGCGAATGGCAATAACCGTCCCCCGCCATCCCGCCGTCATCGCCGCCGTCGAGGCCGCGCGCGCGGCCGGCGAGATCGCCATGCGCTATTACCACGGCGGCTTCGAGGTCACCATCAAGCCGGACCAGACCCCGGTGACCCAGGCCGACCGGGAGGCGGAGGAGACCATCACGGCCATCCTGCGCCGCGCCTTCCCCGACGTGGGCTTTCTCGGCGAGGAGCTCGGCCAGCAGGGACCCACCGGCCGGCGCTGGATCATCGACCCCATCGACGGGACCAAGAACTTCGTCCGCCACCTGCCGATCTGGGCCGTGCTCATCGCGCTCGAGGAAGACGGCGAGATCACCGCCGGCGTGGTCCTCAACCCCGTGACCGGCGACCTCTTCTGGGCGCGGAAGGGTGAGGGGGCCTATGGCAACGGGCAGCGTCTCCGCGTCTCCGATTGCGGGGCGATGAAGGACGCCTTTCTCCTGCACTCGAGCCTCTCCCTGCTCAGGCCGACGCCCTACTGGTCCGGTTTCGTCCGGCTCGTGGACGGCACCGCGCGGACGCGCGGCTTCGGCGACTACTACGGCTACTGCCTCGTCGCCGAGGGCAAGGGCGAGATCTATGTCGAGGCCGATCTCAAGCCCTGGGACGTAGCGCCGATGAAGATCCTCGTCGAGGAGGCAGGCGGCCGCCTCACCGACTTCGCGGGCCGGCCCAACATCTACGACGGGACCGTGGTGGCGACCAATGGCCGTCTCCACGAGGAGACCCTGCGTCTCCTCCGTCCGGCGCGGTAGACTCGATCACGCGAGCTCGGCGCGACGCCGCCGGAACTCGGTGATGGCGCGCTCCTCCGCGGGGCCGAAGCGGTAGGCGAAGCCGGCGAGATAGGTGACCACCTCCGCCTCGCTCCACCCGGTGTCACGCCGGCGCGCGGCGATCGCGGGGAGATCGGCCAGCCCGCGAGTGAGCGCCGCTTCCAGCGCGCGCGCAAACGCTGCGCGCTCCACGGGGGGTACCGCCCGCCGGATTCCCCAGCGCGCGAAGACGCAGGGGAGCCCCGTCCACTCGGTCCACTCGCTTCCCAGGTCCACCGCGTAGCGGAACCGGCGCGGCGCGGTGAGCTCGCGGATGGCCCCGTCGCCGATGAGGAGGATAGCGTCGCAGGCCGGTCCGGGGGCCGTCCACGCCCGCGGCGTGACGCGGTAGCGCTGGGCGAGGAGGATACGGAGGATCTCCACCGAGGTCGCGGTCTCCGTGGTCACGCCGATCACCGCGCCGTCGAGCTCGGCGGGACCGCGGTCGGAGAAGAGGATGACGCTCCGGGCGGGGCCGTCGGTGGCGATACCGAAGGGAAGGCCCTCCAGCGTGGCCTCGAGCCGGAGGAAATCGAAGAGGGACAGCGGTGCCGTGTCCGCCTCGCCGCGCTCCAGTGCCTCGCCCAGCTGGCGGGGCGGCAGGGCGAGAGTGGGGAAGCCGGCGAGGTGGGTGAAGAAGGGCTCGCAGTTGAGATAGGGGATGACGCCGACGCGGGGGACGGTCACGCGACCCGCCAGTCGCGCGTGAGCGCGCGGACGCGGGCGAGGAGATCCCCCTGGTCCATGGTCGCGAGGCGCTGGCCTCGGACCACGTGCCGACCATGGACCCACACGTCGGCAACCGCCTGGTGGGACATCGCGTAGACCACGCTCTTCATCAAGTTGACCGGCGGATGCAGCGACGGATGCCCGAGGTCCACCGCCACGAGGTCGGCGAGCCGGCCTGGCGTGATCGCGCCCGCGCGCAGCCCCAGCAGCGCGGCGCCGCCCGAGGTGCCCATGGCGAAGGCCTCCTCGGCGGGCAGCCGCGTCCCGTCGAGGTGCCGCACTTTCTGGAGGAGCGCCGCCATACGCATCTCCTCGAACACGCTGAGGCGATTGTTGGTGCAGCCGCCGTCGGTGCCGAGCGCGATGGGGATCCCGTGCGCCCGCATCTCGGTGATGCGGGTGATCCCGTCGCCCAGCGCCATGTTGGACGAGGGGCAGTAGGCGAGCCCCGCCCCGCGCTCGGCCATGAGGGCGATCTCCGCGTCGTCGAGCCATACGCAGTGGACGCCGATCATCCGCGGGCCGAGCACCCCCAGCGTGTCCAGATAGCGGATGGGCGTGGCCCCGTGCTCGGCGAGGGTGCGCTGCCCTTCGTACTGCCCCTCCGCCACGTGGATGTGAAAGGGCGTGTCCTCGGCCTCCGCTACCTCCCAGCCCGCCCGGATCATGGCGGGGGAGGCACCATGGGGGCTGTGCGGCGCCGGCTGCACCGTGACCATTGCGTCGGCCGCATGCGCGCGGATCAGCTCGCGCGTCCGGCGCGCCGCCTCGGCGGGCGACTCGCGGTAGCGGGCCGGCGCGCCCTCCCAGTCGTAGAGGGCACGCGCGAGGACGAGGCGGATCCCGGTATCCCGCGCCGCCTGGATCACCGCGAGAGCGTTGTCGTTCCCCGAATCATGAAGATAGAAGAAGTCCACGCAGGTAGTGGCGCCGTGGATGAGCATCTCGGCGAACGCGAAGGCGGCGCCGAGATAGATCCCCTCGCGGTCGAGCCGCGCCGAAAATGGATAGAGCACGCGGTCGCGCCAGCCCATGAAGGCCATGTCGTCACCCAGCCCGCGCAGCAGGGACTGGAAGGTATGGCAGTGGGCGTTCACGGTGCCGGGCAGCAGGGCACGCCCGGGCAGGCGGACGAGATCGTCGGCGAAGGCGGCGTCGCCCCAGGTGGGCGGGAACGGGACGACGCCCGTGATCCGGCCGTCCGCGATCTCGACCGCGCGGCCGGACTCGAAGCGCCCGTCCACCAGGACGAGGTCGGGAGCAAGCCTCATGCGGCGCCTATCTTAGTACGGACGCGGCACGGCGGGCGACGACGGCGAAGAGCGGGTCGCCGGTGGCGGGGCTTCGGTCGAGCGCGGTGACGTCGGTCCACCCCGCCGCCTCGCGGAGGTAGTGAGTGACGAGCTGGCCGTGACCGGCGTCGTCGAGGGACTCCCACAGGGCGATCACCTTGGTCGGGAACCGCCGGTTCGAGAAGGTGACGACGAGGGGCGCCCCCGGTCCGAGCACGCGCGCGAGGTCACGAAGCACGTCCACCGGCCGCACCAGGTAGTCGATGGAGACGCAACACGCGGCGGCGTCGAACTCGGCGTCCGCGAACGGCAGCTGCGGGTCCACGTTCAGGTCGTGCACGAGCCAGGCGTCGAGGCGCGGATTGGCGGCCAGCTCCTCGGCGTTCATCCCGAGGCCGACCACGCGCCCATAGCGGACCTCGGGGGGAAGGTGACTCACCCAGCTGCTCATGAGGTCGAGCACCCCGCCGCCCGGCGGCAAATACTCACGGTAGAGCTGGGTCACCGCCCCGATGGCGCCGTCGTCGATATGGGTGACGAAGCGCGGCGTCGCGTAGAACTCGCGGTCCGGGGATTCGTCCAGCCGGTGGAAGGCCGCCGGGGAAAGCCGGGGTGACGAGGTCGGCGTCATGGGATCGGCTCCAGGCTACACCGCGTCCGACGCAAACTGGCCTATTGGAGGGCGGCGGGTCGGGAGGTATGGTCGGGCCCATGGCCGGCCCGCTCGCCCGCCCTCTTCTCGTCTCCCTAATCACCGGCGCCCTTGTCGCGCTGGCGGGGTGCGCCTCGGTCGAGCGCATCACCGCCGGCCGGGTCTCGCCCGAGAGGATCGCCGAGATGCGGGCGCTGGAGGCGGAGTCGGCCGCCCGCCTCACCCTCGAAGGCGGCATCCTCTTCCACTCGGACGCCGAGCGGCGCGACGGCTACCAGTACTGCGGCATGGCCTCCGCCCTCATCGAGCAGGGCGAGCTTCGCCGCGGGATCCGCGAGGCGGCCAAGGCGTTGTATCTGGGCCACCGGAACAAGGACGAGTTCCTCCTCGCCTTCGCCAAGCGTGACCTCGCCTACGCGTATAGCCTGGCCGGCTACCTCGATCACGCCGACGGGTTCGCTCGGGAGTCGCTGGAGCACGTGGCCAGGGCCACGCCCGGCACCGACCGGTCCGGCGTCCTCGGCCCGTCGCATCGCGTGCGCGGCGAGGTCCTGCTCCGGCGCGGGCGGCCCGTGGAGGCCATCGCCGAGCTCGAGAAGGCGCTGGCGGGGGCGGGCGAGAGCCTCAAGCCGTTCGTGCGGGCCTCGCTGGCCAACGCCTACCTCGCGCAGAAAAACTTCGCGCGGGCCCGCGATCTCTTCCGCGAGGCCGAGGCCTCCGCGCGCCCGCGGCTCCAGCCGCTGATCCGGCGTGGCTACGGCGAGGTGGCGCTGGCCGAGGGCAAGCCCCACGAAGCCGCGCGTCTCTTCGGCGAGGCGGCCGCCCAGGCCTCGGGCCCAGATCTCGAGTACTACCGGTTCTGGGCGCTCGCGGGCGTAGCGCGCGCCCACCGTGCCGCTGGCGACCAGGCGCGGGCCGTGGAGGGCTATCGCCAGGCCATCGCCGCCGTGGAGGCGGTGCGGGCGCGCTTCCGCAGCGAGGAGTTCAAGACGGGATTCTTCGGCGACATGCAGCGGGTCTTCGACGACGCGGTGGTCGTCCTCGCGGAGGCGCGTCAGGTGGAGGCGGCCCTCGAGGTGAGCGAGCGGAGCCGGGCCCGCGCGCTGCTGGATATGATCCGCGGGCGCATTGCCGCCGGCGCGGGCGCCGAGACCTTCGCCGATCCGCTGGGGCGGCCCTTGACCGCCGCGCAGCTTCGCGCCGCCGTCCCCACCGGCGTCGTCGTGGTGGAGTACCACGTCCTCGGTGATCGGACCTATGCCTGGACCATCCGCCGCGCGGGCCTGCGCCTGGTGCCGATCGACGGCGGCCGCGATCAGCTCGTCAAGGCGGCCGGGGCCTACCGCGCCGCGGTGGCCCGAAAGGCTCCGGAGGCGGAAGCGCTGGGCGGCGCTCTTCACCAGCGGCTTATCCGCCCGCTCAGCCTCGCCGCCGGCGAGGCCGTCGTCTTCGTGCCCCACGACGCGCTCCACTATGTTCCTTTCCCGGCGCTGCGCGGCCCGGGTGGCTACCTCATCGAGGAGCGCGTGGTGTCGGTGGCGCCCTCGGCGAGCGTGTTCGCGCGGCTGGCCGCCCGCGAGCGGCCCGGCGCCACCAATGTGCTCGCGCTGGGCAATCCCGACCTTGGCACTCGGCGTTTGGCGCTCCCTGCCGCGGAGCGCGAGGTGGAGCGCATCAAGGCGCTCTACGCGGAAGCCGAGGTGTATGTCCGGGCCGACGCCACCAAGGAGCGGATGCTCACCCGCGCACCGCAGAGCCAGATGGTGCACGTCGCCGCGCATGCCGAGGTGGACGAGATCGACCCCCTCTACTCGGCGATCCACCTCGCCCACCTCGGCAAGGGCTCCGGCAACCTCGAGGCGCACGAGGTCTACCGGCTCGACCTCGGCGGCACCGCCCTCGTCGCGCTGTCGGCGTGCGAGACGGGACTGGGCAAGGTGTCGCGGGGCGACGAGCTGTGGGGCTTCACCCGTTCCTTCCTCTCGGCGGGTGCCTCCGCCCTGCTGGTCTCGCTCTGGGAAGTGGACGACGAGTCCACCGCGAGGATCATGGGCCGCTTCTATGCGGAGGTGAAGGGTGGCGCGGGCGCGGGCGCCGCGCTCCGGGCCGCGCAGCTCGAGGTGCTCCGCGACGCGCCGACCCGCCACCCGTTCTTCTGGGCACCGTTCATCCTGGTCGGCGACGGACGCTGAGGCAGCCCCCGTCATGAGGAGAGATCCGATGCGCATCGGAACGATCGTGCTGCTCGCCGCGGCCGCGCTCGGCGCCGCGCCGTCGGGGGGCCGGGCGCAGATGCTCCACGTGCCCGGCATCGTGGAGGAGGAGGACTGCGCGGCCCATGCCGGCATGGTCGCGGAGGAGGATCCCGTGGCCAAGGGGGCCCAAGGCAAGGCGCTCGCGGCCCGACAGGCGGCGCGTGCCGCTGCCGCGGCGAGGCAGGCTATCCAGAGCGGCGGCGCCGCCGGCGGCAGCGGGTACTAGCGGCTAGAGGACGTGAAGAAAGGGGCGCGCGCGCAGCGTGCCCTTGGTCCACAAGCCGGTCTCGGCGAGCCGCTCCACCGCCGCGGCCGGGTCGGTTGCGTTGACGAGGACGAGGGTCCGGCCGCCCGGAAAGAAGCCGCCGAAGGCCACTCGTCCCGCGCCGCGCTCCTCGATGAGGGCGAAGGTGGCCATTTCCACGTCGGGGGCCTCGCCCTCCACCAGCATGGTCAGGCGCGAGCCATCGGCGCTCACATCGGGGAGTCGCCACGGCTCGAGGAACTGGGAAAAGGCCTCCGGCGTGTAGGCCGTCCAGACCCCACCCTTCCAGTAGGGATCCTCCTCGACGAGCCGGGACAGCACGTCGAGATCGGGCACGCGGTAGAAGATGTCGGCCGACTTGCCGTCGGGCGCCGGTCCCCCGCCGATCACCGCGCCCTGGTCCCGCAGGCCGGCGATGCGCTCGAGGTGCTGCGACCGGTGGGCGGCGCGCCGCGTGAGATAGTCGCCCGCGGCCGTGATGCCGACGTGATAGAAGAGCATGGTCGACATTGTAACTCGCCTCGCTCCGCTCGGGACCCCTGCGGCTGCGGCTCGCCCCTCGCTCCGCTCGGAATCATTTCCATATCCCTCTCCGGCGCCACGCGCGCGGCGGTGGGGCCGCGGGTGACCGTGCGGCTGCGCGGCGCGGTTGCCGTGAAGGGCAAGGCCGAGCCGGTGGACGTCTACGAGGTGGTGGGTCTCGCCGAAGCCCCCGAGATCAGGCGCGCGACCGCAGGAGTCCGATCGCCAGCGTGAGCACGCTGACGGTCAGGAGCGCCGCGCCGAGGTAGATGAGGACCACCGTGCGGCCGGGCGCCACCGCGGTGGGCGGGAGCATGGAGGTGAAGAAGCCGGCCGAGAGCAGGATTCCGGCGATGGGGACACCGAGCCGGGCCAGCCACCGCAGCGTGGGCGGCAGGACGGCGGCGTCAACGAGGATCTGGCAGATCAGCGAGAGCAGCGTGACGACACCGGCATGGGCATGCCCGGCGCGGAAGAAGTCCTGCCGCAGCGCGTTGGCCGCGTAGCCGGAGCTCGGGTCCATCAGCGAGGACAGCAGGAAGTAGCCGCCGAACGCGATGGTCGGGATGGAGATCAGGATGAGACCCGCCATCACCCGGGTCGCCCGGCTCATATCCAGCCGCCCGCGAAGGGCACCACCTGGCCGACGAAGAAGTCGGCGTCCTCGGAGGCGAGGTAGGCGGCCAGTCGTGCCGACTCCTCACCCCGCGCCAGGCGACCCGCCGGGATGTTGCGGACCATCCGCGCGATGGCCTGCTCGTCCTGCATGAGCGTGGGCGGGAAATACGTGGGGTTCTCCACGTAGTTCTGCGCGATGGCGTTGACCTGGACGTTGTCGCGGGCGACCTCGCGCCCCACCGCGCGGGTGAGCCCGTTGACGCCGGCGCGGGCCGCCGAGTAGGCGGCGTAGCGCGCCAGGCCGGGGATGCCTGCCGCCGAGGACATGTTGATGACCTTCCCCCGGCGAGCCGGACGCATCACGCGAAGGGCGGCGCGCAGGCAGAAGAAGGGCTCGTCGAGGAGACGCGCCATCATCTCGCGCCAGACCGCGTCGGTGACCTCCTCGCTGGCGCTTCCGGTGGGCGGATGCGCGCTGTTGTTGACGAGGATGTCGAGCCGGCCGAAGCGTTCGACCACCGCCGCCACCACGCGATCTGCCTCGCCGGGGGCGGCGAGGTCGCCGGTGAGCGCCAGCGCGGCGCGGCCGAGCCGCTCCGCTACCGCCACGAGCGGGGTCGCCGCCTCCCGGCTCCGGTCGTGCAGGGCCAGGGTGGCCCCCTCGCGGGCGAACTCCTCGGTGATGGCGGGGCCCATGAAATGGCTGACATTGGTGACGAGCGCGATCTTGCCGGTAAGCCGCATGGCGCTCGTATGATAACGTGGAACCGCAGCAGCAAGGGGGCGCCCATCTCTACGAAAGACTTGCTCGAATCCTTCCTGGCGCGGTACCCGTTCACCCTGGACGATTTCCAGATCCGGGCCGTCCGGGCGATCGACGAGGGGAAGTCCGTCATCGTCTCGGCGCCCACCGGCGCGGGCAAGACGCTCGTGGCGGAATTCGCCATCCACCGCGCGCTCGCCCATGGGCGCCGCCTCGCCTACACCACCCCGCTCAAGGCGCTCAGCAACCAGAAGTTCGCCGACTTCGGGCGCCAGTTCGGCGCCGATAACGTGGGGATCCTGACCGGAGACGTGAAGGTCAATCCCCGCGCCCCCATCCTGGTGATGACGACCGAGATCCTCCGCAACATGTTCTACACGGGCGGTCTGCCCGGGCTCGAGACGGTGGTCCTCGACGAGTGCCACTACATGGGCGACGAGGGGCGCGGCACCGTCTGGGAGGAGATCATCGTCAACGCGCCGCGGGATGCCGCCCTCGTCGCCCTCTCGGCGACGGTGGCCAACGTCAACGAGATCGCGGACTGGATCGGCCTCGTCCACCGGCCTATCGTGGCGATCACCCATCCGCATCGCCCGGTGCCGCTCTCCTACCTCGTCGCCGACCTGTCCGGCGAGCTCCACGGCTACGAGGGGGTGCGGGCAGGCACGGTGCGGCTCATCGGCGAGGAGCGCGACGGCGGCTACATGGACAAGGGCCGGTGGTACACGCGCCGGGTGGTGGATCCCACCGTGATGCTCGACGCGCTGGACGCGCGGGGGTGGCTCCCCGCCATCTACTTCATCTTCAGCCGCGCCGGCTGCGAGCGCGCCATGGAGACGGTCCTCGCCGAGGGCAAGCCCTTGCTTGCCCGCGCCCAGCAGCGTGAGGTGGAGGAGATCATCCGCGAAGCGGTGAACGACACGCCCACCATCGCCGAGTCGCCGCTCAACCAGACCATCTTCCAGGCGCTCGGCATGGGCATGGGCCTGCACCACGCGGGGATCCTGCCGAGCGTGAAGCGCCTCATCGAGCAGCTCTTCGAGCGCGGGCTCTGCAAGGTGGTCTTCGCCACCGAGACCATGTCGCTCGGCATCCACATGCCGGCCAAGAGCGTGGTGCTCCAGTCCCTGACCAAGCGCACGGACCGTGGCTTCCGGAGCCTCACCCACAACGAGCTCACCCAGATGGCGGGCCGCGCAGGACGGCGGGGCATCGATCCCGAGGGCAAGTGCGTGATCGCGCTCGACGTGCGTGACGGCGTCGAAGATATCCGCCGCGTGGTGGACGGGGCGCCCGAGCCGGTGGTGAGCCAGTTCAAGCTGGGCTACGGCTCGGTGGCGCTCCTCTTGGGCAGCGGCAGCGACATGGCGGCGATCCGGCGGACGGTGGAGTCGTCCTTCGGCCAGTACCAGAACCTTCGGCGGATTCGCGGCCTGGAGGCGGAGGTGGCCCAGCTCGAGACGGCGGTGGAGGACGCCCGTGCCTTCCGGGCCCCCTGCGGGGATTTCGACCGCATCGGCCGCTACCGGCGGGTCCGCGCCGAGTTGGAGACGGCGCGGGCGGCTCTGGGCCGCGGCGGCCGCCGGGCCTCGCGCACGGTGGCGGAGGCCGAGCCCGGTCGCTTCGTGATCGCGCGGCGGCGCGGCGGCCAGTCGGTGGGGCTGCTGCTCCGCGTGGACGCCCGCCGCCACAAGGTGATCGCGAGCGTGCTGCTCCCCCACGGCGAGGTGGTCCACGTCAAGGCGGGGCACATCAAGCGGGTGTTCTGGGCGACCCCGCCGCTCCCCATCCCGCGGGATTGGGAGCACCGGACCCAGGCGCTCAAGGCCCAGCTCGCGCGCGTCACCGCCGCCGAGCTCGCGGAGCGCGAGCGGACGGAGGGGCCGGAGGGCGCGCTCGCGGCCATCGAGTGCCATCGCTGCCCATGGAACTCGCAGCCGCGCTGCGACCATACCTGGAAGGGGCTGGAAAAGCTCGAGACCCGCCTCGCCCACAAGCGCGAGACCCTGGAGGCCCTCCGCAACGCCTACTGGCAGGAGTTTCTCCGCGTCGTGGAGGTCCTCGAACACTTCGGGGCCGTGCAGGACGGCAAGCTCCTCGCCAAGGGCCAGCTCATCTCCAGCCTGCGGCACGACAACGAGCTGCTGGTGGCGGAGATGATGGACCGTGGCATCCTCGCCGACACCACGCTGGCCGAGGCGGCCGCGCTGGCCTCCTGCCTCATCGAGGAGTCCCGCTCGGGCGACAGCGCGGTGGCGCGGCTCTTCCTGCGCAAGCGCCCCAAGCTCAAGCGCAAGCTCGAGCAGCTGGACGCGGTGGCGCGGGCGGTGCACGAGGCGCAGCGGATCCACCAGCTCCCGGTGCCGGTGTCGATCTCCACCGGCTTCATGCCCTCGGTGTTCCGCTGGGCCTCGGGGGAGGACGACTGGGCGGCCATCGTGGAGGAATCCTTCGGCGGGCATGAGGGCGACCTGATCCGCGCGATGCGGCGTCTCATCGACGTGCTCCGCCAGCTCGCGGAGGCGCCGGAGGTGGATACCACGCTCGGCGCGCTGCTCGGACGGGCGGCGCGGGTGATCGACCGGGGCATCGTGCTCGAGTCCGCCCTCATCTGAGCGCGGGCGGACACCACACCAGGGGAGGGGACGGATGCGGAGAACGCGTGCGAGATTGTCGGCGATCGCGGGGCTGATCGCGGCGCTGGGCGCGGCCGGCTGCGGAACCCTGACGCCGAGCGAGCCCGAGCGGATGGGGCGGGGGCCGCGCGCCGAGGAGATGTTCTACGCGCGGGTCGCGCAGAAGAGCGACCGCGAGCCCAACTTCGACGAGAAACGGCAGTGGAAGGACCAGATGGACGACCGCGTCTTCAAGTACCTGCGGGAGCATCCCGAGATGGAGCAGCAGGTGCGCTACAGCGACTTCCGCTTCTGGCGACAGGTGAGCGAGGGCAGCACGCCGGGCGAGGTGCGCACCCTCCTCGACGAGCCGTACGAGCAGACCATCGATCCCGCGCGCATGGGGGCGCTGGCCAAGCAGCAGTGGCCCGACGTGCGGACGAAGGCCAAGGAGGCCTGGCTCTACCCCCTGGGCTGGATCCTCTACTTCGACGACAAGGGCGTGGTGTCCATGCTCCGCCGTCCCCAGCCGGGCTTCTTCCTCACCGAGTAGCCGGAACGACATGTCCGGCACGCCCGACTGGTTCCGCCCGGGGGACCGGGCCACCCTGGTCTGGCACGGCCCGCGGGCCGAGCGCCCCGGCGGATCGCGCGTGTACCAGGTGGCGGGGCCGGAGCTCGCCGGCCCCGCGCCGCCGACGCGGTTCCTCCTCGCGCCCACGGAGCGCGACGAGTTTGCGCAGCGCCTCTACGGCGGCCTCGTAGGTCTCAACGGGCTACGCGGCTTCCTGGCGGAGTGCCGGCTCGCCCGCGGCGAGCTGATCGAGGAGGGCGCGTATCTGTCGATCCACGACGAGGTGCCGGTGCTGCCCCTCGTGGAGGCGTGGAAGGGAGACGCCGGCCGGCCCGTCATCCCTTACCTTTCCGATATCGCCGCCTTCATGCCGGAGGACGAGCCGCTATACGTGAACCCCGCCGCCCATGCCCAGGCCCTGCGCGACGCGGAGTGCTTCCGTACCGCCTGGGTCTGCGACGAGTGCGGCGACGCCGCCGACGCGGGCGTCTTCCTCTGGACCGCGCATCGCGACGACGGCGTGCGCGTCTGCCTCCTCATCCACAACGACGCGGGCGTCTGGCAGGTGCGCCTGCATCCCTTCGAGTTCCCCAAGGAGACCCACGATGATCCGTAGCGCCCTTCGGATGACGAAGCAGACACCACTGGTGTCGCGGGGCATGGTGGTGGCCGAGCATCCGCTAGGCGCGCAGGTGGGAGCGGCGATCCTCGCCCGCGGCGGCAACGCGGTGGACGCCGCGGTCGCCACCGCCTTCGCGATGCCGGTGGTGGAGCCCTTCATGTCCTCCATCGCCGGCGGCGGCAGCTTCCTCATCCACATGGCCCGCCGCGGCGAGACGGTGGCCATCGACGCCAACGTGGAGGCGCCCGCCGCCGCCCACGAGACCTGCTACGAGCTGGGTGAGGGCGTGGCCGACGACCTCTTCCCCTGGCGCCGCGTGGTCGGTGACGCCAACATCTTCGGCCCCCGCGCGGTGGCGGTGCCCGGCTCGCTGGCGGGCCTCTCGCTGGCCCTCGCGCGGTTCGGCACCATGGCGCTGGCCGACGTGATCGCCCCCGCCATCCGGCTCGCCGAGGAGGGGTTCGTGCCGGACTGGTACGTGGCCCAGGCCATGGCGCTCTATACACGCGAGCTGCGCGCCTTCCCCGAGAGCGCGCGCACTTATCTGCGCGACGGCCTCGACATCTACCGTCCCCCGATGAGCCAGGATGGCGACCTCTTCCGCCAGCCCGACCTCGCGCGCACCCTGCGCCTCATCGCCAAGGACGGCGCGGACGTCTTCTACCGCGGCGCCATCGCCGAGGCCATCCACGCGGAAGTGCAGGGGAAGGGCGGCTTTCTCACCAGGGACGATCTGGCGGCCTACGAGGCGCGGGTCTCCTCGCCGCTCATGGGCGGCTACCGGGGCCTCGAGCTGGCGTTCATGCCGGGCGCGACCGGCGGCATCACCGCACTCGAGATCCTGAACCTCCTCGCCGAGTTCCCCTCGGCCGCAGTGACGTACGAGAGCGTCCGCGGCCTGCACCTCCGCGCCGAGGCGGTCCGGCTGGCCTTCCGGGATCGGCTCCAGCACCTTGGCGACGCCCTCCGCGTCACCGCGCCCTGGGGAGGTCTCGCCTCCCGCGACTACGCCCGCGCCCTCGCGCGGCAGATCAAGCCGGGCGGCCCACGCTCCACCGCGCCCGTGCCCGACCCGTGGAAATACCGGAACACTACCCCCGCGATGCGGACGGTTGCCCGCAATGGGGGGAGAGCGGGGGCCATTTCTGGGCCCCCGCTGACGGTAAATAATCGCTCGATAGCAGCAGCGTCCCAAGACTGCACCACCCACATCGGCGCCATCGACCGCCAGCGGAACATGGTGTCGTTCACCAACACCGCGGTCTCGCTGTTCGGCGCGCGGATGGTGGTGCCGGGCACCGGTGTGCTCCTCCAGAACGGCATGATCTGGTTCGATCCCGAGCCGGGGCGGGTCAACTCCATCGCGCCGGGCAAGCGGCCCCTCGTGAACATGGTGCCCGTGCTCGCGTTCCGGAAGGGGGAGCCCGCGTACACCCTGGGGGCCCCGGGCGGCCGGAAGATCGTCTCGGTGATCCCGCAGGTGATCTCCAACATGGCGGACGCCGGCGACACGCCGCAGCGTGCCATGGAGGCGCCGCGACTCCACGACGAGGGCGAGGAGCTCCTGGTGGACGACCGGGTGGGCGAGGTCGCCCTCGCCGCCCTCCGCAAGCGCAAGCATCCGGTGACGCCCAAGCATTGCTCGGTGGGGAACATGTTCTTCGCCCGGCCCGTCGCCATCCGCATCACCAAGAAGGGGCTCGAGGCCGGGCTCGATCCCACCAGCGACGCCAGCGCCGCGGGGATCTAGCGAACTCTGACATGAAGGGGGAGGCCATGATCGAGGAGCGCGTCATCGCGTCGTGGAAGTTCAAGAAGGGCGTGCTGGATCCGAAGACGGCCAGCCTCTGCTACCTCGCCGCGAATCTCGCGGCGGGCAATACCCACTGAGCCAAGCGCGACCTGGCAGGTGCCAGGGCCGCCGGGGCCAGCGAGGACGAGGTGCGCGAGGCCATCAGCTTCGCCATCCGCGCCAATGCCGCCAAGACGCACGCCGACATCTTGAAGGTGTACGAGCCGCCGGCTTAGCGCGCCGCGCCGGGAGGGACCCCATGGCCGACATCAGTCTCACCACCGCCTTTTCCACCGTGCCGGGCCCGGACCAGGAGGCGATCAAGCGGCTCCTCACCGAGACCGTCGCGCAGATCGCCCAGGACGACGGTAGCTTCAGCCGGGCCAAGATCGTCTTCACCGAGTCGGACGAGCGCTGCGGCCTCACCGCCGAGCTGGACGGCGTCAAGAAGGAGGGCGTGCCGCAGGCGCTGGACCTCGACCAGCTCGAGGACGCGCAGACGAACGCGGGCGCGCGCGCCCAGCTCAAGGAGACGCTCCGGCTCTACTTCCGGCGCGTGATGGGGCAGCGATGACGCGCGTCCTGATCGTCAACGCGGACGATTTCGGGCTCACCCGCGGCGTGAGCCGGGGCATCCTCGAGGCGTACCGGAACGGCATCGTCACGAGTACCACCCTCATGGTCAATCGCGATGCCGATCCCGCGCAGCTGGAGGAGCTCAGAGCCTCAGGGCTGGGGGTGGGCCTGCACGTCAACCTTACGCTCGGCGCGCCGGTGTCGGACCCGCGCCGGGTAGGCTCGCTCCTCGACGACACCGGCCTGCTCATCCGCGACGCGCGCGTCCAGGCCGAGCGGGCGCGGCCGGAGGAGGCGCGCATCGAGATGGGGAATCAGATCGAGGCCTTCCGGCGGCTCATGGGCCGCTTCCCCACCCATCTCGACAGCCACCACCACGTGGCGCGGGACGGAGCCCTCCTCGACCTTCTCTGCTTCTTCGCGCGCTCGCTCAAGGTGCCCATGCGGGCTCAGGACGCGACAGTGCGCGCCCGCGCCCGCAAGGACGGCATCCGCACACCGGAGCACTTCATGGGTGAATCGGGGCCCGAGCCCTACTGGTCGGCCGAGCGGGTGCTTGAGCACCTTCGGACGCTTCCGCCCGGCGTGAGCGAGTTCATGACGCATCCGGGTTATTTCGACGACGACCTGGCGTACAGCCGCTACGGCAAGCAGCGCGAGACCGAGGTCGCGGGGCTCACCGATCCCGGCGCGCGCGCGCTCATCGCGCGCGAGGACATCCGCCTTGCCCACTTCGGCAACCTCTGACCGGCCCGGCGGCTGAAAGCCGCCGGGAGTCCGCTGACGCTAGCGCGTGGGGGGTGGGGAAGCGAGGAGGGGATCGAGGATCTTGGCGAGGCGGCCCTCATCGGCAGAGCCGGTGATGCGCGCCACCATCTCGCCGCGCTTGTCGATCACCACGGTATAGGGCGCACGCTTGAATTCGAAGCGGGTGGCCACGCGGGCGCCCTGATCTAGGGCGGCCGGGTAGGTCTGCCGATAGCGCTTGCGCCAGGCGCGGGCGTCGGTGGCGGTGTCGTTGACGTGGACCCCGATCACCATGACGTCGCGGACTCGATACTTCTCGGCGAGCCGCTGCATGCTCGCCGACTGGGCCGTGCACGTCTTGCACCAGGAGCCCTGGAAGCGCAGGACCAGTACCGCCTTGCCGATGAGCGCGCGCGAGTCGAACTCGCGCCCGTCGTCGAGAAGCCGGGCGGTGAAGGGCGGCGCCGCGGGGGCGGCGCCGGCGGCCGCCGCGCCGGCGAGGAGCGCGAGCGCGACGAGCGGATGGACAAGGCGTGTCGCGAACATCGCGATTCAGTATAATCCGCCCATGATCGAACTCGAGCACGAACTCCGCCGCGTCGTCGAAGGCGACGTCCGCTTCGATCGCTACTCGCGTCTCCTCTATTCCACCGATGCCTCGATGTACCAGGTGGAGCCGATCGGCGTGGTCATCCCGCGCCACGCCGGCGACGTGCAGGCGGTGCTGGAGGTGGCCAACCGCCTCGCCGCGCCGCTCCTCGCGCGTGGCGGCGGCACCTCGCTCACCGGTCAGACGGTGAATCACGCGGTGGTGCTCGACTTCTCGCGCTACATGAACGGGGTGCTCGAGGTCAATGCCGAGGAGCAGTGGGTCCGCGTGCAGCCGGGCGTCGTGCAGGATGAGCTGAACCACCACGTGCGGGAGCAGGGCCTGCTGTTCGGCCCCGACACGTCCACGTCGAACCGCGCCACCCTCGGCGGCATGCTCGGCAACAACTCCGGCGGGAGCCACTCCATCGCGTACGGCCTCACCGTGGCGCATGTGATCGAACTGACTGCCTTCCTCTCCGACGGGAGCCGCGCCGTCTTCAGCACGGTGACCCCCGCGGAGCTACAGGCCAAGGCCCGCCTCGAGACCCTCGAGGGGCAGATCTATCGTGAGGTCGCGCGGCTCCGCGACGCGTACCGCGACGAGATCGCGCGCCGCTACCGTGGGCACTGGCGCCGGGTGTGCGGCTACAACCTCGACGAGCTGATCAAGGACGGTCCGCTCAACATGGCGCGGCTGGTGGTGGGCTCGGAGGGGACGCTCGCCACCATCGTCGAAGCCAAGATGCGCCTGGTGAAGCGGCCGAAGAAGACCGCGCTGGACGTCATCCACTACCGCGACATCCAGGAGGCCCTGGAGTCCTCCCAGGCGATCCTGGAAACGGGGCCGTACGCGGTCGAGCTCACCGACAAGATGATCCTCGATCTCGCCCGCGCGAACATCGAGCAGGCGGCGCGCATGGGCTTCGTCCAGGGCGATCCCGCCGCCATCCTCATCGTGGAGTACGCCGGCGACACCGACGCCGAGGTCAAGGACAAGGTGGAGAAGCTGGAAGCGCTCCGCGCCCGCGAGGGCTTCGGCTATGCCGGCGTCCTCGCCCTCGCCGCCGGAGAACAACAGTCCATCTGGAAGCTCCGGAAGGCCGGGCTCGGGCTCCTCCTGGGGACCCGCGGCGACGCCAAGCCCATCGCCTTCATCGAGGACACCGCGGTGGACCCCAAGCACATGCCCGCCTTCGTGCCGCGCTTCCGCGACATCATGGCCAAGCACGGCGCGGAGGGGGCATACTACGGCCACTGCTCGGTGGGGTGCCTGCACATCCGCCCGCTCATCAACCTCAAGACCAAGCGCGGGCTCGAGCAGGTGCAGGCGATGGCGGGCGAGATCTTCGACATGGTCCTCGAGTTCGAGGGAGCCATCTCCAGCGAGCACGGGGACGGGCGGGCGCGGAGCCCCTTCCTCGAGCGCGTGTTCGGGCCTGTCGTCTTCGGGGCCTTTCACGAGCTCAAGCGCGCCTTCGATCCGAAGAACCTGCTCAACCCCGGCAACATCGTGGCGAGCCCGGGCGTCACCGAGCACATGCGCTACGGCGCCGAGTACCGGACCTGGGAGCCCCGCACCAGCCTCGACTTCTCCGAGCAGGGCGGCTTCGCCGCCGCCGTCGAGATGTGCAACGGCGTGGGCGTGTGCCGGAAGAAGCTCGAGGGCACCATGTGCCCGTCGTACATGGCGACCAGGGACGAGGAGCACTCGACGCGGGGACGGGCCAACGCGCTGCGCGCGGTGCTCTCTGGACGGGTGCCCCGCGAGGACTTCACCGGCACCCGACTCTTCGAGGTGATGGACCTCTGCCTCGAGTGCAAGGGCTGCAAGGCGGAGTGCCCGTCCAACGTGGACATGGCCAAGATGAAGTACGAGTTCCTGCACCACTACTACAAGGTCCACCCGACGCCGATGCGCAACGACCTCTTCGCGCATATCGGCGACCTGTCCTGGTGGGGCTCGCGGCTCGCCCCGCTCTCGAACTGGGTCGCGGGCACCCGGCTCAACCGCTGGCTCATGGACGTCGTGGTGGGGATCGACCGGCGCCGGCCGCTGCCGCGCTTCGCGCGTGAGACCTTCACCGACTGGTTCGACGCCCGCAAGCCGAAGCTCGACGCTCCGCGGGGCAGCGTGGTCCTGTTCCACGACACCTTCAACACCTTCAACACGCCGGAGATCGCGCGGGCGGCGGTGGAGCTTCTCGAGGCGGCGGGCTACCGCGTGGAGATCGTGGGGCGCAAGTGCTGCGGCCGGCCGCTCATCTCCAAGGGGATGCTCGACGAGGCCCGGGCGCACGCCGAGTGGAACGTGGTGCGGCTCATGCCGTGGGTGGAGCGGGGCGTCCCCGTGGTGGGGCTCGAGCCCTCCTGCCTCCTCACCCTCCGCGACGAGTACGTGGACCTCCTCCGCAGCGACGCCGCCCGCGCGGTGGCGCGGTCGTCATTCCTCCTGGAGGAGTTCCTCCTCCGCGAGCGGGCCCGGGGCCTCCGGCTCGTCTGGAAGAACGGCGTGCCGCGGCGGGCGCTGCTGCATGGCCACTGCCATCAGAAGGCCATGGTGGGGACCGCCCCCACGGTGGCCGCGCTCGTCTGGGCCGGGTTCACGGTGAGCGAGGTGGACTCGGGCTGCTGCGGCATGGCGGGCGCCTTCGGCTTCGAGAAGGAGCACTACGATCTCTCCGTCAGCCTGGGCAATCGCCGGCTCGCCCCCGCGGTGCGCGCGGCCGACCCCGACACGGTCGTGGTGGCGCCGGGCATCTCGTGCCGGCAGCAGATCGACCATCTCACCGACCGCCAGGCCCGCCACCCCGCCGAGGTGCTCCGCGACGCCCTCCTCGGACCTCAGCGCCGCCAGTAACGCGCGACGCCGAGGTTCAGGGCGAGGAGCCAGGCGGCGCTGCCGGTGACGAGCCAGGCAAGCCCGATGAAGAGGTCGCGCGTGGGCTCCATTGCCTCGACGTGCGGCCAGATCCACCAGAGCCCGCCGAGGAGGGCGCCGAGCCAGACCAGCATCATGACGAGCCAGACGGACGCCTTCATCCGAACCGCTTGGCGATCTCGGCCGGGAGCACGGTAACCGCCCAGATCCCCACGCCTCCGAAGCCGGTGACCACGGTGATCCACAGGAGTACGGTATTGAGCCGGCTCACCTTGAATCCCTCGGGCAGGCGGCGGTTGTTCAGCAGCATGATCTGCCAGGCCCCGATCGAGCGATAGACCAGCGCCGAGATGGCCACCCCGATCCACAGAATGAAGGGCTGGGCCACCGTGATGAGGTAGAAGCCGGCCGCGACCGCGGCGGTGACCACCACGAAATAGTAGAAGCGATACGGGCGGCGGGCCCGCCCGGTGACCGCGATGGCGTCGCAGGTCGTGCGGCCGATGAAGGTGTCGTAGAAGGGGAACTGAGCATCGTAGAGCGTGACCATGATGAAGAGCAGCATGAGCCAGCCCGCCATCGGCCCCAGCACCCCCTGGGCGATGGTGGCCATCTGGATGGGCACCTCGACGCCGGTGGGGATCTTGCCGGTCTTGAGGAAGTCCTCGTGCAGGTAGGCGAGGCCGGCGACGGAATAGAGGTAGGTCATGATGAGGCCGCCGATGATCGCCCACCAGAGGATGAGGCTATAACCACCGACCTTCACCCACTGGTCCATCTTGCGCCGCTCCACCGGATCCGAGCTGTCCCAGGCGATCTCCTGCGCGGTGATCCGCTCGGGCGGCCGGAGCACGCCGGTGACCTGCCCCGCGTAGCGGCCCATGCCGAAGCCGGCGGCGATGACCCAGAAGCTCACCCACATGAGGCTGCCGCCGGGCTGGTTGAAGAGGGCGAGGGCGTCCGTCTTGGGGAGCGCGGCGGGGTACCCTTCCAGCATGAAGGTGATGCCGAGATAGCCAAGCAGGACCTGCCAGTAATGCTGGGGTTTCGCCGCGATGATCGTGATGGCGAGCACCAGCACGATGTTCGCGAACATGATGAAGGTGAAGAATTTCGAGAGGAAGTTGTAGGTCCGGTCGGAGAAATAGAAGACGACGAGCACGGCGAGGAGGGCCACCACCGCCCAGATATAGTGCGGCGGCAAGCCGAGGACGGGCGGATTGCCGATGCCGGTGAAGCGGTGCGCGGCGACCACCGCGCCGCCCATCCAAGCCGGCCAGGCGAAGGTGACGATGCTGACCACCGCCCAGAACCATGGCCAGAAGCCGAACGGCTTGAGCTCGTTGGTCGCGGCGAAGAACGACCGACCGGTGCAGGTGCTGTACTTGATGCACTCGTAGACGAGCGCGGTCTCGAGGACCACCGAGATGGTCATGAGCCAGTGCATGCCGAGCGTGCCGCGCGCGGAGACGTTCGGGAGGAGGTAGGCCTCGCCGCCGCCGATCGAGATGCCGAAGTTGATGGCTTGGGGGCCCAGTGCGGCCAGCATGCCCGCCAGGGTCAGCGGGAATGGGTCGGGCACCTTGTGGATCCTGCGCTCCTCCGACACGATCGAACCCGGACTGTCCATCACGCGTGCCATTCGGGCCTCCTCTTTGAGCCCCTCGGGTGCGCTGCGAGGCGCGAAGATGACGCACGAGGCGATCGCGGGGGCGGACGCGGACGGCGCCGCGTGACCGCGTCCGCGCGGATGGAAGGCGCGACAACGGGGACCCGAGCGAGGACCATGCGACCTCCCCTGGAGGTGGCCGGACGTTTGCGAGCGAGTCCGTGGGGGAGAATAGGAGGGCGGCGCGGGCTTGTCAACCATCGCCCGGCGGGCGCCCGGCATGCGCCCGCCCGGCGGCCTTGACTGGGCTCCGGCCCCATGGTTTAAGCGACTCACACGGAGGAACGCCCATGCCGCCGGACACCCCGACCCTCGAGCGCCTGTACCAGGTCATGGTGCGCATCCGCCGCTTCGACGAGAAGACGACGGAGCTCTTCACCGCGGGCGTCGTCAAGGGCACCGCGCACAGCTATGTCGGGCAGGAGGCGGTGGCCACGGGCGCCTGCGCCCATCTCGGCCCCGACGACTCCATCGTGGGCAACCACCGCGGCCACGGCCACTGCCTGGCCAAGGGCGCGCGGGTGGACCTCATGATGGCCGAGCTGATGGGCCGGGACTCCGGCTACTGTCGTGGGCTGGGCGGCTCGATGCACATCGCCGCCCTCGACCTCAACATCCTCGGGGCCAACGGCATCGTGGGGGCGGGCGTGCCCATCGGCGCGGGCGCCGCTCTCGCCAACCGTCTGCGCGGCACCGACCGCGTGGTCCTTTCCTTCTTCGGCGACGGTGGGGCCAATCAGGGCATCGTCGCCGAGACCATGAACCTCGCCGCGGTGTGGAAGCTGCCCTTCATCTTCGT
>JBKPDT010000362.1:0-5773 GCA_046728035.1 Candidatus Methylomirabilota bacterium | reverse complement strand
GGTGGGGGGGCCTGGGGGAGGAGCGGCGCCGCTCCCCCCCAGCTTCAACTGATTGGGCCCGCTGGAGGGGCTGGCCTACGGCTTCGCCGTCGCGCTTCAGCCCACCAATCTCTTCGCCTGCTTCCTCGGGGTCCTGATCGGCACCATCGTCGGCATCCTGCCGGGCATCGGGCCGGTGGGCGCGATGGCGCTGCTCCTGCCGTCGACGTTCGCCCTCCAGCCGGCGACCGCCCTCATCATGCTCGCCGGCATCTACTACGGCGCGATGTACGGGGGCTCGACCACTTCCATCCTCGTCAATGTCCCGGGCGAGGCGGCGTCGGTGGTCACCGCGCTGGACGGCTATCAGATGACGCGGAAGGGTCGGGCCGGCGCCGCCCTCGCGGTGGCGGCCGTCGGCTCCTTCGTCGCGGGGTCGATCGGCGTGATCGGGATCGTGCTGGCCGCGTCGTGGCTCGCCGACCAGGCGCTCCGCTTCGGGCCGCCCGAATACTTCGCGCTGGCGCTGGCGGGGCTGCTGCTGCTCTCGCGACTGTCGGGCGGCTCGGTCATCCACGCCTTCGTCATGGTGGCGATCGGGCTCGCGCTCGGCACGGTCGGCATGGAGCCGATCTCGGCGGTCCGTCGCTTCACCTTCGGCTCCACCCAGCTCTCCCAGGGCGTCGAGCTGGTCCCGGTGATCATGGGCCTCTACGGCGTGGCCGAGGTGATGCTGATCGCCGAGTCGGGCCTGCGCAAGGCCCACATCGTCACCGTACGGCTCCGCGAGCTGCTGCCGACCCGCGAGGAGTGGCGGCGGTCGTCGTGGCCGATCGCGCGCGGCTCCGTGCTAGGCTTCTTTACCGGCCTCGTCCCCGGCCCCGCCTCGGTGCTCGCGACGTTCATCTCTTACACGCTCGAGCGCAAGATCTCCAGGACCCCGGAGCGGTTCGGCCACGGCGCCATCGAGGGCGTGGCCGGCCCCGAGGCCGCCAACAATGGCGCCACCGCCGGCGCCATGGTGCCGCTGCTCTCGCTCGGCATTCCCTTCTCGCCGGCCACCGCCATCCTGCTGGGCGCGCTCGTGATCACCGGCATCCAGCCCGGCCCCCTCCTGATCAGTCAGCGACCGGAGGTGTTCTGGGGCGTCGTCGCCAGCATGTACGTGGGCAACTTCATCCTGCTCGTGCTGAACCTGCCGCTGGTCGGGCTCTTCGTGAGCGTGCTGCGGCTCCCCCAGCATGTCCTGGCCACTCTCGTGCTGCTGCTCTGCCTCGTGGGCGCCTACAGCCTCAACAACAGTCAGCTCGACCTCTGGGTCCTGGTGGTCTTCGGCGTCTTCGGCTACGGCCTGCGCAAGCTCGCCATCGATCCGTCGCCGCTCGTCGTCGCGCTCGTCCTGGGCCCCCTCATGGAGAAGACGCTGCGCCAGGCGCTCTTCATGGAGCGGGGCAATGTGGTCGCGCTGGTCGGCCGCCCGATCACGGCGACCCTCCTCCTGGTGGGTGTCCTCGCCCTCGTCGCGCCCCCCCTGATCCGGTGGTGGCGTCGCCGCGCGATCGCGTCCGCGCGTCCTCAGGGAGCCTGATGCCCTGAGGGACGTTCGTCACCCGCCAGGCCAGCGCGATCGACGCCGCCAAGAGGAGCGCGGCAAGCAGGAACGGGGCACCGGGGAACACGACCGGCGCCGAAATCCCGATGAAGTAGGCGAAGGTCAGCGTGAAGAGCGCGGGCCCGAAGAACCCGGCGATCCCGGTGAGGCTCGAGATCGCGCCCTGGAGCCGACCCTGTTCCGAGGGCGCCACCCGTCCCGTCATCAGCGCCTGCGCGGCCGGTCCCGACAGTCCCCAGAACGCCTGGATGGGAATCGCGAGCACCGCGATCGCGCCGGAGGGGCCGAGCCCGTAGAGCGCGAAACCCGCCGCGCCGCAGGCAAGACCCACGAGCAGCGCGCGGCGCTCGCCGCACTGGCGCACGATGGGGTGGACGAGCGTCCCCGAGACGATCATGGTGGCCACGCCGACGCCGGCGAGGAAGAACCCCATCGCCCGCTCATCCCAGTGGTAGCGGAAGCCCGCGTACAGCACGAAGGTGCTCGGCAGCACGTCGTGGGCGACACGGCCGAGGAAGACCACCACGGCGAGCCCGAGGAGCACCCGATCCGCCCGCAGGAACACCAGGGCGCCGACGGGGCTCGCGGTGCGCCAGACGAAGGGCGCGCGGCGCTCTCGGGGCAGCGACTCCGGCAGCACGATGAGGCCGTAGAAGAAGTTGAGCAGGCTGAGCCCCGCCGCCACCCAGAACGGCAGCCGCGGGTCCACGACGCCGAGTAGGCCGCCCACCGCCGGCCCCAGCACGAATCCGACACCAAAGGCCGCCCCGATGAGACCGAAGGCGCCGGCGCGCCTTTCGGGCGGCGTCACGTCGGCGATGTAGGCGCCGGCGGTGGGGACGCTCGCGGCGGTGATGCCCGAGAGCACACGCCCGACGAACAGCCACGCCAGGTTCGGCGCCAGCGCCATGAGGACGTAGTCCAGCCCCAGGCCCAGGTTCGAGAGGAGGATCACCGGCCGACGTCCGAAGCGGTCGGAGAGCGCGCCGAGCACCGGCGAGGCGAGGAACTGCATCAGCGCCCACGCCGTGCCGAAGAGGCCGTAGATTCCCGCGGCCCGCGCGGTGTCGCCCCCCAGGAAGCTCACCACGAGCGGAGGCAGGACGGGGACGATCATCCCCAGCGCGAGCATGTCGAGCATCACCGTGACGAAGATGAAGACGAGCGCGGCGGGGCGCGCGGGCGCCTGGGTCGCGGGAACGGCCATGGCAGTCGAGGCTAGCACACGGGCCCCGCGGGCGGTTCGGTCGATTGACCCCACATATTGTGGTGAGTCAGAAGGCCGTGTCCACGGCCTGTGTTAGACTCAGGGCATGGACGATCTCAAGTTCCGCGACGCCCGCCTCCGCATCAGCCGCTGGATCGAGGACAGCGCCAGCGTCTTCGCCTGTCTTCCCGCCATCCTCCAGGAGCACGAAAGCCTCCGCGATCGCCTCGATGCCACCGAGCGTGCCTCCGCGCGGCTGCTCCAGGAGGTGAACGATCTCCGGCGCGAGCTCGACGCGCTCCAGAGCGAGAACGAGCGCCTCCACCGCGAACGCGCCGAGACCGCGGAGCTCCTGACCGACGGGCTCAATCGCGTCCTGCAGGAGGCCGTCCTCCGCCTGCGCGGCCCGGTGCGGCCCGACGTCGCCCGCGAGCCCAGCTTCTCGTAGCGCCGCCGCGCGCCTCGCCGCGGGCGCCGTGCTCGTACTCGCGGCGGGGCTTCGCGTCTGCCGTCTTGATCAGAACGGCTTCGACAACGAGTACTACGCCGCCGCCGTCCGCAGCATGACGGAGAGCGCGCACAACTTCCTCTACAACGCCTTCGATCCCGCCGGTTTCGTGTCCGTTGACAAGCCGCCCCTGGCCCTCTGGATCCAGGTCGCCAGCGCCAAGTTCTTCGGGTACGCGTGGTGGAGCGTGCTGCTGCCGCAGGTACTTGAGGGCGTGGGCGCGGTCGCCATCGTGATGTACCTCGTGTGGCGGCAGTTCGGAGGGCCGGCGGGCGTGCTCGCGGGCCTCTTCCTCGCGGTGACGCCGGTGAGCGTGGCGCTGGACCGCTCGAGCAACACCGACAGCGCACTCGTTTTCGTCCTCCTCCTCGCCGCCTGGGCGCTCATCCGCGCCGCCGAGGAAGGCAGCCGGGCCCTGCTATTCCTGGCCATGGCGCTCGTCGGGATGGCCTTCAACGTCAAGATGCTGGCGGCCTACGTCCTGCTCCCTACGTTCGTTCTCGTCTACTTCCTGGGCGCGCCCGTCACGTGGCGCCGGCGGCTCGGGGATCTGGCCCTCGGCGGCCTCGTCCTCGTCGCGGTGTCCTTGCCGTGGATCGTGGTCTACGAGGTGACGCCACCCGCCCAGCGGCCGTATGTGGGCAGCAGCTCCCAGAACTCCATGCTGGATCTCGCCCTGGGCCATAACGCGGTGGGGCGATTCGTCCGGCTGTGGAACCCGCGGGGCCAAGCCACCGCGCCGCCCGCCACGCCGCCGCCCCTTCCCACTGGGCCCGACGGCCTCCGCAGCGTGCGCGACGGACTCTTCGTCCGCGCGCCGGTGGGGCCGCTGCGCCTCGCCGACGGGCAGCTCGCCGCTCAGGTGGGCTGGCTCTTCCCTCTCGCGCTGCTGGGGCTCGTCCTCTTCGTGGTGCGCGAGCGTCTTCGCTTGCCCCTTGCCCTCGCGCAGCGGGACGTGCTGCTCTGGATGGGCTGGGTGCTCACCTACGCCGCCGTCTACAGCTACGCGGGCGGGATCTTTCACTTCTACTACATGCTGACGCTGGCGCCCCCCCTGGCCGCGCTCGCCGGCATCGCCGTGGTGGCCCTCTATCGCGAGTGGCTGACGCGCAGCTGGTTCACCGTCCTGTTGCCCCTGGCCCTGCTCCTCACCGCGGCGTGGCAGCTCTACGTCGGCTCGAGCGCGCTGCGCGGCCGCTTCGAGGGCTGGACGCGGGTGGTCGAGGATCTCCTCGCCGCGCGCGAGCCGAGGGGCGACTGGCGCGCCTGGCTGGGCATCGCGCTCGTGGGCGGCGTGGTGGTCGCCGCCGCTCTGCTCGTCGTCAGAGTTCCCCGCGTGGTCGCCGCCGGCGCGCTCGCGCTGGCAGTGGCCGCCGTGCTGGTGACGCCCAGCGCCTGGGCGCTCAGCAGCGTGCTCGTCAAGGGTGTGGCCGTGATCCCCTCGGCCGATCTGACCCGGCTAGCGCCGATGGATGGCGGTGAGGGCCGCGCACGGGCCGCGCCCATGAACACAGGCCCGCTCATTGCCTTCCTCAAGGCCAATCACCTCGGCGAGCGCTACCTCCTCGCCACCTCGAGCGCCACCTTGGCCGCGCCCCTCATCATCGAGACGGGGGAGCCGGTGATGGCCATGGGCGGGTTCCACGGGCTCGACCCCATCCTCACGCCGGAGCGCCTCGCCCGGATGGTCGAGGCTCGCGAGGTGCGCTTCGTCATGCGCGGCGATCTCTCGCCGATCAGCGCGTACATGGGCGGGGAGGCGGCCGGCCGACCCATCACCGAGTGGATCCGCGCGCATGGCCAGCCCGTGGACCCCGCGTACTGGCGGGAGAGCGCGCCGGCCCGAGAGGCGCCCGCGGGCTCCTCGCCCACGGGCGGGCGGCCGCGGCGCGGGGCGCGGGACCGGACGGGGGCCATGGTGCTCTGGGATCTGCGGCCCTCGGAGGGATTGGCGTCGCGGTAGACGCCGGGATCGGGGCGGCGGGACGGGTGGCACGGGCCGACCCGAGCAGGCCGGTGTAGACTGCCCCTTGTGAGAAGCCAAGGGGCAATCTTACTGATCGCCTGCTACGAGCTGGGGCATCAGCCCCTGGCGGTGGCCTGGCCGGCCGCCGTGCTCGAGGATCGCGGGTTCGCGCCCAGCGTGCTCGACGTCTCGGTGGAGCCGCTCGATCCCGAGAAGGTGACGCGGGCCCGCCTCGTCGCGATCTCGGTACCCATGCACACCGCGCTCCGCGTGGGCCTCGGCGTGGCCGAGCGCGTGCGCCGGCTCAATTCGGCCTGTCACCTCGTCTTCTACGGGCTGTACGCCAGCCTCAACGCGGACTATCTCCTGTCGCACGGCGTCGACAGCGTCATCGGAGGCGAGGTGGAGGCGCCCCTGGCCGCGCTCGCCGAGGCCCTGGAGGCGGGCCGGGTGGGGCCGGTGACGGGCGTGCGGCGCGCGGGCGAGGCGGTGGGGCCGCAC
>JBKPDT010000361.1:0-11614 GCA_046728035.1 Candidatus Methylomirabilota bacterium | reverse complement strand
GGAGTGGGAGGCGGCGCTCCAGCCCTACACCCTCGAGTACGCGGAGTCCGTGACCGGCGTGCCGGCGGAGGACATCGCGCAGGCGGCGCGCTGGTACGCGCGTCCGCCCTTCGCGGGCTCCTGCCTCATCTGGGGCATGGGCATCACCCAGCACATCAATGGCACCGCCAATGCGCATGCGCTCCTGAACCTCTCCCTGGCCGCGGGCCAGATGGGCTTCCCGGCCTCGGGCATCTCCCCGCTACGCGGGCAGAACAACGTGCAGGGCTGTGGCGACGCGGGTTGTATCCCCACCAACCTCCCGGGCTATGCCGACTACTCGGAGCCGAGCCTCGACCGCTTCGCGCGGGTCTGGGGCCGCCGCCCGCCCGCCGAGCCGGGTCTCGTCGTCACCGAGATGACCGAGGGCTGGCTGGACGGCCGCATCCGCGCCATGTACGTGGTGGGCGAGAACCCGATGCTCGCCGAGCCCGACCTGCACCATGTCGAGAAGGCCATCGCGCAGCTCGACTGCCTGGTGGTCCAGGACCTGTTCATGCACGAGACGGCGGAGCGCGCGCACGTCTTCCTGCCCGCCGCCGCGTTCGCCGAAAAGGACGGGACCTTCACCAACTCCGAGCGGCGCGTGCAGCGCGTTCGGCGGGCTCTCCCGCCGCCGGGCCAGGCCCGGCCCGACTGGTGGATCACCTGCGAGCTGGCGCGCCGGGTTGCGACACGCCTGGGGTTGCCCCCCACCGGCTTCGACTACGACGACCCGGGTGAGATCTGGGCCGAGCTGGCGAGCCTGTGGCCGGCGGTGGCCGGCATCTCCTACGCGCGGCTCGAGGCGGGCGGGCTGCAGTGGCCCTGCCCCTCGCCGGAGCATCCGGGCACGCGCTTCCTCTACGCCGAGTCCTTCCCCCGCGGCCGCGCGCGCTTCGTGCCCGTCAGCCAGACTGCCGAGGCCGACGAGCTGCCCGATCCCGACTATCCGCTCACGCTGAGCACCGGCCGCCTGCTCTACCATTGGCACGGGGGGACCATGACCCGGCGCGTGGCGGGCCTGCTCGAGCTGGCGCCCCGGCTCGAGATCGCGGTGAATCCGGTGGACGCGCGACGCCTCGGCGTGGAGACGGGCGCACACCTCCGCATGCGGTCGCGGCGGGGTGAGCTCGAAGGCTACGCCTGCCTCACCGAGGCCGTGCGGCCGGGCGCGGTCTTCGTGCCCTTCGTCAAGCTGGAGGCCTCCGCCGCCAACTTCCTGACGAACGCGGCGCACGACCCCTCCGCGAAGATCCCCGAGTACAAGGTCTGCGCCGTCCGCCTCGACCCCGCCTGATCCTCTTCGATCGGCCTCTGACGCGCGACGCCTTTCGGCGGGATCTCGCGGGGGTGTTCAGCGCGTAGCGCCCTTCCGCCAGTCCCGGATCTGCCCGGCGTGCTCCCGGTAGTGCTGGGCGGTGGTCCCCTCGAAGATGGAGCGCGCGGGCTGGTCGGGGGCGAAGTGCTGCTCGGGAAGCGCGGCCGCCGCCGCCATCACGCTCCGGTGCGAGGCGTCGACCGCGGCCAGGATCTCGGCCGACCTGGCGCCTTTCCCGGCCGCCACGAAGCGAGCGTTCCACTCGTCGGCGTCGTCGTACTGGCCCGGGGCATACGGCGGCTCGCCGCGCCCGATGCGCAGGAGCGCGGGCGTCATCTCGCGGTCCCAGCCGGCAATGTGAATCAAGATCTCGCGCGCGCCCCAGACGCCGAGCCAGACCTGCGCGAGGGCGGCTTCGTCGAGGCCCGCGACCGCCTCCGTGAGCTCCGCGTAGGCCTGATCCGCGTCGTCCAGCAGCTTCTGCTTGTCCGCCATGTCGTCCTCCCCTGGCTCCGGCGAGCCGTCTGCTTTACGGGCAAGACACCGGACGCCGGCGGTTGTGAAAGCGGTGCTAGGCCACGACCGCCGTCAGGAACTCGGCAAGCGCCCGGCTGAAGAGCTGGGGGGCGTCCAGGACCAGATGATGGTAGGCCCCGGGGATCTCGACAAGGCGCCCTCCGGGAAGGCGCTTGAGGATCTCCTTGGCCATGACAACGGGGAGGATCGGGGAATGCTCGCCCCGCACCACCAGAGTGGGTGCGGTGATGCGCTCGAGGAGCGGCCAGGCGTCCACCGGCTGACGCTCGCCGCTGGTGGAGGGGTCGAAGCGATAGAGGAAGCGGCCGTCGCGCCGGGCGATGCCCTCGCGGCCGAGATGGGCGAGCAGCGCGGGGTCGGCCGTGGTCTCGCGCGGCAGAAGCCGGAAGCTCGCCAGAGCGGACTCGAAGGTCTCGTGACGCCGAGGACCCCGATGCCCGCGGTGATGCATGGCATTCAGCCGCTCCGGGGGGAGAGAGGGCCGGCTGTCGATGATGGCGAGCGCCGAGACGCGCTCCGGGTGCCAGCTCGAGAAGGCCATGGCGTTGTGGCCGCCCATGGAGTGGCCGGCCAGGGCCATGCGCGTCCAGCCGAGAGTGTCCATCACGCCCACGAGGTCGGCGGCGAAGTGCTCCGTCGCGTATTCCTGAGCAGGCGACCAGTCGCTCTCACCATGCCCGCGCTGATCGAGCGACAGAATGTGGTAGCGGCCGACGAAGTCTGGCACCACCGCGTCGAACCAGTGGGCATGGGCGGAGCCGCCGTGGAGGAAACACAGAGGCGGCCGCCCGGGAGCCGGCCACTCGAGCGCGCTCAGCCGGAGCCCGTTCACCATGAAGGTTCTGCGCGCGGCCGAGTCACAGGCGAATCCAGGGGTAGTGGTCATGCCCGGCATTCTATACCGCCGGGCCGGTGACCTTCCTGTCCAGCACGCGACGTGTTTTGTCAGCGAGAGTCAGCCGGGCACCACGGAACCGCTCTCCGCGTTTCATCGACGAGATGTCATATCGCGAACTTGGTCGCGGCGGCACCGCTGGCAAGAGAGTTGCTCTCTCCAAGAGCGGGAGGACCACCCGTGACCGACTGGTACGCTCGAGTGAAGAATTTCTTTCGGACTGACCGAGGCGACGATTTACTTTCGTCCCCGCCCATGACGCTCCCGCCCGCCTCCGAGACGCCACGACGGCGACTGGTCGTCGGGGTGGTAGCTCTCGCGGCGATCTCGCTGGCGGCGCTCGCCGGCTACGTCCTCCTTGCCGCTCCCCAACGGCTGCTCGCCAGCCAAGGGGCCCCCGAGCCGCCGGTTACCGTCGAGGGGCGCGTGGTCGATCCGCAGGGAAAGCCGCTGCAGCACGTCTCGGTGCACGCCGGCGCGCTCATCGCGCTTACCGACGCCGAGGGCCGCTTCACCATCGGGCCGCTCGGCGCCGACCGGACGGGGCTCGTGAAGCTCCCCGGCTACGAGAGGCAGCGCGTGACCTTCGAGGGCGCCGCCCCTACCGTCACGCTCAAGCCGCAGGCGATCAAGGCCGCCTACCTCACCTACTACGGGATTGCCGACAAGGGCATCCGTGAGCGGGTCTTCGCTCTCCTCGACCGGACCGAGCTCAACGCCGTGGTGATCGACGTGAAGGGCGACCGGGGCCTCATCCCCTACCGGACGCAGGTGCCCGCCGCGCTCGAGGCCGGGGCCCTCGGGCCGGTGATCATGAAGGACTTCGACCAGATCCTGGCCGACCTCCGGCGCCGGAACGTGTACACCATCGCCCGCATCGTGGCCTTCAAGGAGAACGTGCTCGCCGCGGCCCGGCCCGAGCTGGCCGTCATCGACACCCGCACCGGCAAGGCCTGGATCGACAACGAGAAGCTCGCCTGGGTGGATCCCACCCGCGAGGAGGTCTGGGACTACCTGATCGCGGTGGCCAAGGAAGCCGCTCTCAAGGGCTTCGACGAGATTCAGTTCGACTACGTGCGCTTCCCCACCGATGGCAAGCTCTCCGCCGCGAAGTACTCGAAGCCCATCACCCCCCAGGTGCGGATCGAGACCATCGCCGCCTTCCTCGCCAAGGCCAAGAAGGAGCTGGGGCCGACGGGGGTCTTCCTCGCCGCGGACGTCTTCGGATACACCGCCTTCAACGACAACGACACCGACATCGGGCAGCGCATCGAGGACATCGCCCCGCACCTCGACTACCTGAGCCCCATGGTCTATCCCTCGGGCTACCACATGGGGATTCCGGGTTACCGGAACCCGGTGAGCCACTCCTACGAGATCGTGCGGGAGAGTGTGCGCCTCACCCGCAAGCGCACCGAGGGGCTGCCCGTACAGGTCCGGCCGTGGATCCAGGACTTCAAGGACTACGCCTTCGACAGGCGAATCTTCGGCGTGACCGAGATCCGGGACCAGATGCGCGGCGCCGACGAGGCGGGGGCCAGCGGCTGGATGTTGTGGAACCCCCGGAACGACTACACGGCGGCCGCGCTTCGCTCCGGCCCCACGCTGGCGAGAAAGTCGCCCACGACCCCGCAGCCTTGACGGCCCGCGCCGTCGTGGACGGGCTCCGGTCGCTCGCCGGGACCCTCGCCGCCGTCGTTCTGCTGGCCTCCCCGCTGCTCGCTCAGACCACCCGCCGCGCCGAGCTCCCACCCAACGAGCTCGGGCGGGTGATGATCCTCGAGTACCACAAGATCGACCACCCGGAGGAGCGCTGGACCCGGACGCCCGCGAATTTCCGGCGCGACCTCCAGCGGTTCTGGGAGCGCGGCTACCGGCTGGTGAGCCTGGGCGACTATCTCGACGGGAAGATCGCGCTCCCCAAGGGGACGACGCCGCTCATCCTCACCTTCGACGACTCCTCGCCCGGCCAGTTCCGCTACGTCGAGAAGAACGGGGACTGGGAGATCGACCCCGACTGCGCGGTGGGCATCCTCGAGCAGTTCGAGCGGGAGCACCCCGAGTTCGGCCGGACGGCGACGTTCTACGTGCTTCCCGGGGCGAGCCCGCCCAACCGGCTCTTCAACCAGCCGGAGCTCGCCGGGAAGAAGCTCGCCTATCTCAAGAGCCGCGGCTTCGAGATCGGCAATCACACCCTCTGGCACGCCAACCTCGCCAAGTACGACGAGGCCACCGTGCGGAAGCAGCTGCTCGACGCCCAGGAGTGGGTGCAGCGGCACCTGCCCGGCTACCGTTTTCGGACGCTCGCGCTCCCGATGGGAAGCTACCCGAAGGAGTTGGCCTGGGCGATCTCCGGCGGCGTCGACGGCAGAGCCTACCGCCACGACGCGATCCTGATGGTGGCGGGCGGCGCCGCGCTCTCGCCGCATGCGCGGGGCATCGACCCCTATCACCTGCCCCGCATCCAGGCCACCGAGGCCGAGCTGGCCTACTGGATCGGCTACTTCGACAATCGACGCGAGGAGCGCTACGTGAGCGACGGAGATGCCGCGACCGTCACCGTGCCGGAAGGCAAGGCCGCGCAGGTGCGGCTGCCCGGCGGGGCCCGGATCATCGAGCGCCGATGAGGGGGCCCGCGCTCAGTAGATGAGGTACGACGCGCGGCGCTGGAGGAAGCTCGCGCGGTCCGCGTCGGCCCAGCTCCAGATACGCGTCAACGGCTCTCTCCGCAGGAGGGCCCAGATGGTCGAGCGGTTCACCAGCAGGTTCTGGATGGCCGCCGGCCGGAAGTTCGTCGGGTAGCGGTCCATCAACTCGCGGGCGATCGCAAGCCCCATCGCGGTTGTCTGCAGGATCTCCCGGTCGGTCACGACGAGGCGCACACCCCCCAGCGGCTGATTGGCGAAGACGCTCGCCGTGGGGGTGAAGCGGATGGGCTCGAAGCGCACCCCGGCCAGTCCCAGCCCGTTGAGCCCCTCGGCCAGGCCGGACGGGTCGCCGATCCACGGGGCGCCGATCACCTCGAAGGGCATGTCGGTCCCGCGGCCCACCGAGAGATTGGTCGCCTCGAGAAGGCCCACCCCCGAGTAGAGCAGCGCCTGAATCGGCGAGCGGATGTTCGGCGAGGGATTCACCCAGGGCAGGCCCGTCTCGTCGAACCACCGCCGGCGGTCCCAGCCCTCCAGCGGGATCACGGTCAGGGACACGTTGATTCTTCGCTCCGCGACCACCATCTTGCCGAACTCGCCGATGGTCATCCCCGTCCGCACCGGGATGGTGTGGGGCGAGGTGAAGGAGCGGAGGTCGGTGTCCATCACCGGTCCCTCGACCATGCGCCCGGTGATGGGATTGGGC
This sequence comes from Candidatus Methylomirabilota bacterium, assembly GCA_046728035.1. Classification (GTDB taxonomy): domain Bacteria; phylum Methylomirabilota; class Methylomirabilia; order Rokubacteriales; family CSP1-6; genus DASRWT01. Next base: position 5,489 of record JBKPDT010000361.1, on the reverse strand, counting down.
CGATCGAGGACGACGACCGGGATGCCGCGCCGCGCCCCTTCCTCGAGGACGTAGACGAGGGTCGTCAGGTAGGTGTAGTAGCGGGCGCCCACGTCCTGGATGTCGAAGACGAAAGTGTCCACGCCCACCAGCATGGACGGCGCGGGCCGGCGCTCGGAGCCGTAGAGGCTCCACACCGGCAGACCCGTCGCGATGTCCCGTCCATGCGGGACGTTGGCGTCGAGCTGGCCCGTGAGGCCGTGCTCCGGCGAGAAGATGGTACGCAGGCGCACGCCCGGCGCGCCGGCCAGGAGGTCGATGTTGCGCCGCCCCTGGGCGTCGACGCCCGTTTGATTGGTGACGAGCCCCACCGAGCGCCCGGCCAGCGGCGCGAAGGCCTGGGCCGCCAGCTGGTCGAGCCCGGTGCGGGTGACGCCGGCGCGCGGCGGGCCCCCATTCGCGGCGGGCGCGGACACCTCGGCTGGCGCCGCCGTCACCGCCGGGGGCGCCTCGCCGCCGAAGAAGGCCCCGCCCACCACCCCGCTCGTGCGGCGGCGGAGGTCGATCACGTTCCCCTTGCCATAGGGATGCACACGGTTGGTGAGGACGATGGAGTACACGCGGCTGGCCGGGTCCATCCAGATCGACGTGCCGGTGAAGCCGGTATGGCCCACCGAGCCCACCGGAAAGAACGAGCCGAGCGCCCGCGAGTAGGCAGAGGACATGTCCCAGCCGAGTCCCCGGGTGGTCTCGCCGATCTGGTGCGGGACGAACATTGCGCGAACGGTGGTTTCCTTGAGATACCGTCGGCCCTCCAGCTCGCCGCCCCGCAGGAGCATCCGGCAGAAGCGGGCGAGGTCGTCGGCAGTGGAGAAGAGCCCCGCGTGCCCGGCCACGCCGCCCAGCATGCGCGCGTTGCCGTCGTGCACGGTCCCCCGGAGCAAGCCCGAGCCCAGGATCTCGGTCGGCGCGATGCGCGCCTTCCACTCCTTGGGCGGATGGAACGTGGTGTCCTTCATTCCGAGCGGGGCGTAGAAGCGCTTGCGCGTGAGCCGGTCGAGCGGCTCGCCGCTCACGCGGCGCACCAGCTCACCCAGGAGGATGAAGCCGGTATCGCTGTAGTGGAACGTGCTACCGGGCGCATAGGCGAGGCCGGCCTTGGCCAGGAGCCGGGCCGCCTCGGGGAAGCCACGGGGGATGGCGGCGGGCGACGGCAGGTCCGGGAAGCCGGCGCTATGCGTGAGGACCCGCCGCACCGTGATCTCACGGAAGGGAGGCGCGCCGAACTCGTGAAGGTAGCGGCCGAGGGGAGCGTCCAGCTCCACCTTGCCCTGCTCCACGAGCAGGAGCACGGCCGGCACCGTCGCCACCACCTTGGTGAGCGAGGCGACGTCGTAGACGGTGTTGGGCGTCAGCGGCTCCACGCGCGGCATTAGGGAGCGCATGCCCCAGGCCTTGCGGTAGAGGACCCGGTCGCCCTGGCCCACCATGATCATCGCCCCCGGCACGTCACCCGCGGCGGTGGAATCCTGGGCGGCGGCGTCGAGATCGCTGAGATCGGGCGCCGGCTGCTGAGCCCGCGCCAGGGCCGGCAGCCCGGCGATCCAGACGCCCAGCAGGAGGAGGCCGAGCAGGGTCGCGACGAGCCGCATCCTTCTATCATACGTGCTAGGCTTCGCTGCGATGCAGCGCATCTTCGTCACCGGCGGGACCGGCTTCGTGGGGAAGTACGTGATCCGGGCCCTCCTCGCCCAGGGTTTCCTCGTCCGCGCCCTCGTGCGCCACGGATCGGAACGCGATCTGCAAGGGTTCGAGTCCATCGAGCGCGTGCCGGGCGACGTGCTCAAGTCCGATGCGCTGGCCGCCTCCGTCGAGGGCTGCGCGGCCATGGTGCACCTGGTGGGCATCATCCGGGAGCATCGGAGCCGCGGCATCACCTTCGAGGCCCTTCACACGCGCGCGACCCAGAACATGCTCGCGGTGGCGCGGGCGGCCGAGGTGAAGCGCTTCGTCCACATGAGCGCGCTGGGGGCGCGGCCCGACGCCCGCGCGCGCTATCACCGGACGAAGTGGGCGGCCGAGCAAGCGGTGCGGGCGAGCGGCCTCGACTGGACCATCTTCCGGCCGTCGGTCATCTTCGGCCGGGGCGACGAGCTGGTCACCATGCTCGCGACCATGGTCCGCCGGCTGCCGGTGGTGCCCGTCCTCGGCGACGGGCGCTACCGGCTCCAGCCGATCGCGGTGGAACAAGTGGCGGACGGCTTCGCCCGGGCCGCCCGCACCCAGCGGAGCGTCGGCCAGGTCTATGGCGTCGCGGGCGCTGCCGACTATCCCTTCGTCGAGATCCTCGACCGTATCGGCCGGGCGCTGGGCCGACCTCACGTGCGCAAGCTCCACCTCCCGCTCGGCCCCGTCCGCGCCGCTACCTCGCTCTTCCAGGCGCTGCCCTTCTTCCCGCTCACCCGCGAGCAGATCACCATGCTCGAGGAGGAGAACGTGACCGACCCCACCGCCTTCTACGCCGATTTCGGCATCTCCTCGGAACCCTTCGAGGTGGGCCTGGCGCGGATGTTCGAGGAGCGGCGACGGATACCACGCTAGCCATGGCCGATACGCCGGGCGCCTTCGGCCATCAGCACGGCGATCCGCGCCCCCTCGCCGAGCGTATCGAGGCCCAGCTTCGCGCGCGCATCGCGGAGGCGGCGGAGATGGCAAGCCTCGACCTCCTGGTGGCGTTGCGAGCCAAGGCCGGCCGACCTGCGCCCGAGGACGGGAACGAGCCTGATCGCGCAGAGCTCTCGATGCTGGCCTTCGACTTCCTCGCGCATCTGCGAGCCACGCTGGCGGCGGGGCTCGCGGAGCACGATCGCGCGGCGCTCGAGTCCGCCGAGACGGACGCCGGCGACCCGCGCACTCGCGCGCTGGCCGGGCACGCCCTCCTCGCCCGGCGCCTGGCCGATTACTGGCAGCGCTTCGAGGCCGGCCGCCTGGCCTTCGCCGAGGCCCAGCTCACCTCGGTGGGACAAGAGCGGGGCTGGCTTCGGCGGATTTTCGGGGCCTAGCCCAGCGCCGGCGAGGCCTCTCAGGCGGCCTGGCGGTCCGTGGCGCTTCCCGCCGCGGTGGCCCGGAGGCCGGACAGGGCCCAGAGGTCGCCGCAGTCCTCGAGCGCGCGAGTCCACTCCTCGTAGCCTGCGAGAAGCCGCAGGCGCACGGCGGCTAGGCGGGCTTCGGCCTCCTCGGTCCTGGCGCGGGCTTCGGGGTCCAGCACGGCGAGGGCTGCGCCCACGCCGGGCGCCCCAGCGATGCGGTCCAGAAGGTGATGGAGCTCCGATCGGAGCAGGCGATCGAGGGGGCTACCGAGCAGCTGACGATTCATCGCGACACCTCCTCCTACGAGGTAGAACCACTAAACACCTGAGGAGGTCTCATGTCAACCCCCGGCTTGACTGGGCTCGAGGGCTCCTACACAGTCGCGCGCATGCCCCTGTCCCGGGACGCCCGGCTGGTGTTCGCCGCGAAAACCACGCGCACCTTCTGCTATGGCGCCCTCGGCGTGCTGGTGCCCATTTACCTAGCGCAGCTCGGCTTCGACGCCCGCGAGCTCGGCCTCGCCGTGACCCTCACCCTGCTCTCGAGCGCGGCCCTCACCTTCGCCGTCCAGCGGCCGGCCCGTCGCTGGGGCCCGCGAGTGGCCCTGCTCGGCCTTGCCGCGCTCAGCGTGGTCGCGGCCGCGCTGTTCCTACTCACACGGGACCCCTGGCTGGTGGTGGCCGCCGCCATGCTGGGCAATCTCGCGGTGGGCACCGGCGAGACGGGGCCCTTTCAGGCCCTCGAGCAGGTAATGGTGACGCGCGCGTCCACGCGCGAGGGGCTGACGCAGACCCTGAGCCTCTACAATCTCGCCGGCTACGTCGCCTCGGCGTTCGGGGCCGTCCTGGTGGCCCGCCTGCCCGACTCGCCCCGTTGGGTCTTCGCCATCTTTCTCGCCGGCGCGCTCGTACAGATGCTCGCCTACTCGCGCATGCGTCCGCTCGCGCCGCTGCCGGCATCGTCGCGGGCCGGGCCGGGCACGCCGTCGCGCCCGCTCGTGCTGCGCATCGCCGCGCTCTTCGCCCTGGACTCGCTGGCTGGCGGCTTCGTGATCCAGAGCCTCGTGACTTACTGGTTCTACACGCGCTTCGGGCTCGACCTCGCCCAGCTCGGCTGGATCTTCTTCGGCACCCAGATCCTGTCCGGGCTCTCCCTGCTCCTCGCCGCGCGGCTGGCGCCGCGGCTCGGCCTCGTCAACACCATGGTGTTCTCGCACCTCATCTCGAACGTCCTGCTCATCGCGATCGCGCTCGCCCCCACCGCCCCCGTCGCGGTGGCGCTGCTGCTGGCGCGCCATCTCCTCTCGCAAATGGACCTGCCCACCCGCCAGACCTTCCTCATGCTGGCGGTCGAGGACCACGAGCGTGAGCACGCCGCCGCCCTCACCAATACGAGCCGGACGCTGGCGCAGGCCCTGAGCCCGACGATGACGGGCTGGATGATGCAGGGCCTCTCCCTGACGGCCCCGTTCGTGCTCGGAGGCGGACTCAAGATCGTCTACGACCTGCTGCTCTACGTGACCATCAAGAACGTCCGGACGCGCTAGCGGGGCGCAACCGGGTCATTTCGCGAGCGCGCGTCCCATGGCCCAGTCGAGGAGGGCGGGGAAGAGGGCGGCCACACCCGCGAGGAGCCGCGCCGCCGGATAGGGATAGACCTCGGGACGTGGGCGCCGGACGCAGCGGAGGATGGCGCGGGCGACCTTCTCGGCGGGCTGCTCCGGCCCCATGCGCTTGATCCGTATTCGCCTCGGCTCCACGTCGTGGAATTCGGTGGTGGTGGTGTAGATCGGGTACACGAGGCTCACGTGGATACCGGTGCCTCGAAGCTCGAGGCGGAGGGCTTCGCTCACCGCGCCCAGCGCGAACTTGGTGGCGCCGTACGCCGCGCGGCCGGGAATGTTCCGCCGCCCCACCACCGACGAGACGTTGATGATGTGGCCGCGTCCCTGCCGTCGCATCACCGGCAACACCGCCTGGCTCGCGGTGATCGGGGCGATGAGGTTGATCTCGAGCAGCTCGCGGAACTCGGCGGGCGCCGTGTCCTCGAAGCGAGCGGCGAGACCGCGCGCCGCGTTGTTGACGAGCACGTCCACCGCCCCCAGCCGGGCGGCGACCTCGTCCACCATCACGCGCACCGCCTTCTCGACGGTGACGTCGAGCGCGTGCACGGAGACCTCCGCGCCGCCCGCGCGGAGCTCCGCGGCCAGCGTCTCCAGGCGGTCGCGCCGGCGCGCGCAGAGAGCGAGCCGCAGGCCCGCCCCCGCGAACGCGCGCGCGGTCGCCGCACCGATCCCCGCGGAGGCGCCGGTGATGAGGGCAACACGGCCCCTCGGGTCAGCCACGCGGGGCGCCGAGGGCGCAGGAGACGCGGTAGCGGTTGCGCGCGACCCAGCGGTAGGCGATGGGCGCGACGAGCCC
>JBKPDT010000360.1:0-3985 GCA_046728035.1 Candidatus Methylomirabilota bacterium | reverse complement strand
GGTCCTCGACAAGGCGGCGCGGCCGGACGCCATCCTCGCCAGCAACACCTCCACGCTGGACATCGACCAGATGGCGGGGGCGACCTCACGGCCGGGCCAGGTCATCGGCACGCACTTCTTCAGCCCCGCCAACGTGATGCGCCTCCTCGAGATCGTGCGCGGCAAGGCGACCTCCAAGGAGACCATCGCCACCACCATGGAGCTGGCGCGCCGCATCCGGAAGGTGGGCGTGCTCGTGGGCAACTGCGACGGCTTCGTCGGCAACCGCATGCTCGCCCCCTATCTTCGCGAGGCCGAGTTCCTCGTCGAGGAGGGCGCCACTCCCCAGCAGGTCGATAAGGTCATCTACGACTTCGGCCTGCCCATGGGGCCCTTCGCCATGGGCGACATGGCCGGGCTCGACGTGGGCTGGCGCATCCGCAAGGGCAAGGAGGCCACGCGGAACCGCCGGCTGCGCTACTCGCCGATCGCCGACCGCATCTGCGAGATGGGGCACTTCGGTCAGAAGACCGGCGCGGGGTGGTACCGCTACGAGAAGGGCAGCCGCGTCCCCGTCCCCGATCCCGAGATCGAGGCGCTCATCGTCAAGACGTCGAAGGAGCAGGGCATCGAGCGCCGGACGGTCACCGATGAAGAGATCCTCAAGCGTTGCGTCTACGCCCTCATCAACGAGGGCGCGAGGATCCTGGAGGAGGGCTTCGCGCTGCGCGCGAGCGACATCGACATCATCTACATCTACGGCTACGGCTTCCCGGTTTACCGGGGCGGCCCCATGTTCTACGCGGATACGGTGGGCCCGGCGGCGATGTACGACGACGTCTGCGCCTTCCAGAAGCAGCACGGTGAGCTGTGGCAGCCCGCGCCGCTTCTCGAACGCCTCGCGAGAGAAGGCAAGCGCTTCCGCGACCTCTAGTCGGCGGCCTTATCGGCCGCCGGCATCCCCGCGAAGGCGGGGGTCGAGGGCGTCGCGCAGCCCGTCGCCGAGGAGATTGAATCCCAGCGTGGCGATCATGATCGCCGCGCCGGGAATGGTGGCGACGTGGGGGGCGACGAGCAGGAGGTCGCGCCCGGTCGACACCATCAGCCCCCAGGACGCGGTGGGCGGCTGCACGCCGAGCCCGAGGAAGGACAGCGCCGCCTCGACGAGAATCGCGTTGGCCATGAACAGCGTGGCGTAGACGATCACCGTCGGGAGCAGGTTCGGGAGCACGTGCCGGGCCACCAGGCCGGGGCCGGTGGCCCCCAGGGCGCGCGCGGCCCCCACGTACTCGGACTCGCGCAGGGCAAGCACGGAGCCGCGCACCAGGCGCACTACGGTGGGTGCCCCCCAGATCCCCACCGCGATGGTGGTGTTGAGCACGCCGGGCCCCAGGGCCGACACCACCGCGATGGCCAGCAGGAGATAGGGAAAGGCCAGCAGGATCTCCATCGCTCGCATGATCAGGGTGTCCGTCCAGCCGCCCGCGAACCCGGCCAGGCTGCCGAGGAGGAGCCCGATGCCCAGCGCGATGGCGACGGAGAGCGTCCCCACGAGGAGCGCCACCCGGGTGCCGTAGATCACTCGCGAGAGGATGTCGCGGCCGAACTCGTCGGCGCCGAGGAGGAACTTGGCGCCCGGGGGCGCGCGCTTCTCGATGAGACTCTGCTTGGCGGGATCGCGCGGGGCCAGCCACGGCGCCAGCGCGGCCGCGCCGAGCAGCGCCGCCACCAGCACGAGGCCTATGACGGCGAGTCGGTTCCGCCGGAACTGCCGCCAGGCGAGGCTGCCGGGCGCGCCCTCGGCTTCCCGGGGCGCCGCCGCCATCGCCACCGCCTCGCTCGTCATCAGCCCTGTCGGGAGACGCGCGGGTCGAGCACGCCGTAGGACAGGTCCACGAGGAGGTTGACGAGGACGAAGGCCAGCGCGAAGACCAGCACCGCACCCTGGAGAAGCACGTAGTCGCGCGCGAAGATCGCCTTGACCATGAGGCGCCCGAGCCCCGGCCAGGCGAATACCGTCTCGGTGAGGACGGCGCCGCCCATGAGCTGGCCGGCCTGGAGCCCGAGCAGGGTGAGCACGGGAATGGCGGCGTTGCGGAGGGCGTGCTTGGTCACCACCCAGCGCTCGCGCACGCCCTTGGCGCGCGCCGTCCGCACGTAGTCCTCGCGCAGCACCTCCAGCACGCTCGAGCGCGTCATGCGCGCGACCATCGCGGTGGACGGCAGCGCCAGCGCCACCGCGGGGAGGACGAGGTGGGCGAGGGAGCCGGTGCCCCCCACCGGCAGCCAGGGCAGCCACCACGCGAAGATCACGATGAGGACGAGGCCGGTCCAGAACACGGGCAGCGAGAGACCGAACAGCGACCCCAGCCGGGCGAGCGCGTCGAAGAAGGACGACGGCCATACCGCGGAGACGATCCCCGCACTCACGCCGAAGACGGTGGCGAGGAGGAGCGCGGCGAGGGTGAGCTCGAGGGTTGCCGGCCACGCCTCCGCGAGCTCGGCGGCCACCGGGCGGTTCTGCTGGATGGAGCGCCCGAGGTCGCCGGTGAGGAGCCGGCCGACGTACTGGACGTACCGGGTCAGGAGCGGCTTGTCGAGGCCGAGGTAGTCGCGGAGGGCCGCCACCGCCTCCTTGGTGGCGTGCTCGCCGAGCATGAGGGCGACGGCATCGCCGGGGAGGAGGTCGACGGTGAGCATGACGACGAAGACCACGCCGAGCAGGACGGGCACGGCGAGGAGGAGGCGGCGGACGATGAAGGTCAGCATCCGCCGCCTCCGGCGATGGCGCCTACTTGTCTAGCCAGGTCTTCCCGAGGCCGAGGTTGTACTCGACGGGGTGAATGGTGAAGCCCTTCACGCTCGCGCGGGTGGCGATGATCTCCTTGGTCGTGTAGACGGGGATCCACACCATCTCCCGGGCGAGGATGTCCTGGACCTCGCCGTAGAGCTTTTCGCGCTCGCTCTGGTTGAGGCTACGGCGCGCCTGCTCGACGAGCGCATCGACTCGCGCGTTTGAATAACGAGAAGTATTCCACCCCGGAGGGGGCGTCTGCTTGCTGTGGAAGAGCGCGTAGAGCGAGTAGTCCGCGTCGGCGTTCGAGGTCACCCAGCCCAGCGTGAACATGTGGTGGTTGAGCGGGTTGCCGCGCACCTGCTGGAAGACCGCCGCCCACTCGAGCACCTGCACCTTAGCCTCCACCCCCACGTCCTTGAACATGGCCTGGATGGCCTCGGTGATCTCGCCGTCCTTGGGATAACGCCCGCGCGCGGCCAGCCAGGACAAAGACAGGCGTTGCCCGCCCTTGACCATGATGCCGTCGGGCCCCGGCGTCCACCCGGCCTGGCCGAGGAGCGCCTTCGCCCGGTTGCGGTCGAACGGATACAGGCGGTCGAGGCCCATGTCCTTGTAGCCGAACACGCCGGGGGCGAGCACGCCCAGCGCCGGGCCCGCCGAGCCCTCCATGATGTTGTCGAGGATCGCCTTGCGGTCGACGGCGTGGAGCAGGGCCTGCCGCACGCGCACGTCGTCCAGGGGCGGCTGGCCCGCGTGCAGGCCCGCGAAGACCACGCGGATGCCGGTGGTCTCGTGCACGCTGAACTTCGAGTCCTTGCGCAGGGCGGGCAGCTGGGCGGGCGCGGGGAACAGCACCATGTCCGCGTCGCCCGTCTGGAGCGCGAGCATGCGGGCGCCTTCCTCGGGGACCACCTTGAAGATCACGCGGTCGAGCAGGGCCTTGTCGCCCCAGTAGTCGGGGTTCCGCTCGATGATGACGTGGGTGTTGGTCTTCCACTCTACGAACTTGAACGGCCCCGTGCCCACCGGCGCCCGGCTGAAGTCGAGGCCCATCTTCTGCACCGCCGTCGGCGAGACGATCCCCATGCAGTACATGGCGAGCGTCCGGAGGATGGGACCGTAGGGCTCCTTGGTGACGACGTCGACGGTGAGGTTGTCCACCACCTCGGCGCCCGACAGCGAGCCGGCGAGGCTCGCCCAGCGCGCGGG
>JBKPDT010000359.1:0-1828 GCA_046728035.1 Candidatus Methylomirabilota bacterium | reverse complement strand
GGATCTCGACGGCCCCGGGGCCGACGCGGTGTCCGCCGCGCTGCGCGGCCGCGGCGCGGACGCGCTCGCGCTGCGCGCGGACGTGACGCGCGCCGCCGACATCCGGGCGGCCCTGGACGCGGTGCTCGCGCGCTGGAACCGGGTGGACGTGCTGGTGAACAACGCCGGCGGCTTCGCCGTCATCCGGGCCACCGAGGACATTCCCGAGTCGGAATGGGACGCAATCGTCGCCTCGAACCTCACCAGTGTCTTCCTCTGCGTCAAGGCGGTGCTGCCGGTGATGAAGCGCCAGCGGTACGGCCGCATCGTGAACCTCGCGTCCGTGGTCGGCCGCGGCGGCGCCGTGCGGGTCACCTCCCACTACGCCGCGGCCAAGGCCGGCGTCATCGGCCTCACCCGTCATCTCGCCCTCGAGGTCGGCGCCGACGGCATCACGGTGAACGCGGTGGCGCCGGGCACCACCGCCACCGAGCGCGTGCTCAAGGCCCGCACACCGGAGGAGACGCTCCGCGTGGCCCAGGCCATCCCCGTGCGGCGGCTCGGCGAGCCGGGGGAGATCGCCGATGCCGTGGTGTTCCTCGCCTCCGACGCGGCCGCGTTCATCAACGGCGCCACCCTCGACGTCAATGGTGGCCAGGTAATGGCCTGAGACGCATTGCCCCCACGCGGGGGCTGTGCTAACTCTCTGCGCGAGCGCGCGTCAATGATCCGGCTCGATCCCAGGACCACCGCGGCGGTGGTGATCGACATGCACCGGGGGCACCTCGACCCCGCCGTGGCCACCCTGCCCCTGCCCGCCGACCGCTGCGGTCCGGTGGTGAAGCGCGCCGCCGCCCTCCTCGCCGGGCTGCGTGAGCGGGGCGTGCCCGTCGTCCACATTGTCACCGAGTACCGCGAGCCCGGGGAGATCGCCGCCAACCCCTTCTGGAAGGCGGCTCACGATGATCCCGCCAAGGCCCGGCGCGGCATCCTCCGCCACAACCTCGCGGGCAGCCCCGGCACCGAGATCATGTCGGAGCTCCAGGACCCACGCGACCTCGTGGTGGGCGGCAAGAAGCGCTACAGCGTCTTCCTCGCCACCGACCTGGAGTTCGTCCTGCGCCGGCTCGGCGCGAATACCCTGATCCTCGCCGGCATCAACACCACCACCTGCGTCCTCTGCGCGGGCTTCGAGGCGACCAACCGCGACTTCCGCGTGGTGGTCGCCGCCGAGGCGGTGGACTCGATGGACGGCGAGGACATGCATCGCTTCGCGCTCCGCCTCATCGCAGCGGCCATCGGCTGGCCGCTGTCCACCGACGAGATTCTGAAGGCGCTCGATACCTGACCCGCGGCCCCCCGGCCGCCGAGGGAGAGGCTCATGCGAAAGCTCTTCGCGCTCACCCCAATTCTCACGATGGTGCTCGCCGCCGTCCTCCTCGTCGTGCCCGCGCGGGCGCCCGCGCAGAAGGGCCCGATCAAGGTGGGCCTGCTCATCCCCGAGACCGGCCCCCTCGCCGCCAACGGCAAGGACATGGCCAACGGCTTCCAGCTCTTCTTCGACGAGCAGGGCTGGAAGCTCGCCGGCCGCGAGGTGAAGCTCATCACCGAGGACGACGAGGGCAAGCCGCCCACCGGGCTCGCGAAGGCGCGGAGCCTGATCGAGAGCCAGGGCGTGCACGTGGTGGTGGGGCCGCTGTCCGCGGCCGTGGGCTATGCCGTCGCGCCCTACGTGGATGGGAAGAAAGTGCCGACGATCTTCCCCATCGTCTCCGCGGAGGACATCACCCAGCGCAAGCGCAGCCCCTACATCGTCCGCACCGGCTGGTCGAGCGCCCAGCCCTCGCAT